>NZ_JAESKI010000002.1:0-342936 GCF_017892065.1 Staphylococcus sp. GDY8P120P | reverse complement strand
ATTTTAAGGGTTCAGTGCCATAATTCGATAACTGCTTTTTTAATTAATTTATGGTTACTGGTGTTTTAGGCTGTTTCTCATTTAATACTAACTGAATATTATCTACACAAAGTTGTACCATACGATCTCTTGTAATCACTGATGCACTCCCTATATGAGGGAGTATAGTTGCATTTTTCATTGATAATAAGGGATGCGTCGTATCAATAGGTTCTTCTCTCAAAACATCTAAACCACATGCTTTTATTTCTTCATTTTGTAATGCTGATACTAACGCTTCTTCATCAACTATTGCACCTCTACCAATATTAATGAAAACGGCGTCATTTTTCATCATTTTAAATGCTTTTTCATCAAATTTGTCTCGTGTTTCTGCTGTAAGCGGCGCGGTACAAACGATAAAGTCACTCTCTTTTAATAAGGTTTCAAATGGAACGTATAAGGCACCAAGTGCTTCTTCATCATCTGGGCGTCTTGTTCTATTATGATACATAATATTAGTGTTAAAACCTTTTAATCGTCTCGCAAATGCTTTACCAATATCCCCCATACCATAAATACCGACGTTCGCATGGAATAAATCCTTGCCCGCAAATAAATACGGACCCCAACTTTGCCATTCACCATTTTGAACGTACGATTCCGCTTCAACTACACGTCTTGCTACTGCAAGCATTAAAGTGAATCCTAATTCTGCTGTTGTTTCTGTCAAAACGCCTGGTGTATTAGTAACCACAATATCTTTGCTTTGCATTAGTTGCACATCAATATTGTCATAGCCAACTGCCATATTTGCTATGACTTTAAGATTAGGTGCAGCTTCAATAACTTCTTCATCCATTTTTTCACTCAATGTGACAAAGCATGCTGTTGCATCTTTTAAAGCAGTTAAAAATTTATCCCGCGGCATAGGCTTATATGATGCATCCCACACTTCTACTTCACCTATAGTTTCTAATTGCTTAATGAATTTTTCTGGAATCTTTCTACTCACTACAATTTTTTGCATTCAATCACTCCTATATTTCGAGTTCTTTGATTACCTCATTTAAATCTTTAAAACTGTATGTCGGTGGAACGTCTTTAAGTTTTACTTCATCTAACGAAGAAACGCCAGTTTGGACATGAATTGTATCCATATTAACGTTGATGCCAGAAAGTATATCAGTATCATATAAATCGCCCACCATTGCCACTTCAGAACAATCTAAACCTAAAATCTCCATCGCCTTATTCATAATAATAGGTTCTGGTTTACCAATAAATGTAGGTTGAACGCCTGTCGATGTGGATACAACGCTTGTAATAGCGCCATTTCCCGGTAAAAATCCACGTTCTTTCGGTATAGAAACATCTTTATTAGTTGATATAAATGTCGCCCCATTACGCACGCCTAATGTAGCAGTTGCCAATTTCTCATAAGTTACAGCTTCGTCTAAGCCAATAACTACGTAATCTACGAACTCATCATTTTTAATGACTAAACCATGATTCGTTAACGCTTGTTCTAAACCAGAGCCACCCAACATATAAATTGAAGCTCCTGGGTGTGCTTCAGCAATATATTCTGCGGTAGCTATCGCTGAAGTTACTACTTCATCTGGCTTAGCTGTCACGCCCATTGCTTTTAATTTTTCTACTACTTCGGCAGGTTCTTTTGTTGAATTATTCGTTACAAATAAATGTGGAATCTCATGTTTATTTAAATACTCAATAAACTGTGTTGCACCATCAATTTGTTCGTTACCTTTGTACATCGTACCATCTAAATCGATAAGGTACGCTTTATAATGTTTCATCAAAGCTTATTTCTCTCCTTTTTGGCCAAATGCTGTAATCGGGACATTTTCATTTTTTAAAAACTGGATAACTTCATCAATAAATTGTTGATAATAATCAAGCGTTCTATCAAAAAGTGGTACTAACTGTGTCGTTTCAAGTTCATCATAATAATGTACGAATTGTTTTCTTTCATCAACGGTTTGATTGATATTACTTTGTGTATCTTTAGAAATAACATTTTCTAATTCTAAAATATCTATAACATCTTTGTAATTTCCTGGATCTCTTAAAATAAAACCATCTATAATCATATTACCAATATCTACAGATGATTCTATCAACATTTGTGAAATTCTTTCGAATGCGTAATGGTTATCTTTATGGTTAGGATAATCATTAACTAATTCTTGTAAGTAATTTAACTTTTTATCTAACTTATCTTTATTAACAAAATACATCTACGTCACTCCTATCATTCTCATCATACCATACCTTTGCAGTCAAATTCATTTATGGTTATACTGTAAATCAAGACTTTTTGATATAGAATTGTCCTTAATAATTAAATAATCTCATAGCTCAATTGTGAAAGGATGTTTATATGATAGATATGTATCTTTATGATGATAATGAATCATCACAGGTGCAATTTGTAGGATTTGTTGGAGAATTTAGCCGTTATGATTTAATGCTTGTACAAACCGATCGCCATTTTGGTAAAACAATCGTTTTAAATATGCAGACAAATAAATTCGGCATTATTGGTACAGATGATTTAGAAGAGGAAGGTTATATTGCACATATCTTAGGGGTGACAGAAGATGAAGGCAATGAAATCACAGAATATCTTAACCAAGTTATACAATAATTAAAATAAAAATTAAACGCGTTATATGTTAAATACCAAATAAACCAAAACTATCAGATTAAAAACACAAAAAGACTACAANNNNTGTAGTCTTTTTGTGTTTTTGGTTTATCGTCCGTATTTTAAAATTCAATCATACACAGCTTTATGGGTCTAGTATACTATGATCTATTTATTTTTATAGTTACTGAATTAATCTATGATGCTAACTTAGCTATGTTGAGATTGTCATATACTTGAATATAACATCCTATTATTTTTCTGTATCTTGAATCGTCGGCTGGATTTTTACATCTTGTAATTTATTTTTTTCAAATGTTAATTTAACGTCATCATCATCTTCAATTTGAGATGGCACTTCATCCTCTGGAATTTTTTTCAAAATAAAATATGGACAACCAAAATTGCAATATTCTAATAAATAATCTTGAATCGTTGAGAATCGTTTACTCAATTCTGCCTTTTTATTTGAATCTTTATAGAAGCCTTTTAATCTTAATTGGTCATATCCAAAATCTCCGACGATATAATCATATTTATCTAAAATATCTGCGTACCGTTGCGCAAATAATTCTTCATCAAAACATTCTCGGTATTCTTCTATAATTTCAAAATAGAAACTATTCACTTTTATCATTATATTCACCCTAATTGTTATTTTTAATAAAACCATACTAAACTTACATACGAGAAGTCAGTAAAATAACTTTTCTATTGCTAATAAAGACTTAGTCCATCATTTAATTAACGGGCATCGCTAATTTCCAAAATGAACTAAGTCTTTGTATTTAATATCTATATTTAAATATTAGAATCTACACCAAGTTTTTCTTCACCTAAACGATGTCTTTCTTTTGCAGCTTCGTTAACTTGTTCATCTGCATGATAAGAACTTCTCACAAGTGGTCCTGCTTGGCAATGTTTGAATCCTTTATCCATGGCTACTTTTCTTAATTTACCAAATTCTAAAGGTGTATAATATTTTTCAACTTTTAAATGTTTACGTGAAGGTTGCAAATATTGACCAATGGTTAAGATATCAACATCATTTGCACGTAAATCATCCATTGTTTCATAAATTTCTTCGTGAGTTTCACCTAAGCCCACCATTAAACTAGATTTTGTTGGTATATCAGGTTGTAATGCTTTAGAACGTCTTAAAAATTCTAAAGTACGGTCATAAGTCGCTCTAGCACGAACTCTAGGTGTTAAACGACGAACTGTTTCAATATTATGGTTTAAAATATCTGGCTTTGAAGCCATTAAGGTTTCTAATGCTTCGTAATCGCCACCCATATCAGACGGTAATATTTCTATCGACGTATAAGGGTTACGCTCGCGCACTTTACGAACTGTTTCAGCATAAACATTGGAACCGGCATCTCTTAAATCATCTCGCGCAACTGCTGTAATTACAACATGCTTTAAATTCATTAATTCAACAGATTCTGCCACGCGTTCTGGCTCATCTAAATCTAACTCATTTGGTAATCCTGTTTTAACGGCACAAAAACGACATGCACGTGTACAAACTGCGCCTAAAATCATAAATGTAGCAGTTCGACGTTCACCCCAACATTCGTGTATATTAGGACATTTTGCTTCTTCACACACTGTATTTAAATTCTTTTCTCTCATCATTTTCTTGAGACCAGTGTAGTTTTCGTTAGTATTCAGTTTTATTTTTAACCAATCGGGTTTACGTAAAATTTCTTCATTTTTAGTAGCCATAACCGCACAATTCCTCCTGATTTGAAATCTGTAATCATTATAACGAAAATCGGATTAAATTAAAACGTAAAATGTAATATTTTAATAACCAAGTAATTTTTCTTTGTAAATATCTCTTAAAAACTCTGGCATTAAATAATCGATAGATTGTTCTTTTAAAGTCGGAAAATAACGACCGAATGTATACATATCCACTGTGCCAAGCACATAAGTTTTGTCGTCTTCAATTTCTTCACCGTTAATAAAGTATCTTGATTCAGATTCAATCAGCCCTAAATTATATAGAACGTAACCACCAAATATATCTCCTCTGAAGCCTAGGCCTTGCGCGTGTTCATGAAGGTACTCTTGCTTTTGACTTTTAATAATAACATTTTTTAATTCTAAACCATTTAATCGAATACGTACTGCATTGATAGGGTGAGGTAACATTTGATGAATATCAAATTCCGTGACTTGGTTGGCTGAAATACCTTTTACAATTAAACCCGCATTGATGATTGTGCAGTCTGCATTTGTAAATTCAAATACACTTTCAGCTAACATATAAGACGTTTGGGTTATGACATCTGTTCTTCTTGGTAAGTTAATCGGATGATCAATGACCGCGTCGCTTAATAAAGCTTTACCTTCTGCTTCGAAGTGTGTCACTACTTCTGGTAATGTTTCTACTGGATAAATCACTGCATGTTTATCTACAACTGTATCGTGTTCAATTTCTAATGTTACTTCACCTATAAAACGGCCATATTTACCTGCAGCTGCCATTAAAACACCATTATTGATTTCACCTTTTTCAAAATAATGATGCGTATGACTACCTAATATTAAATCAATTTCTGGAATTTCTTGGCATAATTTCTCATCAAAGAACACACCTACGTGACTCATAATGATTAATAAGTCATAAGCATCTTCATTAGCGCTAATTTCATCTTTAATTGCTTCTAATGGATCAGTAACGACCCAGTCTAGTGCTCTATAGAATGGTGTGAATGGTGCTGTTGCTGCAACAAATAATATACGCACACCGTTTATTTCTTTAATTATAGATGAGGTGATATTACGCGGTAATTGGCCTTGCTCATCAAAAACATTCGCACACGTCACATCAAATTTTGCATTGTCATAAAGTGTATTTAAAGCTTCATGCGAAATAGTCATACCTTCATTATTCCCAATTGTCGCTATATCACAATGTGCTTTATTTAAAAGTTCAACATTCTTTATGCCCATCGTAGCTTCTGTAACAGGGGCTGATAAATCAACATGGTCTCCAATATCTAAATAGAGCGAGGGATGATCTAATTTGGGTCTCTCTTGAGCTAAATATTCGGAAATACGTTCGTACTCATGCAAATGACTGTGAATATCATTTGTATGGTAAATAGTTAATTTCACCATGGGTCCCTCCTCTTAGTTTATAAAAATGATTTTATGATTAAATATAGTCCCATTATTAGCATAACTGTTCTTAGTAACATAACGACAGTATTTGATTTTATAGATTGATTCACTTTCACGCCTATTTTAGCGCCGATATAACTAGAGATAATTAAGACAATCGAATAAACCCAAGCTACGTGTCCTTGTGCAATGTGCCCAACAGAGCTCATCACACTTGAAAAGAAAATCATCATCATACTTGTACCGACCGCCACATGGGGAGGAAATCTGAAAACGATAAGCATTAATGGCGTCATTAACGCCCCCCCTCCGATACCAAATAAACCAGTCAGTATACCGATAAATAGTGTTGCTATAAATGCTAAAACTGGCGGTACGCTATAATGATATGTTCGACCATAACCGTCAACATATGTACGTTCATATTTAGGTTTATTAAACATCTTCATTGGTTCTATATTATTTCTAATCATGAGTAAAACAGCTACAAATATCAAGAAGACACCAAAGTATAAATTAAAGGAATCTAATGTTAAAAAACGGCTTAGTATAGAACCAATTAATGAGCCTGGTAATAAGCCGAATAAAAAGATTGAGCCATTTTTAACGTCTACTTGTTTTGTTTTCAAATAGCCTAATGTTGATGATAATCCTGTAATAATCAAAATCAATGAAGATGTACCAATTGCAATTTGAGGTGTGATACCTTGTAATAGATCATTTTCTACACCTAAATAAACTAATGTAGGGACGATAATGATGCCCCCGCCAATACCAACAAGAGATCCTAGGATGGCTGATAAACCACCAATTAAAATCAATATGATTATTGTTAACATGTTTTATCGCTCCTAAAATAATTTTAATTGTTGTGGTGCTAAGCCTTCATAATCAATACCTAATAACTTTTGGTATGTTTTTGCATTTTGAGCAGCATGACCACCAGAATTATTATTAAACACTACGTAAATATTTTTAGCTTTTTGTTCTAATAGTTTAACTTTTTGCGCTAAATCTGTAAGTTCTTGCTTGTTGTAATCATATAGATATCTTACATCTCTCCACGCTTCATCTGTCATATCTTTTTTAGTCCAACCATATATATTCCGACCGTGATAACGAACGAATGCTGTTTCATTCGTAATGCGATTAATTAGTGGTATGGAACCTTGACCAGCTTGTGGTTCATCGCATACTGCATGAATAATGTCATGGTCTGTTAAAAAACCTAAAGTTTCTTCTTTATATGTTTGATTAAACCAAGATTGATGCCTAAATTCCACACATACTGGAAAATCTTTCAACTGTTCTCGTACATAACGAATATATGTGATGTTTTGTGCAGTACAATCAAACCAAGGCGGAAATTGTACTAATACCATTGCTAATTTATGTTCTGATTTTAACGGTTCCAACATCGCTTTAAACTGATTAAACAGTGTCTGTCTCGTTTCAGCAAAATCATGATAATCTGCATGTAATGTTAACGCTTGATGAATTTTAACAATGAATTCAAATCTTTCTGGTGTTTCTCTTATCCATTTTCTAATATTTCTTTCAGGTTGTATAGCATAATAAGACGCATCTAATTCCACGATAGGAAAATGGCTCGCATATGTAATCAATTTATCTGATTTACGTTGCAAATCTTCATATAAAGTATCATGGTCACCCCAACCCGTTAATCCAATATTTATCATAGTATCACCAGTTACATGATACCATAGATCTTTTAAGAGATTCACTAGATTAAATTTATTCCTCCAATGTTTCAATCAATTTCTAGCAAGCGTAATAAAATCTCAAAAAACATGATTATTTCAATATAAAAATAAAAACAGTTGCTATACTTTTTAGAAATAGCAACTGTGCATTCAATCATATTTAAACTAATTATTTATTGAGAATACTACGTGTTTCTTTAACAATATTGTCAATCAGCACAGACGCTGATACAAATTGTGACAACCTAGGACTTTGGCCGCTCCACAAATGTGTCCATTGTGCATTACCCTTTTGAGCTGCAGCTTTACGAATACCATTCGTCAATTGATTTTGAATAGGATAATCTGGGATGTCATCGTCATAATAATCCATTTTATGTATGAACTCATTATCTATACCTCTAGCCGGTTTGCCTGTAAAAACATTAGTAATCACGGTATCTGTTTCTTTACTATGTTGTATCGCATTTTTATATAATGTAGATGCGCCACTTTCCTCTGAAGTTAAAAAGGCCGTACCCATTTGTACAGCTTCAGCGCCTAAGACCATACTTGCAACTATGCCACGCCCATCCATAATTCCACCTGCAGCTATCACTGGAATACTTACATTATCGACAACCTGAGGTATAAGTGACATTGTGCCAATTAACGGCGTATGATCACCAGAAGTCACAGTGAATGACCCTCTATGGCCACCCGCTTCACTACCTTGTGCGATAACGGCATCCATACCAGCACTTTCATTAGCAATCGCTTCTTCAACAGACGTCGCAGTACCTACAAGCGTGATTTGACGCGCATTCAACTTTTCAATGACGCTCTGCTTAGGTATGCCAAAAGTAAATGAAACCACTGGAATCCCTTTTTCAATTACAACATTAATCGCTTCATTAAATTGCTGCTCTTCACTAATATCAATGACTGGTTCTTCAAGGTTTAGTGCTCTTCTATAAGGTTTTAACCAAGCGTTCATACGTTCTACATTTTCTGGCACATATAATTGCTCACTGGGTACAAATAAATTGACAGCAAAGGGTAAATCCGTTAATTCTTGAACGTATGTTATTTCTGAATCTAATCTATTTGCAGTAAAATAACCTGCGCCAATCGTACCGAGGCCACCGCTATTGCTCACAGTTGCTACTAATTCTGGTGTCGTGCTCCCTGCCATCCCTGCTTGGATGATTGGCAACTTAATACCTAATACTTCTGTAACCTTTGAAGAAAAGTGCATATCAAACACCCCTTTATTTAAAATCAACATCTCAAATAGCACTTTAAGTTTATTAATTATTTCCTGTAATTTATGGTTTGTTATTGTACGCTTGCATCTGTGCTTCTAATTTTTCTTTTTCTTGTTCATCCATCTCATCTTCGATCTCCATACCGAGCATTTCTTCAATTAAATCTTCATGAGAGACGATAGCATCGGTGCCTCCAAATTCATCTAGTACAATGGCTAAATGTTTACGAGAAACAGTCATTTTCCTTAACACCCACTCTGCCCTATTATGTTCATTTACAAATAAAGGTTCAGAAGCGTATTGTAGAATATTATTAGACTGTGCTTTGCTCCATGCTAACAAATATTTCGAGTGAAAAATACCTATAATATGATCTATATCACCATCATAAACAGGATAACGTGTATATGGGTTAGTCAACACAGTATCATAAGCTTCTTCATACGAAATATCGGATGAAAATGCAGTCACATTGATACGCGGTGTTGTATCGATATTTGTTATTTTTAATTGTTCAAAATCCATGACACCTTGAATTCGGTTACGTTCCATTTCGTTAAAAGCACCTTCACTTCCCGCAATTGTAACCATCTGCCTTATTTCTTCTTTAGATAATCGTTGTTGATCTTCTTGCCCTTTTGAAAGCAGACTATTGATCATATCAGTTAACCAGTTTAATAATTTAGTAATTGGTTTAAATATTATGACAAAAAATGAGATTGGGGTATAAACCAGTCTAGACATACGATCTGGGTAAGTTGCAGCGATAGACTTAGGTATCACTTCTGAAATGATGATAATGGCAACAGTCGTAATTGCTGTAGCAACTCCGACATTCACACCTATATTCACGGCTAAAACAGTAACTAAAGTTGGCAGAATAATATTCGCAATGTTATTTCCTATTAATATAGTAGTGATAAATTCACTAGGTTTTGTAAGTAACTTTGATAATTTTGCAGATTTTTTATCTCCATTCTCTGCTTCAGTTTGTATTTTCATTCTATTCGCCGCAGTTAAAGCGGTTTCACTTCCCGAAAAGAAAAATGAAGCAAATAAAAGTATGATTATGGCTATAATCATATAAGCATAACTCCCTTTATATATTATGTAAAAATTTAAACGATATTTATTATTTCCCTTATTTTTTATGAAATAAACGCTATTTTAAAATTTTGAAAACGTTTTATATACTTATCAATATAAAAAAACACGAAGTGATGTACATTTGATTATACCGAAAAATACGGCACCAAAATGGCATCACTCGTGTTTTTAAATTTGATTATAGATTGCATTAGCAACTATTTAAAATTAGCCGATAGAACCTTCCATTTCAATTAAATTTAGGTTATTTCATATTTTTAGTATATTCAAAACGCCTTTAAATCAACGTTTTACATGGTTTAAATTTTATAAAAAATACGTTTCGAGATAAAATGGTATCAAAAATGGTATCAATAAATTAAAACACCCACCTTAATTGGTGGGTTTATTTATGTAAAAACCACCCAGTGACTAGTTGGGTGGCTATAATTCGTTATAGAGTAAGGAAAAATAGGAAATACTCTGACTATATGATTGATAAACTTGTCAATCACCTGGATAAATATAATAAAACCCCACTTCCCGCAGTGGGTAAATTGTTGGATTTACTGTTGTTTAATAGAAGAAGTAGGACGGGTTCCTACTCCTATCTACACACTAACACTAATCTATATTATTACAAGTTAATACTCTTATAAATATTTTGTTATATAAATAACCACCCATGGACATGCTTGAGTGGTTGACGAAATAAATATAAGGGCTGCATGTATTACATATTATACCATAAAAAAATAGGGCAGACACATCTATGTGCCTACCCTAGTATGATAACGTGTTGCCAAGATATCATAGTAATCACTTATTAACTATAGTTATAACGTAGAAAAGACAGCTCCGAAAGTCCGCCTAATCTATTGTATGGTTAATAATAATTGTGCCTATAATACACAATAAAAAAGCGCCTCGTAAAGAGACGCTGAATATATTATAAGGTCAATCACAGTGGATTGCGTGGCTTTAAAGCCTATTTATAATTTAACATATTTTTCCGTTTAATCAAATAAAAAAAGAGCAGACACGGGACAATGTGCCTACTCAGTGTGAACTATAAATACAATCATTGAAAGCGCATTTATATAATAATATAAAAAATACACCCCGTAAAGGGGTGTTGTGAAAACTCATTTTTAAAATGAGACGATAAATACAGTTGGTATTATATCAACGTATTTATTATATTAGCATAAATTTTTAATTATGCAAGTTAATAAAAAAGACAAGCACAAAGGCCTGTCTCTTCATACTCGCATGTTTTAATAAAAATAAAGGAACGTGAATATATGTCTATCTATAAACTATCACTTTCTAATGACTCGGTCAAATAAAATAAAAAATAGGCGAACTTGAAAGTCCACCTATTCATTCGACGATTAATTATTTTAAGTTACATAGAAAGGAGTCTAAGCTCTCTGCAATTAATTTACCATTTTTTATAAACTTAATCAAGTTAAAATAAGAAGGCACCCCTAAAGGATGCCTGAAGATATAAAGGAATATAAATTTGAAAAGTGCTATGACCATAGCACTACTAATAGTTTAACATAAAATTAAAGAGTAAGCACGGGACAGTGTGCCTACTCTTTTTTATAGTAATGGTATCGGTATTGGTTAGCAATAGTAATATATTGCTCAAGACATTTATACCATAAAAAAGACACTCCGTAAAGAGTGCCTAATGCGTAAAAAAATAGAATTGGTGAGTCACAATAAATATTCATTGCCTCTATTTGTAATATAACATATGAAAATTAGTTTAGCTAATAGACATTTCAAATTTTTTAATATACTTCTACTATTCTTAATCTTTCGTGCCATACCCAACCATTGTTGTTATGAGAGTATACTCGGCACCATCCGTCTAATACTTCAAAAATATAAAAATCATCATAACCTGCACGGTAAGTTTCATTAGTGAGTGACCATTGATAATTACCTTTTTTGCCACTACGTTTCGCTACAGTTGCACCGTAATGATCTACTTTACCTCTGAATTTACATTTCTTACTCCAACCAACTTTACTAGGTGGAATACTTCCTACCTTCAAACCACTTGTTTTTTTAGCGTTCGTTTTTTGATTAACAGTTTGTTTATCTGGTTTATTTTTTAACTCTTGTCCGCCGCCTGGTTTATAAACTTCTGTTATTCTTAATCTTTCATACCAAACAAAGCCATCATTTGAAGGAGAATAAACTCTAGCCCAGCCATCACGTATTTCATAAACATAGAACACATCACCTTGTCCATACACTTCATTTGTAAGTACCATTACGTTATTGTGATTAGGTCTACAAATTGTGGCACCTGCATTATCTGCTACTGCTTTGAAATATGGTTGGTTAGACCAAGTTAATTTCTTAGGTGGAACGCTGTTTAATTTCAATGATTGTCCTTTTGATGGTGCTTTAGGTTTTACATTTCCAATTGTGGTTAAATCAACACTGTCATCTGCAAAGTCTGGTACGATAAAGTGTGTTAAGCCACTATAATCATCTTCTCTTAATTTAGCAGGAGTATTTGCATTACTATCATAGTTTTGCTCTAATATAGTGAATGTGTTTGTCCCACCACTGTTATCCCAAACTAAACCAGTGTGACCCCATTGTTTATAAATGCCTTCTGTATATACTGCTATAGAAGCGATAGGTGGAATATAGCTAGGTGTATTTTTAACTAACTTCCATCCTCTAGGTAAAGCTACCCAAGTTAAATCTTTCGCATCACCCCACAATCTAAATCCGTTCGTTACATGGTGCGCAAAATCTACAACAAGATCCATACATTGGTAAGCTGCGAAATTATCGAAATCAATAAATTGGCCTTTTAAGCTATGCATGTATTCAATTGCTTCTTTATATTGAACATTACTTTGGGGTGATGGTGTAGGTTTCTTTTTAGTTGGTTGTGATAATTCTTTTGATGGTGTTTTAGAACTTTCTTCTTTAACCCCATTGATATATTTAGCTACCAGTTTATCCAAATTACTCACATTTCTACTATAACCAGCTGCTTGAAGTAAATTACCTGGGTCTACTTTGTCTGACTGTATATCTTGGTGACCTGGCATTTCAGTTTTGTAATCTATCTTCCAGTATTTAACTAAATAAGCTAACACTTTCGCTGTATTTTCAAGTGACTTTTTACTACGGGCTTTATCATCAAAATAACACCCTTCTACGCCAAATGCGCCATCGTTTGCATCTATTCCATACCAGTTATTATCAATAGGTGTATTATATAATACGTGCCACGCTTTCTCTGTAACTGGTATACAAACGATACACTCTTTATCGTCTACGAATATATGAGCAGATGCGACAAGCGACCAATCAATATTATAACTGTTTTTATAGTAATTCACATTATCTTGTGCTGTTGTGTTTGGGTTACCTGTGTCATGAGCAACTGCAAAAACTGGATTACCACTTGTTAATTGCTGTCCACTTCTACGTGTTCCTATAGGCAACCAATCATATTTAACTGGAACGCCATTCCATTTCTCTGTCATTTCACATTACCTCCACCTATTTTATTACTGTTGTTTTCAGATGTCCCTTTCTTATCCTTAAAAGTTTCCCAAATACCAGTTGCCATTAGCCCACTAATGAGACCAGCTAGTAATCGACCAGCAATAGATAGTTCAGAAACAATTTCTGGTATAAAAGCAGTTAACCCACCTACTATCACACCAATGAATATTGAAATAATTGGTATAATATTTTTCGGAATTGCTTTCGTTCTTTTTATTACTTCCGTTAATGCAATAGTTATTACAGAGATAATCCCTGCAAATGCTATAATTTGTTCCATTTATAAAAACCTCCATTTATAATAAAAACAGGACGCTGAGAAACGCCCTGTGTTGCATCGAGAAATGTATTTACCTGTTGTTGTGTATAATAAAAAGCCGACACAATGTGCCGACCTATTTAAAAAAGATATTTGCTACTAAAGTGATGAGTGGTACTAATACTACACCTGCAAATCCTAACCAGTAGCCAATTACTTCTCTGTTTCCTTTTGCTTCTGCTTCTACAGTTCCTTGCAAACTTTTAATTTCTTTCTCGTGACTTTTTGTTTCATATTCTAAATCAGTAACTCTAGTCCCTACTGTTGATAATGATTCACTCATTTTTTCTAAATGTTTCTCCGACCTAGCTTGTGATTCAAATGCTTTTTCTTGTAGTAGTGTCTGTCTATCTACTTTATTAAGCAAACTATTAAAATTGTCTGTGTGTTTGTTATCTACTTCGTTTATGCGTTCGTGTATCTTGCCCCTTGACCTTTCCCATTCATGTCTTAGAACGTATCTATCTTCGTCCATAAATACCTAAGCCACCTAAGAAACCAACAAACCCAAGCCATGCAGTCATAGCTACAAATTGTGCTGGTGTTAGCCAATTGAGTGAATTATATATACCTGCCGAGGCCATTAAGAAGTGGATAATTGCACTCCCTGTGCCACCTATTAACATAAAATAGTTCGAAGTATTGTTTACAGACCGTTTACCAAAGAATAGACTTGCTAGAATTAGACAAGTACCAAATACAATCAGAAGTAATCCCCATACCCATATAGGCATAACTTCATGTAGTGCTTGGTAGAATTCACTTTCATTAAGTACATCTTCTTGTCTTACAAACCAGTAGAAACCACGTATATCTACAAACACACCTAAACCAAAAAGTGATAAAGTTGCCAATCTGTCGTGTATCGTAAAGTTTTCACTCATGCGTTCACCTACTTCCATCTAAATAAAAACCACAAGCCTAAGCCTGTGGTTGTTCTGGATATTTTTCTCCAGTAATTAATGCGTATTCCTCTTTATCAATAACTTCCATATCTACAAACCATTTTATTTGTTCGTTGGTATAGCAACCCCAACCGTACATTGTTTTTATATCTTCGTAAGTTGGAAATAGTAATTTCATATTATTTATCCCCTTTCATATCTTCTAATTCTTTTTGTAGTCTTACTAATTCTTGAGCTAATTTTGCGTTTTGTTGCGAAAATTGTGAAACCATCATATTCCCTTGCACTATTTGTATTTGCATACTAGCAAACATGTTTCTAAGTTCTTTATCCAATCCTTTAGTATTTTTGTCTAAATCTATTTCTGGCTGTTCATACACTTCATCTGTTTTTTCTTTATAATTTTTATTTACTTTTACTGCATTATCACTGAATACATAATATCTAGGTTTGAAATTATTTATAAAATAGTTTGGATAGCTTTCTATTTCTATTCCATCTTCAAAACCACCAACAATAGCATAGTTGGTGATTTCTCTTTCGTCATTTAATAGTATTTGCATCATTTCCACCCCTCAACTTTAGTGATTGTGAACGCATTATTGTCTTTACCAGAAGGTTTTAAGTTTTTATAGTCAAACGCAACGTCATGTCTTATAAATGGTTTAATCCCGTTTTTCACATTAACAGACGATTCATAAAACTCGACAAGTTGTCCTTCGGCATCAGTTAAATTAAAACGTTGTATTGTTATGTTATCTATCACATTTGAAACCAATACTGGTTCATTAAATGTTCCTCCAGGGAATTTTCCTGATATCATAATTAAACTGTAATTATAAATACTATCCGTTAAGTTAAACTCTGTATTTACACCGTTAGCAGAACCTTCAAATAAAACAGTATGCTGTTTAGAAAGCTGTTCATCAGTATATTGATTAGCATCTGCTAGAGTTTCGTTAGCACGCGATTCTGCTGAGTTTTGAGTTTCGATTTCTTCGTCTAGGGGTAGTGTAGGAATTTCTCTCCATTCAGACCACTCGTTATAAAACCATTTTTCAAATATTCTGTTAGAATTGTAAGGTCTAAAAGTTAACCTTTTTACTGTTGTCCACTGTCTTATTTTCATCTCTGAAAATCCAGCTGTTGAAACTCCACTAATACCATGAGGTGTATTAGTAGTATAATAAACACCCGTTTTTAAACCATAGTAGTTTTCAGCTTTGTTTTGTAAATCTATAAACGGGTAATTTCCATCATCATTAGTTAATTTATACTTCTGCCACTCCTTAGATTCCCCTTGAGTAACAACTTCACTATTCAGAACACTCTCTTTAAACGCTTGATGTTTATCATCCATATATTGTTTATCGTCATCAAACTTACTAGAATACACACTTGCCTTGTTGTTTATTTCTTCTAGTCGTTTGTCTGCTAACTCATTTAAAACTTTAACACTATCAGCTTTTGCAATCTCAATATCGCTTAAACCTTTTTCTCTGGCTTGTTTTAATTGTGAAACATAATCTTCCGCATTTGCCATCTTATCTTCAATATCAGTGATACGATTAGCAATAATAGCCTGTAACTCATCATATTCAATGATATATTGAAGTTTAGTTTCTGCACTGATTTGGCTAACAATTGATTTTTCAATATCGAATGTTACAATTCGTTCAGCTACAGTCACATTAGAATCACCTTTTTCAGATATAAAGACTTGCATTGTAACCGTACCCTCACGTTTTAACAGTTCATTAGGAATGTAGTATTCAAAACGCCCATTGATATTTGGCTCAGTAAAATGCAAGGTATCTTTTACAAATGACCCATCATTGTGTTTTAGTGCAATATGTCCAGTGACGTTTTCCGTACTCAATAATAAAGGCTTATTACCTTTTGTTACATTAAATACAAAAACCGCAGAATCTCTATCAGCGGTTGAAAAGGTAACATTTAATTTTGAACGAGGTTGATATCTTGCAGTGTTTTCCATATTGATAATTGAACTTTTATCTAAATTACTCACCATTATTTAACCACCTCACTATTAATGATAAACCAATCTGTTTTATCATCACTGTTTTTATAATTTCTGTACAATATCTCTAAATTATAATCAGATACATTTCTAACAACCCTATGCATATATCCGTTATTTTCTCCTTGTTCGACATGTATTATCCAACCCGCAACTCCTTTTTTACTATTTGGAAAGTCTATCATACGTTTGGAATCTTCAGTCGTCATGTAATAGGTTAGCCCTACAATATTTAAATCAGCTATCCGGTTAATATGTGTAGGTACTCTTTCCCAAAACCCTGCAGTTTTCTGGGTGTAATTCCACGGTCCTATGCCGTTTCTATCTCCTTTACGAGAAACAAAACGTTCGAAAGTTAGCATATTTCTACCGTAACTATTTCTTATCAATCTCTGTAATACATCGCCATTGGCTTGAGATGGTTCAACTTGGAAAAACCAGCCAGCATCTCTTTGTTTTTTATCTAACGGAAAGTCATCGATATTTTTAGTATGGTCAGTATAAAGATAATAATAACCAGGTGTCGTAATCTTCGAAAGTAATCTCATATTATACGGGTCTACTGGTAATGGCTTTGTACGCCCTCCCGTATCTGTTAAAGGGGTGGGAATGCCACGTGAATGTAATTGATCTAGTACACCACGCTGAGCAACACCATAAATTTTATGAGTTCTATTGCCTGAACCACCTACTGAAAAACCTATTAACAGTGCTTTTCTATTTTCATCATCGTAATATATTTGTAAACCTTCTGGTTCTGAAAAATCACCTGGTACAATACCACCATCACCACCGTAATTTATTTTAACTTGATATTTTTGTTTACCTGTTTCTAAATCATAAGTTGTTAAATAATTATCAGTTTTAATACTCGATGTACCAGTTGTCCAGTATAATGTATCTTCATCAAACCCAACACCTTGCATAGGTTGGGTTGGGTTAGTTAAATTTAATGGTAAATCTATTTTATATAACACCTTGTTAATTCTCTTATCGATATCATCTAAGTCTCTAATCTCTACATAATTTCGAGATTGCCTAGTTTCCCATTCACTACTAGGATATTCAATTCTGTATAAAATTTTGTTTTCCACTTCGTTTATAACTGGTGTGATATAGGGTAACTCTGGGTGGCCCGTGAATACTTCTTCCATACCATATGTGCCATAAGCCATTTCTACATTAGGTGTATATTTAAATCGTACAACTTTATGTTTACCTTCATTATCAACAATGTGAGAATATATCCATAATTCATCATTTATATATCGATAACCATTATGCGTTCCATGTCCTCCATTTAAAATCAAACTACTATCAATGTATTCTCCGTTAGGTTTTAACCGAGTTAACATATAATCTGCACCTTGTGCTTGAGTCATATAAATAATACCTGTTCGTTTATCAAACCAAAAATGTTGCATAACCGCGTTTGTTAAAGGGCTTAAATCAGTGACATATAAAAACTCTTGTTTGTTCGGTTCAAATCTATATTCAGCATCAAGTATCGTTTTTTTAGCTTTTTCTACTTCTTCTATTGTTTCTTCTTTATCAATTTTTGTTCTTTCTTCCCATTTGATTAGGTGCTCTTTTAAAGTAGGGAAATGATTACCAAAAATATCCACTCTCGCTTGTACAATTTCATTTGCACTGTTGTTTCTGGGTGCTAAGACTAATCTGTTTATTTGACTTTGTAAATCATCAAAAACATCTTTTGACGTTCTAGCGCCATGTTTGATTTGTGAAGAAGTATGAGCGTTATTCTCATCTGTACGATGATAGTGAAAATCATCTTTGATGTAATTTAAACGTTCAACAATATATTTAAAATTACTAATCATCATACGTCTATATTCTTGGCCTAAGTCAATTGGAAAATTAAGATAATACATTGTCATCCCCCTTTTCTAAGTTTTCTATTTTTTGATCTAATTCATACACTCTATTCAATAAATAATAGTTGTCATTTTCTAATTGTGTTATTCTATCGTTCAAATTTTCCGGTAAACCTATAACATAATCAGCGTGGGCTACAGGTATAAAAGTATTTCCTTCTTTATCTTCTAAATATCTAACTTCTGCTTCATTCGCCAATAAGAACACTCCCCACAGAATCTGAATAATTACTCGTAGATACAATTTGATTTGTTCTTCTTGCTCGTTCACTTATAACAAAATTATTCATGTTTTTGATTTTCATACTTTCTTGTAATTGAATTTTTAATATATCTTTGCTAGCATTGCTAAATTCAACTTCAACTGGTTTAGGAACAATCGGATGTGACTCAGTTATTTTGACCACTTTCAACTCCACGTTGTAACCCATCGGTTTGTGAATAAAACGAACTAAACTATTTTCTTTGATATCACCACTCTGGATATAGTGTTTATCTTCAACGCTGCCTAAATAATTAGTAGCGATTTCCACGACTGGTTCATCTTGTAATTCATTTACCAACGTATTCATTAAATCATCGTAATTTAATGCTTCATCATCATAAACTGTAGCTGCTTCTAAATGCCCAAAGGATTCATAATTAGGTGATTTATAAGTCGCTTTAGTGTGATACACATCTTCACCTTTTAAAACAGCTGTTAAATTCAATACAGTGGATTTACTTGTCCCAACATACATACAAGGCGCTGACTTTTTATAGTCAACGCCACTTTTAGCTTTTTTAAATACTGCTTTAAATGTATGCTTACCTTTACTTAAACCACTTGCTATAATTATTTTTTCTGTTTCCGCATTTTTGCTATAACATTCAAATTCGCCCTTGCTTTGGTTGTCAATGAATACTTCTAATACGCCACCTTTAGACATTTTCTTTAAAGTCCATTCAAGACGTTCATTTCCCCATTTACACTCAAATTCTTTAGTATAACTTGCACCTATCTTTTCGGTTCTCCAAGTGCCTTCTTTGATGAAGGGTCCAGAATAACTTAAATCATTAGGCTTTATTGGATTATAGTTTTTTGTTTCTGATTTAGTTTTCTTTTTACCAAAACCTCGAATAATGGTTTTTAGATCAACTGTGTTTATCGTTACTTGTGCATCGTCATTATTATACTTATATATAATAGGCTCATCTGAACGTTCATAAAACGTTTCTTCATCATAAATATAAATTGTTTTGTTGTCTGCAAAGTAAATATAACCGAATAATTCAGCACCTTCCACAAGTGCCTCTAAACCATTCTTTCCGCCTAATTCATCTAAAGGCATACGTTTGTTAAATGTACCAACGAGTTTGTACTTAAAGCCTATTTTATTTCCTTTGAAAATGTGGTTAATATATTCCTCTACTGTATAATTAGGTTTATTTTTTTCATCTTCATCAGTATTCAATTCTTCGTTTTCTAAATCTTTATCTATATAATGATGTTGAAAGTCCATAAATATATGTTTGGCTTCTATTTCGTTCTTTAATACAACTCCATCATAAATAGGTTTTGTACTTTTAATAACATAGTATTGATCCTTCCATAACAACAACATTTCATTTGTAATCGTGTCGAAGATATCTGCATTTTCGGTAGATTTAAAAATAGTGAAACTAATTGATCTATCGTTATTTTTTTCATACTCATATTTAAAAGATTCATAATCTAAATCTGTAAGTATTTCTCCGAATTGTTGCTTTCTATTTGTCAAAATTAATGAGTCCACTTAATCACCTACCTATAAATAAAGTTGAAACTCCATTTAGTTTCAACCGAAATAATACTATCGTCTTCAATTTTGATGGTGTTATATCCTGGTGCTAGTGTAATCCATTGCCAATTTGTATCAATGCCAACTCTGTTACCATCTAACAAAGGATGAACACCTTGTATTGTTAATGTTTTACTTGGCGTTAGTGGCTTCTTATAAACAAATTCATCTTCTGTTGTTAGATTCCGAATAGTAATACCGTTTGGTGCATCGGCTTTAATTTGAATTTGTAATTTATGCCTTAACAAAGGGTCTATCGTATCTGACGAGCCATTGTATATATCAAAATAATCGCTAGTGTGTGTATACTTAATAGAATCATCAGCTCGAGCAACTGCTTCAAATTGCCAATCACCACTTGATAAACTAAATTGACTTGTATCTTTTAATGATTCTGAATAACCTTTATAGACAACAAAGGTAACTTCGAATTCACCAAAACGTGTTCCAATATCTTCTACAGAATTTTCATTAGTATATACTGCATATTTTTTACCTGGCATGTCAGAATGCCAAATATAAAAAGGCTCCCTTCTGAAAAGGAACCCTCTCATTTTTTGTTTTAATAAATGGTAATCGTGTTTGTCCGTTCCTGAGAAAAAGAATCTTAAAACCAAATTAAAAGGACCGAACGTAGTCGGCCCCATTAGTACACCATCAGTACCATTAATTTCAGTTGTATTTGCGTTAACTTCCACGCCTTCCTCGTTGTAGTCGAGAAACTTTAAACGTGGTATATCAGTAATGACTTCGCTAAAATCATCATTAAACATCTTTACTTCTTTTTCCAAATTAGAAAGCACCTCCCATATTGTATGACATCATTTGTGCACGTTTGCCCTGGTCTCGTGAAACATCTTTTTCATTATAACCTTTAGGCTGTTTTTCTATATTTTGACTGACACCTAGAATTTTCATTAACAATTGATTTTGTTCTCTTGTCGCTTCTAGTTGTTGAGCCATTAATTCTAATTCTCTATCGTTACTAGATGAATACGTTTTTCCATATTTACTTGGTACTTGATTAGGACGTTTATTCTTATCCTTACCTTTTAACTTACTTTGAACGTACCCCATAAGTTTCATAGTATCTGTAGCGCGTTTAGGGTCTAATGACAATACTGCTTCTGGGTGTCCGTCTTCTGCTAGTTGGTATAAACCATCAGTTCCGATAATTCCGCCAGTAGCAAAACGTCTGCTACCAGTAGGGCCCCAACCAGTAGAACCTGCTGCCATACGTCGTTTCCAAGAACTTAAGTTACTACGCCAAGAGCTATTGTTAAAGAATGCTAATAGTTGATGATAACCATTCATAATGTTTTTCTTGCCCTTAGCTGCATAGCTAGCAAATGTACTAGGCGTATATTGTAATAGACCACGAGCCGCATTTTTACCACTATTCACGTCATGAACTTGTTGCATAACTGAAGGATTTCCACCTGATTCTGTACCAATCAATTTAGCGATATCGTTCAATTCTCCACCAGACAAATTAACTTTCATCTGTTTAGCAGCTTTCTTAATGTCTGATTTCCACTTATTCGCAGATTTCTTGCCACCGCCTAAATTTTTCAACCAATCTAACACGGTACTTTGGGCGGTAGCGTTTGATGGATATCCTTTCATGCGTTGGATGTGTAAGTGAGGTGTAGTAGAGTTACCAGTACTACCAGATAAACCAATTACATCACCTGTTTTAACGTTATCTCCTTTTTTAGCTAAAAGCTTGCTCATGTGCATATACCATTGGAAATATTTACCGCCAGGCTCTCTAAGGGTGATTTGGTTACCTCCACCTCCAGATACTGCACCGGATTGAGTTATCCTACCATCTGTTAATGCTCTGATTTTAGTGCCTGTAGGCATACCAAAGTCAACGCCGTAATGATTACCACCATTAAACATTAAGCCGCCAGTATATTTACCAAATCTTTGTAGTATTGGATGTTTTAATAGCCATGCAGCATCACCGTCGCCACCAGATTCAGCTTCAGTGAACCAATCTTTAATTTGTTCAACTAAACCGTTTTTAAGTCTGCCGAATGCTCCTCTAGTTATCTTACCTATATGACCTGTCATAGATTTAAATCCATCTACACCAAATGCATCTAACATTTTATCTAATAATTCTTTAGGTTTCTTAACCCAATCCATTATGTCTCCAATTTGGTCTTTAAACCAATCTGCACCTTTACCGGCTATTCCTTTCAAGCCGTCCCAACCTTTTTTCAAGAAACTACCTACAGAAAATCTAGGTACGTTAGATTGGGTAGTGCCATTACTGAATTTAGGGTTAGAAGTGCCAAACATATTACTTAAGAAATCGTGAGTAGATTTTCCATTATGAACTTTGTAGTCTTCTTTTAAAGGCACTAATGTGTCTTTGTTAGGTGTTAAAGATAGATTACCTTTATTGTCTTCTATCATTTCATGACGGAAACCTCTAGGCCCATTTCCTTTGCCTTTATCGCCAACAATAGCCATCGTGTCTTGGTTAAGGGAACCATTAGTTACAAAGTCTTGTGTATGAGTTGAATGTGTACCTGTACTTAGTGTAGGTATGTCTGCTTTTATACCAATAAAGCTACCAATTTTGTTCATACCTTTAACTACACCATTTAATCCGTTTTTAACTGATCCAGTCATTTTTTCAATGAAATCTTGAACGCCGCCAAGTATATTTTGAACGACTTCTTTCATTTTACGGAACGGTGCTGTTACACCAGCTCTTACTTTTTCTGCTAATCCAGTTACTTTATCACGAATAGTTTCCCAAGCACCAACAACCCAACCACGTAAAGTGCCTGTGATTGATTTCACAGAACCCCATAATCGTTTGAATTTATCTCGTGTTCCAGTCCATAGGCTAGTAGCTTTTTTAACAACACTATTTCTAATATTTTGCCAAGTTGTGTTCAACCAACCTTTTAATGTACTGAAAATTGATTTGGTATTTTTCCATAAATTTGAAAACGCACCACTAACGCCTTTCCACAAACTCTTAGCTTTATTAACGACAGAAGTTCTGAGGCCAGTCCAAAGTCCATTTAGCCATCCTCGTAATGTACCAAAAATAGACTTAGTCGAGCCCCATAAATTACGGAAATTTTTACTTACACCATCCCAAATTCCCTTAGCTTTATTTACCACTGTGGTTCTTAGCCCTGACCATAATCCGGATAACCAACCTCTTAAGGTTCCAAATATTGTCCTAGTAGAACCCCACAAATTACTAAAGGCTCCTGTAGTACCTTTCCAAATACTTCTAGCTTTACCAACTACAAATCCAGATAACCCAGTCCAAAGTCCTTGCAACCAACCACGCAAGATTCCAAATGTTCTTTGTGCAGAACCCCAAATGGATTGGAAAGCACCAGCAATTCCAGCGCCCATACCTTTTACTATGTTGACTACAGTCCCGGAAATTCCTTGCCACAATCCAATTAGCACACCTCTTACGGTGCCCATTCCAATTTGGATAGTCTGCCATAAATTACCAAAGAACGAGCCTACATTAGTCATAGTTGAGTTCCAACCACGTTTTAATGCGCCACCCATTTTTTGTCCTAATCCACTAAAGAAACCTTTGGTAGTTTCCCACCATTCACCTAGTTTACCTACTAGACCTAATAAGATGTTTCCAGTATTAGTTAAAGCTATATTCCAACCTTGTTTAATACTTGACCACAATCTACTTCCGAATTGTGTAAATCCTTGTTTAGTAGTTTCCCAAGTTTCATTAAGTTTTGTTGTAAGCGTAGTCCATAGGTTTCCACCTACTTCAATGGCAGCCAACCATCCGAATTTCAAGGAATTCCATAAGTTGCCACCTTTTTGTACAAACCAACCGCCAATGTTTCCACTAGACCGTTGAATCCAATCCCAGAGGTTACCACCAGCTTCAGTTGCTATATTCCAGCCCTGTTGGAATTGTTTCGCAAAATCAGTGCCTTGTTCAGAAAACCATTGTCCTAATCCAGCAGAACCCTTTTTAATTCCTTCCCAGATACTATCATCAGATAAGAATTTTTTTGTTTTATTCCACCATTTCTCGGCGTTATTGTATACTTTGCCGTTAGATAAATCCATTTCTTCTTCGATGTTTTTATTATTCTTAAGTACTCCGTCTTTGATGTCTTTATGTCTACCTTCGGCTGTTTTTACTTCTTCATTGTATTTATCTTTGGCTATTTGTATATAATCTTCTTTTTCAGATTCAGAAAGACCTTTCATATTTTCAATTTCTTCTAGTCTTTGATCTAATCTATCTTGCGCTGTTTTTTTAGCTGCTTTAAGTGATTCGTTAGATTTCTTAATAATCTCAGAAGCTTCTTCTACTGACATGGCTTTTCTGTTAACAGACATTCTTCTTAGAATTTTTTCTTGTTCTTTTTCACCCTTAGATAGTTCTCTTACACCGACTTCGTTTTGCTTTTTAAGTAGGTTTTCATATTCTTTAATATCTTTTTGGCTTAATTCTCCATCTTTTCGACGTTTAAGAATTTCAACCATTTTTTGAGTATACTCTGAAGCTTTTTTCTTTTGTTTTTCGTAGTGATCATTAGTGGCTTTTTCTACTTGTTCGTATTGTTCCTGTGTAAGCAAACCATCTTTTAAACTTTTTTTAGCTATCTTAATTTCTTTTTGTTTTCGTTTTTCGAATTGGTCTACTAATTCATCGTGCATCTTCTTATTCTTACTAATTAAGTCATTAGCTTGTTTATCAGTGATTTTATTATGACTATTTTTTATATTTTCCATGATCCCTGTAGATTCTTCAGAATAATTAACATAGTCACCTAAAGCTTTTTTGGTTTCTTTAGATACACCTTTACCTAACACCTTTACAGTATCTGATGCTTTTTTAGTTGAATTAGATATACCTTTTGCTACACCTTCAAATGCTTCTTTTAAACTCTTAAGACCATTACCAGTTTGTTTGAGTAGGTCATCGTCTGGTAGATTGTCATACCATTTCTTTAATGCACCATTAACATTATCGTTTATAGTATTATCTAAATCTTTGAACCAGCCATTAAGTTTTTTTAATGACCCTACGACAGTATTAATAATCCCGCCGCCAAATACTTTAAAGATATTTAATAGTCCATTTATAGCATTTCTAAATTTTTCAGACTTAGCATAGGCTACTCCAAACACACCAACTAAGGCACCAACACCTAAGGTAATCCAACCAACCGGGTTAGAAAGCAATCCTATAGCAGTACCCAATTTAGGCACGATGTTAGTTAACCCACCAAGTAAAGAACCTGCAGCTTTCGCTTCGGGTCCTAATTTACCAAAGAATTTTAGCAACTTACCAAATGGTCCAAATACGCCAGATATAACCATTCCTAGTTTGCTGAATACTTTTAATAAAGGGCCAACTGCTACAAGTGATATAGCTGAATATTTAGCTATATTCCCAAGTGTCTTTTGAGTAGAACTATCTAGTCCATTCCACCATTTAAGCACGCCTTTTATACCATTACTCATAGTAGTAAATGCGTTTGCTAATTTTGCGCCGGTATCTTTTGCCCATTTTTGAGCTGCGTCTGATCTAAGTAATTTCTCAAATTCATGCAACGACCCTTTAGCTTGTTGGAATACACCACTTAGTAAACTTTCTCCAATTTGGCCTATATAAGCCTTAGTATTCTGAACCATACCTTGCCAAGACTTACTATAAGATTTAGCCATGCCGCCTGCGAAGTCATCCATTACTGTTAAGAATTCTTCTGAACTTACTTTACCTTCAGTTACCATTTCTCTAAATGCTTCATATGACACGCCTAAGTGTTTTGCCATTGCTTTAGAGAACCCAGGCATACCTTCTTCAATCATATTCAGTTCTTGGGTCATGAGCTTACCTTGACCTTGTACACGGTTAAATATCATAGCCATATCAGATACTGGTCGGTTAGCACCAACTGCTGCATCACCTACAAGCTTGATGTATTTCTCTAGTTCCTTACCTTCTTTAACACCAGATGCCAATGCTCCTGCTGCAACGTCAGTACCTTCTGCCATTGTGGTCATACCACCATCAATAGCTTTAGTTACTTGGTCTGTTATCCTGCCCACTTCTTTAGTGGAATAACCTAGTCCTTCCAACTTAGCTTTAGCACTGTCTAAACCGACTAATCTATCAAACCCTAACTTTGCCGTGATACCAGCCATAGCAGTACCAGCTACTAAAGCAGGTTTGGTAATCTTGTTAGTTAATGATGTACCTACTTCGCCCATTCTTTGAGAAACGTTTCTTATGCTAGAACCCATACTTTCAAAAGTTTTTCCAATTTTAGTAAATTTAGAATTATCTATAGCTTGGTTCTTTTGAAATTCTTTTAAACCTTTATTAGCTTGGTCTAATTCTCTAGTTAAGAAATGTAGTTCTTTTTCTTGTTCAGAAATACTCCGTTGTAGTGTTAAAGCTTGGTCACTTGCATAACCTTGTTTTTCTCCTACTTCATGATATTTTCTAGTTAAGTCATCTAAGTTCTTTTGAGAAGCACTCTGAGCACTACTTAGCTCGCTTATGTGCTTTTTGTAAGAGTCTACGCTCTTTTCTCCATAATTGAACATTTTGTTAGATGAACTAACTTCTGACTTAAGCGTACTAAAAGACTTTCTAATATTAGCTACAGTTCTTTCAATACCAACATCTTGCATACTAAGTTGTATACGCATACTTCTAATGTCTTCTGCCAATACTTTCACCTGCCTTTCATATCAACAGCTACATACCAAAAGCTTCAAACATACTAGACACTTGTTTTTTCTTCTTGGATTCGCCGTTAAGTTCGTCAAAGACAAAATAAAAAGGCATATCAAGTACAGTGTTAACTGATTGATTGCCATCTTTAGTCATGTCTTTAATTGTTGCTTTGAGATTGTTTTTATAATCTTCCCAACTTTTTACAGATGTTCCTTTTACTTCTGAACTCACTTCTTCGTCAATATGCTTGCCACTTGCTACAAACAGTATTTGCTCATAAAGTTCAATAATTGCATTTTGTCTATCTAAACCATTCATTATTTGAGTTTTGGTAAATTGGTTATCATAAATCCTAATAACTAGGTCAACCATTTGATGCATCTCATTGTTATTAGGATTGGTTTTTAGCGAAGCTAGGAATGATACACATTCGTATACTAGGAAGAATTTAATAGTAGGACGTGTCACAAATGTTTGTGTGCCTATAGGAACGCCTATGCTATCAAACTCGGTTACCAGTTCAATGCTATTGCTTTTCATCCCTTACACACCCTTTTATTTAGTAACTTTTTCTAGGTTTGCTTTTTGTTCATTAGTTTCGTTTTCTGCTTCGATTCCTTGCATTATATATCCAATGTTTTCTTCAAATACTTTGCCGGATTTTGCAATATCAATACCATCCAATAATTCTTCTACTGTAAATTGGTTGTTATACAAGTAAACGATTACTTCTGCAGTTTGTTTCATAGCTTCAAAGTCTGATTTAACTTTTTCTATCCCTTGTATCTTTTTATCGATAATTTCCATCTTAGATAAAGGCGTGAAACTAGGTCTGTAGAATGTTTTTGTTTCAACTTCTCCGTTATCCTTAACGTTAGTTACTAATTCGATACTCATTAATTTATTGTTTTTAGTCATTTATAATTACTCCTTAAATTTGGTTTTATAGTTTTTATTTGCAAATAAAAAGAGGGCGTAAAGCCCTCATATAATAAAAAATCCCCTATTCAGCTGAAATGTTAGCCGATTTACTGTTCGGCGCTACTTCAACATTTTGGGGGTTACTAGGGTGTATTGCTTTCTTCTGTTTTGTCTGCGTCTGGGTGTGCTACTCCGAATAATGCATTCCATACTGCATCACGTTTATCAGTTGAACCATCTTCATCAGCACCTAAGAAGTAAGATTTTTTCTTCTCAAATCCTGGCACTTCTACTGGCATGAATGTACCTGTTACTGAATCTTGAGAGAACTCAACGCCATCCTCTTTAGTTTGTCCTTCTGTGTCTCCCATTGATAGAACACCTTTAGGTAAAGCTACATATTCAACGCCGCCTTGTTCAGTTGTTTTAGCAAATAAAATACTTACATATGGTGCGTTCGCTTCTCCGATACCTACTAGGCCATCTTCGTTTTGCTCTAACCCGAACAATTTAACTCTGTCCTCGATAGGTAATTTATGGAACGCTGCTTCTACTTCAACTGGTGAAGATGCTTGCGCTACTTCTGCTACTTCGTTATCTCCGTATGCAGATTCTAAGGAAGTTTCATTCGATACTGAAATCTCTTGTAAGTACTTGATACGTTCTGGGTCTGTACCACCTTGTACTGTGTCTTCTCCGTGCACTTTGTAATAAAATCCAGTTAAACCTGTAAATGATTTGTAGTTTTTAGCCATATTTATTGCTCCATTTCTTTAATGTATTTTCGTCCTCTGAATTGTTTTGATTGTCTATATAAATTAAAATTTTCTTCATAAGTAGGATTAAATGACTGGAATTCTCCAAACCCTAAATCCCACATGATTCTTGCTACACGTAAAATAAGCTCCCTACTGAGTAAGGAGCCATTCACATTGCTTTTATTTTGTTTAACGAATATATCTACTTGAAAAATGTATTCATAAGTTAATGGATCATCGTCTGCAAAATCGCTCATTTTAGGAGAAATGAGTTCATCTATAACGATTACTGTGTTTTGGATGTCGTTTGCATTAGGATAACTATAGAATTTAATACTATCGGCTTTAACATGCTTAGAAATAAGTTGGTCGTCTAAGAAAGTGTCATACAAGTACATCATGATATCTTGCATTACTTGTTCAACTCCCTTTTTAAGAGCGAATAATATAAGTCTGCATTGATTTTTACGGTTGTATCTACTTTCTGATAACCTTTAGGTTTAATGAAGTTACCTGCTCTATCGTGATAGCCATTATTAACTAAGTGTGCTAAAGAGGAGTGTTCCCCACGCCAATAAAGATACGCAACATATTCATTACCTAATTTCTTAGCTTCTTTTAGGTCTGTACCTATAGCTAACTTACCTGTATCTCTATCACTGTATAACTGAGTAGCAACTTTATTACGCATCATATTACCACCAGCTTTTAAAGCCCTTTGTTCTGCTTCATCTATAGACTTTCTACTATATTTCTTAGTAATTTCTTTTTCTATAGATTCCAGCCCTAAAATATCTACTCCCATATCTTCTCACCTACAATCTTTAAGGTGTTTTCTTCTTTAGGCGCGATATTCTTAATATTAAATTCTGAATCCTTGTACATACCTGTTTTAACCTCAAATGTGTGTCCTACAGTTGGTAAGAACTCCGGATAAACATTCCTAATTACAACCGTCACATTAACTTTTTCTGTTTCTAGTGAAGATATTTGAAAATCTTTTGTAGATGGTTCGTATATCTCGCACCACGACTCATAGATATTTTCCTTACCACCCATACCTGGATATGGACTAGTATTAGTAACTGCATAGAATATAATGTAGTCTTTCATCGCACTAACTCTCATATGGGTATGCACCCCTTAACTTTTGAATGGCACCTAAAACGCCGTTTGGCATTGCTACATATTGCGTATCTGAATATGCAATTCTACTTTCAAAATAAAAGGAAGTGAGCAAGTATAAGGCTTTCTCATAATTTTTGTTGTTTTCAAAAAATGATTCATCACGCTTATTATTATCTGGATAGACAGCATCTTTGATATCGGATTCTGCCCATTCCATATAACGTTTGATATTGTCATCTTCCATGTTATGAGTGACATGCATATGAACTTTAAGAGCTTCTAAATCCATTTACATCACTCCTTTATCATTCTGTAGCTGCATTGACAGTCACTGCTGATGTAGCTGTTTTATTTCCATCTTCCGTTGTGACAGTTATTGTTGCTTCACCTTCTGAAACGCCTGTTACTGTACCACTATTTGTTACAGTAGCTACTGCTTCATCAGATGTAGAATAACTAACTTTCTTATTAGTTGCTGTTGATGGTACTACCGAATTTGATATCTTAGTTGTACCACCAACTTCAACAGTGGCAGTTTCAGGAGTAACGGTTACGCCTGTTACCGCGATAGGTTTCGTTTTAAAGGCGGGAACATCAACTTTAGAAGATTCACCGTTTTCATTTTTACGAGATACTTGGTAAGCACCTTTTGAATAATTAGTGTTTGCTTCTAAACCATCAATAGTGATCGTTACTTTACCATCAACATAATCTTCACTTTTGATTAGTTCACCATCTTTATAAACATTTAAAGTATCTGCCATGCTTTCACCTTCCTTTGTGCAATATAAAAACCCCTATTCTGCAGAAATAGTAGCTGATTTGCTATTTTCACTAACTTCTACATTTTGGGGAGTTTTAGGGTGTGTCTTCTGTTGAGTCGTCGCTTAAATCAACAACTACTGCTGCTTTGTGGTCTAACAAACGGCAATCTTGACGTAAAGCTACCATTAGACATTCACCAAAGTGCATGTAGTCTGTCCAATCAGCTTCATATTGAGAACGTTGGAACAACGTAATAGCATCTTTAAGGTTACCGAAGATTAATGTGTTAGCTCCTTTATCACCTAACATTTCGTCTGGTAACACGACTACTTTTGCTCCTAATAATCGTTTTTGTGACGCTTCCTTAACGTCTGGTTGGATTAAATAACGGTCTTCTTTATCCGCTAATTTATCTAAAGTGTTAAACCCAGTTTGAGAAACAATTGCTACGTTATTTTCATAGTTAGGAATAATGTGTTTGTTAATAACGTCTTTTAGTCCATCTACTTTATCTTTTGACGTATCTCCACTAACTGTTTCTTGTGGGATTCTTGTATTGTCGCCATCTTCTCCTGGTCCACCATTTTTTAATACATTAATAATCGCAGCATTTCGAGTTGCAGCAATTGTGCGTGCCATCCATTGTTTTAATTCTCCTAGCACGTCAACTTTTGCATCTTCGATTGCTTCACGTGAGATACGGAAATAACCACGGTGTGTCTTGATATCGTATGCTAATTGGAAGAATGGTCTTACTGCTAATTCTGGGTTTTCGTCTAATTCATCAACGATTGGTAGCGCTGCTACTTCTGATTGACGAACAACTGGGTATCTACCCATACCGTTATCAACAGATTTAACTGTTACATATTGATCTAAATTGAATTCTACTTCTTTTAATTTAAGAATATCGTTTACAATTTCTTCTGGAATAACTACGAATCCAGAGTTTGTTTTTAATGAACCACCCGGAATATCTGCACGTGTTTCAATATATTCTTTAAAATCTCTTACCTCTTGTGAATCTTCTTCTGTACGATTTTCAAAATCGATAGGGTCTGCTACATAATTTGAGTTGCCCATACTTCTATCCTCCGTCTCTTGTGTTTGCTTATTCTTGTCGTCATCTTTGTTTTTGTCGTCACCTTCGTCTTCATTAACTTTGGTTTCGACTTCTTTTAAACGTTTATCAATTTCTTCGATTTTTTCTGCTAGTTCCATTGCTTCTTCCGGTTTTTCTTGATTCAAAGCCTCGTCTGCTCTTTTTTCTAATTGAGCTCGTTCTGCTCTCAATCTGATTAATTCAGTCTTGTTAGCCATTTATATCGCTCCTTTTTTAGGTATAAAAAATAAGCATCGTCCGGAGACATGCTTTATGGATGTATTATTTATGGCGTTCACCTTCGCCAAGTATTATTTTTTAAGCTTTAACAACTTCATTTTCGCTTTTGCTAGTTCCATTGACTTGTTAAGCATGATTTGCTTTTCTTCATCTTCTTGTATCGCTTCAATACTTCTTAATGCAGGCGCTACGTCTGTGTCCTTATAAGCAGGATATGTTACAACACTCACATCTCTAATAGTTTTGATTTTATTTACTGTACGCTTAAATAAACCGTCACTACGTTTTTCAAATGTGTCTCCGTCTTTATCAACCGCAAACCCAAAAGAGCATTGGTTGACGTTGCCTAACTTTACGTTTTCGTATAAATCTTTTGCATAAGAAGTGTTAGGCAATTGGCAACGGAAATGTAATCCCTCATTATCTACTTTTAAATCAAGTGTATTTGCAGTAGTACGACCCAACACATAACTAGAATTATGATCTATTAAACAACGTACATCGGATAAATCAGCATCTTTAAGTGAATTTGGTGTTACGGTTTCAACAAACTTTGTTTGCTTACCTAAAGGATTACTTTCAGTGTTAAAGCGTAATGCGTAGCCCTCAATAATCATCTTGTCGTCATCTTTAGCAACTATTTTATCTGCTGTTCTGAACTCCATTTCATTCATTAATATCACCCCTTTCTGAGGTTATAGGTTTAGGTGCTGAATGGTTGGTAGATGGCTTTCTTAATTGATAGTCATCTGCAACATCAGCAGAGATGTGGTTAAGGTCAAATCTAGGTTTAGCGCCAATACCATTAGGATATGGTTCTCGTCCTGTAAGTCCTCTGTATTCATCATGCGTGATAGCACCTTTATCGAGTTCAGCTCTTAGGTTTTCTGTGTAAGCTTCCCAATCAATCTTACGGAAAGTACTTGTATCAAATGTAAATTCTTTGTTGTATTGATCTTTACCATTAATCAATTTAAAGTCCAATTCTGCTTCCCACGTTTTCATATAACCATGCAAACAACTGTTTAAGTAATCGTTATTTGTGTCTTTTATAGATGTATTAGGTTGTTCTACACCAAACTTACTTAATGGTATATTAAACGCTTTTGCTATAGCCTTTGTTGGTGTCTGATTATTGTTAATAACATCAAGTAATGAACTATCAATTTCTAACTGCTCATATTCTAAAGAACTGTCTAATACAAGAACCTTACCAGCGTTATTTTCGCCAGAATTCTCTTTTGTAAATTCTTCACGCAACTTGTTTCTAGCTTGAGGGCTTAACGTTGCATCTTTGGCTTTTAACAAACCAGAATGTTGTCCACCGTTAGCGAAAAACTTACTATAAAAGTTTTTGGTGAACCTTTGAGTATTCAAATCATCTTCTAATGCATCTAACACTCTTAAAGCGTTAATACCATCTAACGTAAATGGTTTAATATCAATAATATCTTCAAATGGTACTTGAATATATTTCCCATCGTTAGTATTAACGTCATATATAAAGTTACCATCAGGTTTCTTTCTAAGATGAACACTAGACGTCTTGAGGTAATATAACTCGTACACATGGCCTACTGGATTACGGTCAATCTTGATATAACCATGACCGGTTAACAATGCGTTCATCATTACTGCATATTTCATTGTATAAGCATTCATATAAGGGTTAGGTTTTTTATTAAGCAGAAATTCTAACCTGTCACTTTCCTTGTATACGCCATTCTCTTTAACTTTTATATCTAGTTTAGAGATATCGCGTGATAGCAAGTTTACGGCAGTCCATAAATCACTGTTCCTTAAAGCCTTATGCTCGTTATAACTCAATTTACTTAGTGGTATTGAGCCAAATGAAAAAGTAGTTAACAAATCACCGTTATCTGGTTCGTTTACATAGTCGTTACTACTTCGAGTTTCGTAAAAGATACCCATTTTCATTTTTCACCCCTTTCGTTACTTTTTGGTTGGTTTGGTTGCTGAATTCTGTTCCACCACTAATATAATAGAAACAACAACCAACGTTACACCGGTGGTAATTAAACCACCCACCATACCGAAACCAAAATAACTAGCGACGTTAATTAATATCAAACCTAATAAAAAAAGGATAGGTACAAGATATTTACTTAGTACCGACCCTATCAGTTTTAATGTGTTCATTTTTATCCTCCTAGAATCCGAATTCATCGGATAGTATCCAATCTTCGAGATCACGTTTGAACTCGTGGTTCATTGCTACTGAATATCCACTAGTCAACGCAACTAAAGCATCAATTTTGCTTCTATTAATTTGTTTATCTAATATAATGTTTCCGTTGTTATCTGTTTTAGTAATAGCATTATTTATGGCTAACCCTAAGTTAGGATTACCATTGTGTTGTATTTTCTTCTCAAACACATCTAGTTTGAATTGCTTCAATGCAGGTGAAAGGTTTCTAAAGTTTTGAGCTACTTCGATTAATGGGTAGTTAGTTTCATTCTCTAACTTAGAAATGACCGCCTGTGCGTTCCACGGGTCATACATAATACCTTTAACTACTAACTCGTTAGATTCTATGTAATCTATTAACCAATTACATACCTGTTCGTAGTTGATAATTCCTGAATGTGTATTTGTTAATGTTGCCATGTCTGTTTGTACTAAATACATGTAATCAATCTTATCTCGTTTAGATTTTTCTTCGATTGGGTTCTTAGTACCGACAAATACGTGTGAATCAACGAAATAATTCTTGTCTTCTAACGGGAATATCATTCCTACGGCTGTTAAGTCATCACTACGGCTTAAATCTAACGAAAGGTAAACATTACGTCCTGTTATATCTAATTTATCCTCTTTATAGCAGTTATCCCAATCTTGTTGAGCGATATAGGTCTCTTTGCTAGATTGTCTCCATAAATTAAAGTTCTTAACCAACGTTCCGTTAATATCTTGCTTTTGTATTGCTTCATTTAAATCATTTTTTAGGTTTTTCATTAACGTTGGTTTTAATTTTCTGTTTGCTAATAATGGATTAGATTTTTCCCAGGTTGTATCATCGTATATTTCTTTTTCGTTATCTTGTTCTGCTATGAACGTGAAATATGTGTCGTTATCTTCCTTGCCTTCCAATACTTTGGTTAAATAATCATACTCCGTCTTCATTGGTCCGTTTAGGTTAAACCCTGCTGTACTGATAATGATGTTCATAGGATTATCTAGTAACACTTGAGAACTTTTTACAACGTCGTACACTTTAGTATCAGAGGATGCATGAAACTCATCTAATAACGAGAAACTAATTTGATAACCATCTAAGTTGTTAGCTTCTTTAGATAAAGGTTTTATTTTACTTCTATCTTTCAAGTTAATGATTTCATTTTTACTCGGTATAATCTTAACTCTCTTGTTAATCTTCTCTGATTGCTTTGTGATAGCTTCTAATTGTGTTTTCATCATATTCCATGTAATAGAAGCTTGTTCTCTACTTTGTGCTGAACTCGTAATCAAACGTTCATTCTTAGGATTAGTGCCATATAGGAAGTCGTATAACCCCAAGCCAGATATTAAAATAGATTTACCATTCTTACGGCTCATTGATATATATGCTTTAGTAAATCGTCTGTTACCTTCTTGTGTTTTCCAAGCCATAATTGAGCCAACAATAAATCTTTGGAAGTCTTCAAGCTCCATTGTTTCTCCAGTAGTTGGGTTAGGTAGCATTTCTAAGAACTTGATTACCCTGTTAGATTCTTTAACATCAAAATAGTATTCATCACTTTCATGTAAGAACTTTAAATGTCTTTCACATTCTTTTTTAACTTTTTTACTTGCTATAATATCTCCTTTATAAACGGATCTAGCATAATCAGTTACTGGGTCTCTCATTTTAGTCATTCAACATCTCTCCAAATTCATCTTTAGTTTTTTCTTCTTTTTTAGGTGTAATAACCTTCATACGTGCATCAATGTTTAAACCTAGCTTGTTTGAAAGAGATATTAACCTGTCTGTTGAATCACGTTGAGCTGTATAGTAACTTGATAACTTCGTACCTCTTTCTGTTTCGATTACCATGCCTTCTTCGTTAACGCGTTGAGTAGCATATATATAATTACTGTACGTTTGGCAATAAGCAACGACTAGAGATAGGTCTAAGTCTGCTATTGGCAATTCTTCAAGTAATTTAGTAATTCTTTTGTATTCTTTCTTTGCTGTACTATCTAAGTAAGCAGGCGGTGTCTTTTGTAATGGCGTTAATTGATGCAATTGTTCTTCGGCTGCCTTCAATTCTTCCTGTACTTCAGTTGTTCTCCTGCTTTTTTGTTGTTCTAATAGTTTTTTAGGTCTAGCCAACCATTTTTCACCCCTTTACAAAGTAGTTATGTAAGTAAATCAATATTGTATTTCTCTGATATGTATATGTATTTCTTTGTATTACCTTTTCTTGTGAATGATTTCACGAATATTTACCTTTATAAATCAACATTTTCTCGAAGATAGGTTTCGGGTCGGTATTCGTCCCAGTTGAGACTCGGCCGTCAAAACTTCTTGCCCCTTTTTATTTTTCGAAAATTATTTTGAAAATATTTTTTAAATTTTAATTTGAAATTATCTGCCAATAAAAAAAGAGCCCCGATATATTTTCGAGAACTCCATACACTTTTAATATTTATTTTTATTTCTGTTTTCTTTTTCAATAATTGTTTTCTTATTGTGACACTTATGGCATAAAGGTTCTAAGTTGGATTGGTCTAACCTTTTCTCCCAATCGTCCCTCAGCTCTACTATATGGTCTACTACGTCTGCCTTAGTGTATAAGCCATTGCGTAAGCACTCTTGGCATAAGCTATCATGACGTAACATACTTATATGTCTTGCATCCTTCCATGACTTCTTGTTATAGAATTGTCTATACAATGAATCTCTTTCATATCTAAATGAATCATAATTAACTTTAGATTCTGTTTGTAAATGTTTATGTTCATCACAATAAGTTTCTTTAAAGTCAATTAGATTATTACAATTAACTTTGTTACATTTCTTTAATGGAATTGTTATCACATTCTTTCCACCACATAATCTCTACTCATTAGTAACTAACATCATATAATTAGTAACATCACTTCTCACATTAATTAATATCTATTGTGATTAGTCTGAATAGTCATCACGATCATACACAACTATAACCTTCTGCTCATTGATTACCTTAATGTCTTTGAAGGTATTAACGCCTTCATTCAGTGGTTGACCATTCGCTATAAATGGCTCGCGACTTAGTTCTTCTAACACTCTATTGATTTGTTCTTCAAATGTATTGTCATTACTTCTATCGTATTTAACTATCTTAGTTTGTATCATTATCTTTTCCTCCTGTAAGAGTTCTATGTATAGTACTTGCCTTACCCTCGTAGCTATATGTCATTAGTATTGGTAAGCTATCTGTACCCTCATGTGTTAAGTGTTAGCATATAAGGGTTAGGCGTTAGACCATACAAAAGACGCACCACTAAGGATGCGCCCGGTATAATATAGTATTCGTTTCACACACCCCTACATATCTCAACCTCAAAAGCCTAGGGGTTATGACCTTCCAAATTACCTATGGGTATATTATATAATATATTGGTATTAAATACCTAACCCCGTTCGATGCGTTCGATTGGTTCGATGTGTTCGATGCGTACACTAGTCGTAATGTCCTTGCTGTGCATCCATGTATACATTCACTATCTCATTCAGACAACCATAGAATGTTGACTTACTTTTTATCTCCATTAAATCCATGACAGTCTTATGTTGCGTACCTAACTTAATCATCTGTAGTATGTGATAATTCATCTCGTTAGTTATGTACTCCTCGTACTTATCAATGAACTCAATCTTCTCTATCAGTTTTATATTACGTCTCCATGCTTTGTTTCTATTCATAACCTTCAGCAGCACCTTATCTCCTGATTGACCTTTAGCTTTAGGCATAACTGATTCAATACCATACTGTGCAACTGACGTACTGTCTACATCATAAACTTGTGATGCTACAACATTGTTCATCCATTTATAATTGTCTATCATTTCTCTTACTTCTTCTCGTGTATACATGCACTACCTCCAGTTACTTATAAGCTATTCGAACGCTAACTATTTTAGATGTATCTACAATTAACGTTTCATTATTGTTTGTATCTATTTCAAAAACTTTATAATCACTTGAATTTATGTGGTGTTGGATAGACCGTGCAAAGTAGTCTAAGTCATCAATATAACTTTCATCATAATCTTCATAATGTAAAAGGTAATCTACCCTTACACTTTTTACTTTGCTATCAGATTTATAATTCATAATCACTTCCACCTCACTGTTTAAATCTTTCCCACTCATCTAACGCTTTCTTAACATCCTCATCACTACTTGCCATGTATATAATTGTATAGTTCAACTGAGCTATCTTCTCGCTCTTTTGTGCATTAGATATCAACGTCAGTATTGTAATCAATCCCAATATAATACTTACTGCTATCCAGAACATTACCTCACATCCCTTAACAATTTCTCTCTATGTTCAACTGGTATTTTTTCTAGAACACTTTTGATTCCATACCACACATTAGATACCTTATCTCTCACACGTAACCACATGTACAGTATGTACAATGTATTGAGATAACTTATATGTGCTTTACTGAATAACATTACTCGTCCTCCTTATTTAATTCGTGTTTTAATTTAGTTGCTAATTCAATACTGAATTGTTTTTGATTTACATCGAACGTCTTGTCTAAGACTACTGCGTAATATCCTTTTTCTTTAAGATCTTGGAAATCATTGCTCATGCTTTTAATCAAACTAGGTGTTAATTCTCCATCTTCCACATGAAGTACCATTATTTTATTTGTATTATCCACAACAAACTCATTAACTTTTTTGTGCTTATAATCTAATTGATATTTAAGGCTTTTTATTTCTGACCTTTGCATTATTTTTGTTGCAACTAGATACAATACAAAGCAAGAAAGTATAACTATGTGTATGTTCATTCACTCACCTCATAATCCCTCGGCACATCCACCATATCGTTTGCTTGTTTCCTAACAATGACCTCGTATGTGATTGCTTTACTTAGTTCGTATAAGAATATAATTAATAATAGTTTGAGTATGTGTTTCATTCGTCGTCCTCCTTACTGACTCTCTCCTTAGCTTCTTCTGCACTCTCTGCATCCACCACAACAAACGTTTCATTATCCTTAGCCTTAGTTGCATCCAGGAACACTTCATCTGTTGTGTGGTGTATTTTGCGTATTAGGTAGTGGGTCATTTACGTAACACCTCTTTATTTTTTTAAATGTTTTTACTACCCTGCATCATAGTGATTATCTTCTAAGTCGTAATCTGCATCTACAGGTCTAACTCTATCCCAGTTTATACTTGCTTTAAACTTAGGTTGAAAGTCTCCATCTCCATCAGCATAAATAGAAACATTTCTAGAAGCTCCTAAATTACCTAAATACTCCATCTTGTCTAACATTGACATAAAATAATCAATCCATCTTTCTTCCATTTCAGCTTCAATTGTAAATTTCTTTTTCATTTCCATTCACTCCTATTAGTTATTTTTTTAATCAATATACCTATAAGTGCACCCGCCATAATCAGTGGTAATTTTTCTACTAAAATAAGTCCACCTTCTTTAGAAAACAACACAGTAATAATTTCTGATACGGTATTCAAATTACTCACTCCTTGCCTAAGATTATTCGTACACGTTCAAGTATGTCTTTATCAGATATATCCTTTGTCTTTGTCTGCTGTTCCATCTTGTCTTGCATGATTACGCTCCATTTTCTGTTTATATGCTGTAATTAGTTGGTCGATAGTGTAGTATTGAACGGCGTATGCAAAAGGTGTGCATATAACAAGTAATGACGTTTCTTCTTCATTTCCCAATACTGCTAGTGGGAAAAATCTAATTATATTCTTTGAAACTTCTTTATCTGACAAATTATATTCGTCTCCTGTATCACCTGTTTTAATCGATTCAACTAATGCATTTAGCATATCGTTGTTAATCTCTAACTGATTAGCAATACTTAGTCCAAACGCTAATAAATCAGATAGTTCATCAAGTTGTACATCTAATGGCTTACCTGGATTCTTCTTCCAGTTCTTAAACGTTTCTAATGTGTTAAACCATTCAAAGAACTCAACCACATATGCTACTTTGCTATCCTGTAAATTAAGTGTGGGTATTCTATCGTCAAAGTCCTTTTGTATTTGTAATAATTCTTTTAATTGATCTACTGTAATTGTGTTAGTCATCTACTCGTCCTCCTTAATAAACCTAACTTGATATGGTTCAACTACTCTTAATTCGTTCTCATATTCAATAACTGCTACTGGAAATGAAATTTGTCCTGATTGACCTTCAACAGACAAAGGTGTATAGGGTTTTGCCGATTGAAACACACCATGAAATTTATCTCTACTTATATCGTAAATACGTTTTGTTTCTACCTCGCCCATCTATTCGTCCTCACTTTCGTATAATTCGTTAAAAATATCATTGTCAGTTTCTAAATACGTTAGTTTTCCACCTGTTACGTGAACACCTAATGTTTTTTCGCCATTATCGTCATCTTCAAAACCAATTTTTATATATGCACTAGGTGTTTGTAATACGTATGTTTCGTTCGCTAAATCTAAATCGCGTCCTAATTGTTCTTTAATTTCATTTGTAACTTGTTTTAAACTACCTTCAAATGTGTTCATTATAAGTTCTCCCATTTAATTTCTTTTGAGCTTTCAACTGACAAATCATCATCAGTCATTACTTTTAAAATATGATAATCGTTCTTTTCCAAGCGTGTGACAGCCTCTTGCAGCATTGCTTTACCTTTTGTATCAGTAGCGTTGTCCTGTTCCAAATTGCCCGTATTTTGTTTGTTTAAATAGTAGTTTGCTTGTGTGATTAATTCTTGTACTGTAGACATTGTTATTCCTCCTATTTTTTGTATTTCTCTTTTGCATGACCCATATACTCAGCAATGCATAAATACGCTATAGCTAGTAAACCATATATTGTTACTAAAATTTTTAATATAATCACTCGCCATCACTCCATTTATCAAGTTGTAATATTTCTGCATGCTCGTTATAATCCCTTTTGTATTCATCGTCACAAATATGTTTATATCCTTTGTTCTCTAAATGCTTAATTACTTCATCTTTATTCGTGTGATAAACACCATCTGAATAGGTGTTATAACAATCTGCAAGTTCAAATTCAGAGTATAATATGATGTAAATATCAATCACTCGCCATCACTCCTCTAGTAAATAATTGTAATATTCTTCATCTAGTTTTATAATCGCATCTCCAAATCTTTGTTCAGAATACAACCACCCAATTAGACTAATCATCTACTCCACCAGCCCTTTCAACTCATCTAAAACTTTCCTGTTATGTGCTTTATCCTCTGGCAACACTGCCATGACAATGCTGTGTGCATTTACGGATATCAAAAATCCTTTAACTCCATAATCTTTTAGTAGCTTTGCCATTTCGACAGTATTTCTGCCTTTAGTATCAAGTTTGTATTTAGTTTTGATAGTGTCAGAAAGTATCATAGCGACAACTCTGCTTCTATTTCTGCAATACTTACTTTTTCACCGTAATACCAATTTTCCTTTGCATGCTTTTTGTAGCTGTCTGATGAAATCTTAGTTATAGTTTCAGGATTTATACCTAATTTTTCTGCACACTCTATCCTAGAACCACCACATACAACTTCTTCACCACGATATATAACGTATTCATATTTAGGTTTTGGCATAGAAATCACTCCCAATGTTTAAATGCTTTGTTAAGTAAATCTCTAGCATTATCTATTTCGTTTTCTCTTAAATTATCAATTGATTTTCCAACATAATAAGCAACTATCGGATTGTAATTCTTAACTATTTCTTCAATGAAATCATTATTCTCTTTGCATTTTATTTGTTTATTCAAATAACCTATTACGTCCGATTTTTCATCTTGTAATATATAGTCCGGAATATCCAGTTCATAACTTGACTGTACCTCTAAGTTTCCATTATCTTTCCATCGAACAGTTTTGTTACTATTTGGTATTTTTACATTATCAAAACCGAGGTTACGCTTACGTTGTTGTACGTCGTTGGATTGGCTATGAGATATAATTTCTTCATTAGGACCAACTGTTGAATTACTGTAACTATATATCTTACCTGGGTTAGGCGTGCTCACGCTCTCCGTCTTACTCTCTATATAGTTACTCCACAAATCAAAGTAGTTGTCGTCTGTGATTACATATTCAATGTCTGGTATTGATTCAATCACTGCAACAGTATAACCATCTTCTTCGTTTTCATTTTCTGCCACTACATAATTTCTAAGTCTTGCTACTCTCCCCACTACCGTCATTCCTTCGCTATGCTCACTCTTGCCTAAGTCATACACAATAACGTAATCATTTATATTCAAGTCTCTTATCTTCATCTAACGCACCACCTTAGGAAATATACTCGTGTTCATTAAGTATTCGCACCACTTACCTCTGTTATGGTTCTGCGGTGTACCGTCATACAACCAAGGGCGTTCTTCTCTTTGCTTTTCGTCATGATAGTTTTGTTTTGCTTCTTCGTTATCTTCTTCTTCATTCCAAAACGCCTGCATCAATCTATAATCTTTAACTCTCATTCCTATAGGTACCTTGCACGCTTCGTTTATTGCCCATCCGTTTAGCAATCTAACTCTTAATTGCTTATCAGTAATGCCGTTCTTTTCCAACGACTTTAGATTTTCACCTAATATGTCGTATTCCATTCCGAATATAGTTATTGTTTTCATGTTAATAACCCCTATCTATAATTTTTACATCTTCGAACTCTAATGGTTCAGCGTCCATGTACTCGTCTCTTAATGTCCACATTTGATTGTGTATTCGTTCTATTTCATCATTGTCACTTTCGCCTTGGTTCACATACACTTTCTTCTCAACATATACTTTGTAGCGAATAGTCGCTGTTTCTTCGTTCACTTAGATCACTTCGCTTTCTTGCGTTCTCTTTTGACCTTTTGTAGTTCTTCGTATGTTATCCATTGCTTACCTGTATAATTTGGTGCTTTACATATCCATACAAGCTCAACATCTGGGTATAAGTATCTAAATATCTTAGCTTTCAATTTAGCTGTTTCTGTAGCCATACCTTTAACGTCTATAACTTCGATTAGTATGCTATCTTTCCACAATGCAAAGTCTGCTACATACTCTGCTTTACGTTGTTTCTTCGTCTTAGGTATCAACTCATATTTAGGTTGCAGCTCAATGTAGTCAAACTTTCCTGTATTGAGTTGGCTCTCTAAATATTTGTAGTAGTCACATTCAACTTTGCTATCGAATACAACTCCTTGATACTCAACTTTTCTAGCATTATATTTACTCACGTTATTCACTCCTACAGATAATCAAAAATGTTATTCTGATGCGCTCGTTCTACTTTGTAGTTTTTTATAAATGTTTCTAATTCTTCATTATCCAAATACCAACGTTGACCTTCATAAAACGTTCTAATTACGCCACTCACTCTATGTCTGCCGTCCTTATTGTTAGGTATGACAGTAAACATTTTGTTACCTTTTGAATCGAATAGACCAAATCTTTCTCTTAACCCCATCTATCCCACCTCGCAAATAGCTTGACGTGTACGTCTTTCATTTAATTTTTGGATAAATAGGTCATATAACACTTTCTCGTCTCCTTGTGCGTAGTTAATTAGTTTCTGAGCGTATATATCTGAACACTCAAGGTTTTGTTTAATAAATTGTTTAGTTACCATGCGTCTCTCTCCCTGTAGTCATCACCAAGTACTCTCACTTGGCGTGAATTATGTTTCATTCTTGAATTAATACGTTGCCAATTCATATTTTGATTTAATTCTTTATCGCTAAAGTTAGTAGTGAATATGTTATTTTTACCTACTCTGTTATCTACAATGCTGAATAGTTTGTTTAATGTATGTTCAGTGTTCTCTACACCTATATCATCTAGCACAAGTAAATCTATGCTACTTAGTAACTTAACGAGTTCGTCTGTCGTTTCATCTGCGTTTTTATTGTAAGTAGCTTTGATACGATCCATTAACATTGGTATGTGCATAAATGCTACAGAATAACCTTGTGCCTTAATTGCTTTCGCTATAGCATAGGCTAGATGCGATTTACCAGTACCGTATGAGCCTTGCATGATTAATGACTTAGGTTTATCTATAGAAAACGTTTTGACGTACTCTATAGCTGTTTGTTTAGCATCTGTTTGTGATTGGTTCTGTGGTTGATAGTTATTTACTGTGGCATCCTGTAATGAGTAATTAACATTAGATTGATTAAATATGTTATTGATTGCTTTCTGCTTACGCTTTTTCTCTGCTTCTATTCCTGCTGCAATCATGCTACATTCACAACCGTCTCGGTATTTGTAACCACTACCAAACTTGTGCAAGTCATACTTGTTACCGCACTTCTCACAATACAGACCTCTTTCTATCTCATTAGCTTCATATTGCTTAAGTGTTTCCGTTATTTTAGGGCTTAACATTTGTTTCATTTAATCACTCCTAATCCCAATAACTAGGGTCATGTTTCATTCGTTCAAGCATATCTTGCCCTGTCAAAACCTTATCTTTATTTGAACGCTTATTATTTCGTGCTTTAACATCTTCTAGGTTTTTCACACCATCGTTGTACCAAGCTTTTAATATCGTGTTCACATAATTCCAATTAGTAACGTTATTGTTAACTGCTTCTTTCATAGCTTCGTTAACTATTTCATTGCCATTCTCTTCAAAATCATCTATCCAATAATTAATTTGTTCTGCTACATAAGGTTTGAGCATTCCAAATCCATTTTCTTGATAGAAATCAAATGGCGATGGCTGTGTACTACTACTGTCATTATCAGTATTGTTATTATTAGTTAATTCATTATTGGTAAAGTCATTATTAGTAGGGACGGGTTTTCCTACGTTGGATAATCCTGTGTTGGTTTTCCCTACGTTGGATAAACCTACGTTGGATAATCCGTTCTGGGTAGGTTGTTCATAAACAGAGTATTCATATTCTCTTAAACGCCCTTTGTCATCACGTTTACGTGTTCTAACAATATAACCAGTCGTCTCTAATTCTTTAATTCCATTCTTCAAACTATCTCTACCATCAAGACTGTGCTTTTCCAATTCTTTCTCATATACTTGCCAGTCATCTGGTCTACTAAGTAAATAAAGTAATATACCTTTAGCTTTCCAACTTATATTAGGGTCGTGTATAAAGTTTTTATGAACCGTTACAAAGTTCCCGCTCTCTTTATAAACTCTAAATGTTGCCATCTACTTGCTCTCCTTTCAGCATCTTGTTTAGTTTCTCGTCCACATCCACCCAAGCATTTTCTAAATGATGTAGTTTATTAAAACTATCCATTCCTATATTGTGTTGTTGATTGTGGTGGAATCTACATAATGCTAATACTTTGTTTCCGTAGTGATTTATCTTGTTTCTGTTACGTCCTCTGCCTACTGCTTGATAGTGTGCTAAATCTGCATTTTTAGCGCCACAGACAACGCATATTCTGCTTATAGTAGATTTATATATAAAATAGTTATCGTTGCTCATAAGGTCGCTAGTAGCCTTATTCATAGGTATGTCATGAGTGAATACAAAGTCTAAAATTAACTCTATTAATTCACTGGCTTGTCTTCTGCTACAGTTGCTTAATGAAATAGGTTCGTAACCATGTAGAAACTCTAATTGTTTTTGAAACATGTAACGTAGATAATCCATTGGTTGACCGTAATGATTGAATATATCTCTTACCATTGCGAATACTTTTCTGCGTTGCTTATCTGTTATCTTGTATGGATCATTCACGATTACATCGCACTCTACTTCTAGTCCGTTATCTAACAGTAAGAAGTCTTTGTTTTCTAAAGTTACACCCTTGATGACAGCAGTTATTGTGCCGTCATCTTGCTGGATGTAGTTTTTAATAATTGGCATTTATATCAACTTCTCTACTTTATACTCATTGCCATCTTTTGCATTTAAAATGTTGTAACCCTTTTTTAAACGCCCACTTGTATATCCTGTAGCTCTTTCCAACCATTTATCAGCTCTAGCCATACTTATAAATTCTAGTTGTATACCTGTTTTTATTTGAATCAACTTAACTTTTAGGTTCGTGCGCATTAAATCATTTTCAAAAGCATGATTTTGATTTTCTTTATAAGTGCACCATTCCAAATTATCTACATGATTGTTTTTTGGGTTCCCGTCAATATGATTGACACAATTCTTATCTTTAACAGTAGGTATAAAAGTAAAGGCTACTAATCTATGGACTAGATAACTTTTCGGTGTTTTATCTTTCCAAAGTGTTACTCTTACATCTCTTCCATTTGGAGTTTTATCTTTCAACATTCTTTGTTTCCACTTTCGCAACCCATGTTTAACACTGTGTGTAGTCTTGTCTTTGTGTGTTCTCACTCGTCCATGATCACTTATTTCGTAAATACCTTCATAGCCGACAACATCTTTCCAAATCTCTTTCATGTAATCACCTCTTTAAAACGGTAATGTTGAATCATCCACATCTACACCGTTTGCAAATGGGTTGTCATTGCTTGGCTGTTGCTTATTAGTACTTGACTGTTGCCCTTTTGAAACATTTTGTTGATTGTTGTTCCCTTTAGGTTCTAAAAATTGAACACTGTCCGCTATTACTTCTGTAACGAATACTCGTTTCCCTTCATTATTTTCATAACTACGTGACTGTATACGGCCATCAACGCCTGCTAAGCTGCCTTTGAATAAGTAATTGTTTACATTTTCTGCTTGTTTTTTAAAAACAACTACATTGATAAAGTCTGCTTCACGTTCTCCTTGAGCATTTGTAAACGTTCTGTTAACAGCTAAGGTAAAATTCGCCACATTCACTCCAGATGGTGTTGTTCTGAACTCTGGGTCTTTAGTTAAACGACCAACTAACACTACTCTATTTATCATTTTCATCATCCTTGTCTAATTGTTTTAGTCCTGCGTCTAATTTTGCATGTGCATTTGCAATTTCTTTTTGCGATACTTTGTTGATATTAGAAATACCTAACCAACGCATTGTTTTATCTAATGTGGCATCTCGTCCCTTTTCTTGTGAGATACTGACAAATTGATTTATCTTTTCTTCTAACTCTGTTATGTCATTGTCACTTGCACTCGGCACTTCTTCACCGTTATAGATATATAAACCTAATCCGTGTAGTGCTGCTGCTTTAACGAAGCATCTTTTCATTGCTTTGTTTATATCAAATGGTGTTGCGCTACCTTTGGATAACGCTTTGTTTCTAAAGTCTAATACTGGCAGCCATTCAGTTTCAGTTTGTCCTTTTACAGTTACTGACGTTTGTATAAAGTAACCTTCTGGTGTAGCAAGAAACGGTACAAAATAATCATCTCTGTTTACATCTGGATGTGGGAATTCGTGATATTTTGTTGTATATGTTGGATCAATTCGTTTTAATTCTTGATGTGCATATGACCAAGCTAAGTACGTTAAGCCATTTTTCTTCTCTACATGGTCATTCACATTCTTTGAATTAAGTTGATTGAATAATGTTTGTTCAGTCATTGTATTCCTCCGTATCTACAAAATATGATGCTGGATATACTTTCTTTATCGCTTTATGTCTTGTCATGTCTATTGAAGATTTTTCTGTCCCATCAAACTCACGTGCATCGCCAATATAGTTTGAATATTTAATAGTTGATTTTTTATCAATTGGTTTATTACTTATATATAAGTCGTCAAAGTCTGTCCTTGCTTTAATAACGTAAGTTATAATATCCTTCGCCATTTGACGAAACACCTCTATTCCGTGTATATTTAAGTTATAAATTTCTTAAATAACTTACTTTGACTGTTAGCAATTGCCCTTGCTTTCAGTCTTTTTTGTTAAATTTCGTTCGAGATGTTTTTCGTAAAGTTCTAAAAACTTGTCCTTTAATTCTTTGTAGCATTCTTCTGCAAATTCATAATCTTCTTTATATATTTCAGTGTTTCTGTTAGCTCCTAAAGCGCGTTGTGTCAAAATTCTTAAGTTGTCATGAATCATAAAGCTATTGCTTTTGTTAGAAGAGACATTAACCTGTTTATTAAATTTCCAAATTGAAAGTGTATTATATAAATCTATTGACATATTCGTTGGGGAAATAGGTATAAAAAACTTTTGATTCACTTCTTTTAGTTCATCTGGTTTAATCTCAACATCAGTAAATATTTGTTTTGGCCCTTTACTTTTTACGTTATCTAACCTTTTACTTACAGCTTTTTCTACTAATTCAAGTAATTCTTCTTTTGTAACTGTTATTTGTTCCATTGGTTAAACCTCCTCTTTTTTTATTGTGTCGAAAAACGCGTCCCAGAACATGTAAATGCCGTAACTTGCAAGTACAGAAAGTACCATACCGATAAAAAAGTCATTTGTTATTAGTGCTATTGGTAAAGTTATAAATGGTATTGTAAGAAATGTCATTATTGTTTTCTTCATGCTACCCCTCCTTTCCTTTTAATACTTCTTCTGGTATCTCGTGATACGGGAATTTTTCCTGGAACATTTTAACTGGCACTCTACCTGAAATAGTGAAGTAACCTTGTTTTTCCATTTCTTCGTTCATTCGTTTGATATATTTACATGCAGTAGATGCAGAAACCTCCAATACATTCGCTACATCTTTTGAAGTTAGTACATTTTTAATCATTGCAATGACTCCTTTCTGGTATAATTGATTTATCGCTACTGCGATAGTGGGTGGTGAAAATAACTATGCGTCAAGAAAAGTACCAATTAAAATTTGATGAAATAGACCAAATTTTAAAAGATAACGGTGTTGACAACACGAATCTCGCTTCAGCACTGAGCGAACTGTTCTCCCTATATACCGAAGATGAAAGAGTTAAAAGAAGAGTCATCAGAGATATAGATAGAGTCCAGAATGATTTCAAAGATGAACAAAACCGTTTAACTAACGCACGTTTGAATAGCGATTTGTAATCATCGTTGCGTGTTACTTCTTAATTGGAGTAGCACGCATTTTTTGTTCTAAAATAACAAGAGCTAATTCGTAAATTGGAAGAAAATCTACTAGTTCTGGTTCCTGTTTAACTTTAAATTCGATGCCTTCAATTATCTTGTAAGCCTCTCCGTATGTTTCTGCACTATCAATAGAATCTTTATAAATTTCTAATGCGTGTTTATACAAAATATCTTTATATTCTTGATGACTCTCTATTATTTCTTTGTTTAATTTAAATTCGTTCATTCCGTTTCCTCCTCTAAATCCATTTCTAATTGTCTAATCACATACATTGTCGATTGAGACGGGAACCAGTTAGCTACCATATCCAATACATCATCAAAGTACTTCTGCTTGATTTGCGATCTAGTTTTAGAACCTGTCATTGTATTAACATTATTGTTTATCTCTTTGTATAAAGGTGTGTTAACTTCTTTACTGTAAGGTAATCCGTGTATTTGTCTGATGTATGCCACGCGCTGATGAATTGTTCTAGTGATTAGGTTGTACTCTCCTGTATCAAGCTTCTGTTTGTCTTTTAAATCAATTACATCTGATTTAACACTTTGTATTTCTTCTTTAGTTTGCTCAGTAGCTTCAAACATTAATTTAAGTGCATCCATTGGGTCGGTAGGTACTTGGTAACCTCCAGTTTTTCTTAATGTTGGTAAAACATCTTCGAATACCCATTCTTCAAATTGTTCTGCTTGTGGTAATTTTGATTTAGTGATTAACCTGTATAAATTACCTTCGTCAATGAATTTTTTATCTTGGTATCTTCCTAGTGAGTCGATGACTGAACGAATCGTTACCCCACGTTCTTTCGTATGATCTCTTACTGCTTTGTGAGGATTTGTATATCCTAATACTTCTGCTACTTTAACTGCTGGAAACCATTCCTTGCCTTCAATAGTTAAAATTTCTAAATCTCCAAATTGAGAGTTTTGGAATACTTGTAAATCTTGCATTTGTTTTCCCCCTTTTAACTTTCTCTTAATTTCCGAATAAATTCGGACTCAACTCCAAAAAAAATATGGTCTGCATCTGTTTTATATAGGTCTTGCATTTTAACAATAATATCTCTTCCAATTTTAGAATTATCTTTTTCATATCTAACAAGAGTATCAGTGTTAATACCTAATTCATTAGAGGCTTGACCTTGCGTATAACCAGCATTAACCCTTGCGGCTCGCATAGTAATTTGCATTTGTTTAATCACCTCTTTCTTTAACTATTTACAAGTTTATCCGAATTACCTCGGAATGTCAAACGATATTTTTCGTATTTTTTATAAAAATTCCGAAACAATCCGAAATTTTACTTGCTTTACCGTTTTTCTACCTATATACTGTAGTTAACAAATAATTAAATTAAGAGGTAATGATTATGGACAGAAATCAAGAGTTGAAAGCACAAATTTCAAAGAATATTAAAAACTTAATGAAACAACAAGGGTTAACACAACTGAAATTAGCAGACAAAACTGGTATTTCCAAAAGTACAATCTCTGATTATTTAAATAATAAAACTTTAATAAACCCAGATAATGTCCAAAAAGTAGCAGATGTATTAAATGTAAATAAGTCTGATATAGACCCAACATTTAAAAAAGACAGCAAAAAGGACATTTCAGAAGTTATTGCTGCTCATATAGATGATGATGCTTCAGAAGAAGAGATTGAAGAAATACTTGCTTATATAGAAGCTAGAAGAATGATGAGAAGAAACAAAAAGAAGTAAGGGGTTAATGTTTTATGCAGTTAAGAGAAGAATTATTAGAGGAATACTCTAAAGTTGCATTAGAAATTGATTATAATTTACCTAGAAAAGCTGGCGGGTACTATTTAAGAGACGATATAGACCCCGATGGGTTAATTACTATAACAGGTAAAGCTAATCATTATATACAGAATGGATTTATTGCAGAAGAATTAGGACATCACGAAACATCTTATGGTAATATTCTAAGCGCTTATACTAATTCTACTCAGTCTCATGTTGATAGCCTAAGACAAGAATTGAAAGCTAGACGTTTCGGTTTTAAATTAGCTGTACCTTTAGAAAAATTAATTAAATGTTATAAACAAGGTGTATGGGGCGACGTTTATGATATGTGTTTAACCATGCAAATAGATAGATCGTATTTCTATGCAGCGATAGAAGATTATAAAAAACAATTTGGGACTTATGTAAAATATGAGGGTTATTACATTCAATTTGAACCATTAGATATTGTAGAAATAAAGTAATAACATTTTGTTTATTATATTTTTAATAAAAGAAATACTTTTTGATATAAGCTATAGCTTTATATATATTGTTTTTATATAATAGAAATATTGTGTTTTTTAAAATTTATTAGGAGGGTTTTTATGGGGAATTTGTTATTTATACTATGGGTTGGCTTTTCTTTAGCTTTTATAATCATGTTAATTATCACTATAGTTAAAGCAGTTACTAAACAAAAAGTAAAAACTTCACTGATTAGTACCGGGGTACTTTTTGGTGCTGGATTGCTTTGTTTTATAGGTGGAATTGCTTCGGTTCCAAGTAACGACGATGATTATACAGTAGAGAAAAATAACAGCACTGAAATAAGTGAGGCAGATACTACTGGTGAAGACAGTGACGAAAATAGTAATGAAAAGAAAGAATTAAGTCTAGGAGAAACGCTTAAAGTTGGTGGTGCAGAGGTTACAGTTACTAATGCAGAATTTGTCCAATCTGACAACGAGTATTCAACACCAGAGAAAGGGAATATCTTAAAAGTTTCATACAAGTTTAAGAATAATGGTGAAGAACGTTTCTTAGCTACTGATGACGTATTCAATCTCACAGTAGATAATGAAACTCAGAAAAATTTCTTCGGTATGGACGATACTAATGACGGGTTCAGTGAATTCTTAAACACTAATAACACAGTAAGTGGATACACATACTTTGATGTACCAGATGCAGAAGAATATAAAGCTGAAATGAACTTTGACCCTCATCTAGAAACTTATAAAGCTGATTGGATAATTAAAAAATCTGACATTTCATAACATACAAGGGCATTTTAATCATGCCCTATATATTTTTATCTTTTTTAGGAGGAATGACTAAAATATGCCAATTTATAAAGATGAAATTACTAATAAATACTATTTTTCCACTCGTTATAAAGATGTATACGGTAATAATAAGCGAAAAGTAAAACGCGGATTCAGAACGAAACGAGAAGCTAAAGCAGCAGAAGCTAGCTTTTTAACAGAAATAGAAACGGGTTACAGTGATTCTAATACATTTGATTATATATTTAATCACTATTTAGATAACACTGATTTAAGAGAGAAAACAAGACGAAGAAAAGAAAATGAATACAAGTTGCACATAAAAGAAAGGTTCGGCCATATTAAAATGAACCAAATCAAGCAAAATCAGTGCCAAGAGTTTAGAAGTTATCTAATGAAAAATATGCCTAGCCCTAACTCAGCACGTACTATTTGGTCTGGTTTTAAAGTTGTAATAAATCACGCTAAAAAACATTTTGGTTTGCGAATTGATCCAACTATTTCTATTACGCCGATACCACGTGTTAAACCAAAACCCAAATATATGTTAAGAGAAGAATTCGAAGATAAAATCGATAATATAGATAACCAAGATTATAGAGAGTTGTTAAAATTAATGTTCTACACTGGATTACGCGTAGGAGAAGCAATGGCACTAACATGGAATGATTACAACAAATATAAAAAAGAACTATCTATAAGTAAAACAATGGATGTAACTAATAGGAAAATTTATAATCGCGCTAAAACTGAATCATCTGAAGATATTGTACCTTTGCCAATTTTTATAAATGATATTTTAATTGAAAGATATAGCTTAATGTCTAATAATTACAAATACTTTGATGATAACTATTTTATATTTGGTGGAATGGAACCTAAACACTATAGCCATTTACACAAGAAATATAAACAAGTCTTTCCTAACTATGACATTCACACATTAAGACATTCTTATGCGTCTTATTTAGCTAACAATGGTGTAGATATTTTTGTATTACAATCACTTATGCGTCATTCACAAATAACCGAAACAATGCAAACGTATAGTCACTTATATACACAAAAAAAGCACGACGCAATACGCATATTCGACAACATTTAAAAGTAAATGGTATCAAATTGGTATCAGTCGTGCTTATTGATTGTTCAAAAAGGCTTTATATCAGCGTTTCAAACTAACCAATACTGCCTTCCATTTCGAATTTAATTAGACGGTTCATTTCTACTGCGTATTCCATTGGAAGCTCTTTTGTAAATGGTTCGATGAAGCCCATTACAATCATTTCAGTTGCTTCTTCTTCAGAAATACCGCGACTCATTAAATAGAATAATTGTTCTTCAGAAACTTTAGATACTTTAGCTTCGTGTTCTAATGAAATATTGTCATTAAATACTTCGTTATAAGGAATTGTATCTGAAGTAGATTCATTATCTAAGATTAAAGTATCGCATTCGATATTAGAACGCGCGCCTTTAGCTTTACGGCCAAAGTGAACAATACCACGATAAATAACTTTACCGCCATCTTTAGAAATTGATTTAGATACAATCGTTGATGATGTGTTAGGTGCTTTATGCATCATCTTCGCCCCAGCATCTTGTACTTGTCCTTTACCAGCAAATGCGATAGATAGTGTACTACCTTTAGCGCCTTCACCAATAAGCACACAGTTTGGATATTTCATTGTTAGTTTAGAGCCTAGGTTACCATCAACCCATTCCATATTACCGTTTTCATGAACTAATGTACGTTTTGTAACTAAGTTATATACGTTATTAGCCCAGTTTTGAATTGTAGTGTAACGGACATGCGCATCCTTGTGTACGATAATTTCAACTACAGCTGAGTGTAAAGAACTTGTTGTATATACTGGTGCTGTACAACCTTCAACATAGTTAACTGAAGCACCTTCATCAGCAATGATTAATGTACGTTCAAATTGCCCCATATTTTCAGAGTTGATACGGAAATAAGCTTGTAAAGGCGTATCTAATTTGATATTTTTTGGTATATAAATGAATGAACCACCAGACCAAACAGCTGAATTTAATGCTGCGAATTTGTTATCTGCAGCAGGTACAACTGTTGAGAAATACTGTCTAAATAGCTCTTCATTTTCTTTTAATGCACTGTCAGTATCTTTAAAGACGATACCTTTATCTTCAAGTTCTTTTTCCATGTTGTGATAAACAACTTCTGATTCATATTGAGCTGAAACACCAGCAAGGTATTTTTGTTCAGCTTCAGGGATACCTAATTTATCAAATGTACGTTTGATTTCTTCAGGAACTTCATCCCATGAACGCTCTGTTTGCTCAGAAGGCTTAACATAATAAGTGATATCATCAAAATTCAATTCAGATAAATCTCCACCCCATTGTGGCATTGGCATTTTATAGAATTGTTTTAATGCTTTCAATCTATAGTTAAGCATCCATTCTGGCTCTTCTTTCATATTTGAAATCTCACGGACGATATTTTCTGTTAAACCGCGTTCTGATCTAAAAATGGAAACATCTTCGTCATGGAAACCATATTGATAATTTCCCACATCAGGTGCTTTTTTAGCCATTTAAATCACTCCTTTTATATATTAAAACGACTCACGTTCAAGGCAAACTCGTTTATACTTTAATCATGTTCAATCATAATCTTGTTGTTATATCTAGTGTGAATGGAAATTTACACAATGTCAACGTATCAAGATCGATTAATCTTCTGTGTTGCCTTCTTTTTCAACTGTGCCTTTTTCTAAAGCTTTCCATGCCAAAGTAGCACACTTAATTCTAGCTGGGAATTGAGAAACGCCTTGCAACGCCTCAATATCTCCCATTTCTTCGCTAATTTCATAATCTTCGCCGAGCATCATTTTAGTGAATTCTTGACTCATTTGCATTGCTTCAGCCAAGGAATGCCCTTTAACAGCTTCTGTCATCATTGAAGCACTAGACATTGAAATTGAACAACCTTCACCATCAAATTTCGCATCTTTAATGAAGCCATCTTCTATATCAAACGTAAGATGGATACGATCCCCACAAGTCGGATTGTTCATATCAACTGTCATAGCACCACTATCTAAATTTCCTTTGTTTCTCGGATTTTTATAATGATCCATAATTACTGAACGATACAACTGATTTAAATTATTAAAATTCATATGAGAAAAACTCCTTCGTTTGCTTCAAGGACTCAACTAACTGATCAATATCTTCTTTAGTATTATAAATGTAGAAACTAGCACGTGCAGTTGATGATTGATTTAACCATCTCATCAGTGGTTGCGCACAATGATGGCCTGCTCTAACTGCTACACCTTCAGTATCTACTGCAGTTGCAACATCATGCGCATGAACATCAGTCATGTTGAAAGTAATAACACCTGCGCGTCTATCTTTAGGCGGGCCGTATATTTCAACACCCTCAATTTCAGACATTTTATCGTAAGCATACGCCGTCAATTCATGTTCATGTGCTTGTATCGCATCAAAGCCTAAATTTTGAATATAGCGAATCGCTTCTGCTAAGCCTATTGCTTGAGCAATTAACGGTGTACCTGCCTCAAACTTAGTTGGCAAATCTGCCCATGAAGCATCATATTTTTCAACAAAATCTATCATATCTCCGCCAAATTCTACTGGTTCCATCTCATTCAGCAGTGCGCGTTTGCCATACAATACGCCAATGCCGGTAGGCCCTAACATTTTATGGCCACTAAAACTATAAAAATCAACATCTAGCGATTGCATATCTAAATCTATGTGTGGCGCACCTTGCGCACCATCCACGCTAATGATTGCTCCGTGTTCATGCGCTATTTCAGCGATTGCCTTAATATCGTTAATTGTACCAAGCACATTTGACACATGCGTAATTGCTACTATTTTAGTATTATCATTGATTGTCGCTTTTACATCTTCAATTGCTAGTTCACCATCTTCAGTCAATGGAATGAATTTCAAAGATGCCTGCTTACGTTTAGCTAATTGTTGCCATGGAACAATATTAGCATGGTGTTCCATTTCAGTGACTACAATTTCATCACCTTCATTAATATTTGCATCTCCATAGCTACGTGCGATCATATTAATTGAGGCGGTTGTACCGCGTGTGAAAATGATTTCTTCAAAATATTTAGCATTGATGAAACGTCTCACTGTTTCACGTGCATTTTCATAACCATCTGTTGCTAGTGATCCAAGCGTATGCACACCACGGTGGACATTAGAGTTGTAACGTTTATAGTAATCATCTATAACGTCAATCACTTGAATTGGTGTTTGACTGGTTGCAGTTGTATCTAAATAAGCAAGGCGATTATTATTAACTTCTTGGTTAAGGATAGGGAAGTCTTTTATAATTTCGTTAACATTTAGTGATTCGGTCAAATTATTCACAGACCTTTCTTATTTAAAAATCAATAATGAAACCATAGCAAATACTAAGAAAATAACAGTACGTCTCAAATTAAGTCAGTACATGTAACACGTCATTTGTATTAATGACCGACCATGTTCTCTTAATGTGCGTTTGCTGTGGTTTCGATCCTATTTAACATTCATTATTTATTAACTTTTAATTCAATTACTTCACGCAATTTACGTTGAACATCTTCAATTGGTAATTCTCTTACAACAGGGTCTAAGAAACCATGGATAACTAAACGTTCGGCTTCTTGACGTGAAATACCACGACTCATTAGGTAGTATAGTTGCTCTGGATCCACACGGCCTACTGAGGCAGCATGACCTGCTTCCACATCATCTTCATCGATTAGTAGAATTGGGTTAGCATCTCCGCGGGCTTTTTCAGATAACATAAGCACACGTGATTCTTGGTTAGCCATTGATTTAGTACCACCATGTTTGATGTAACCAATACCGTTAAATACCGTTTGTGCACCTTCCAACATGACACCATGTTTTAAGATATAACCATTTGTTTCTTTGCCGTACTGAACAATTTTAGAAGTTAAGTTAATTTTTTGTGAGCCAGTACCAATAACTACTGATTTTAATTCACTTTCAGAACGGTCACCAATTAAATTAGTTGTATTATCAATAACTTGGCTACCTTCATTCATTAAACCTAACGCCCAATTAATTGTTGCATCTGCTTCAGTAACGCCACGACGGATGATATGGCCAGTAAAGCCTTTATCTAAATAATCCACTGAACCATATGTGATTTTTGAATTAGCGCCAGCAGTAACTTCTGAAACAATATTAAGTTGGTTACCTTCTCCACTAGCAATTGATAAATAGTTTTCTACATAAGTCACTTCAGCACTTTCTTCTGCAGCAATGATAACATGGTTAAATAAACTTGTATTTTCATCATCGTGTAATACTACGTATTGTATTGGATGTTCAACTACTACATTTTTAGGTACATATACAAATACGCCACCATTTAAGAGTGCAGTGTGTAATGCAGTTAATCTATGTTCATCAACTGTCACAGTTTCATTCATAAAATATGCTTTTACTAAATCTGGATGATTTACTAAAGCTTCTGATAGCCCTTCGACAATAACACCGTCATTTTGAGCTGAATCCGAAACTTTTGTAAAAGCTAATGTATTATTATGTTGAATAATTAAATTCTCAGTGTTTTCAACATCAATAATCTCTCTAACTTCATGTGGTAATTCCTCTAATGATTCATAAATATTACCTGTTGTTTCATGTTTTTTAAACGAATCGAAATCCCATCTAGTAATTTTTGTTTTATCTGGTTTTGGCATTTCTAAAGTTTCAGTTAATTTCAACGCTTCTTTACGTAATTCAGTTAGCCAAGAAGGTTCGTTATGGGCTTGTGAATATTCAACAAGTTGCGCTTCAGAAATGTTTAAAGTTTCAGTCGTCATACTTTTTTCCTCCCATTTGATGATTGTATGATTTAATTCATTGGTATAAATCAAAACCTAACTATTCATCTATATTAATGTTTTATATGAATTTAGACTTATTCTGCCGCGTTAAACTCTTCTTTAACCCATTCATAACCTTCTTCTTCAAGACGTTTTGCTAATTCAGGGCCACCTGAAGTCACAATTTTACCGCCATACATAACGTGTACGTGATCTGGTGTAATGTAATTTAATAGACGTTGATAGTGAGTAATAATTAATGAACCAAATGTTTCTCCACGCATTTGGTTAATACCTTTTGATACAACTTTTAATGCATCAATATCAAGCCCAGAGTCAATTTCGTCTAAGATAGCAAATTTTGGTTCTAACATCATTAACTGAAGAATTTCATTACGTTTTTTCTCCCCGCCTGAGAAACCTTCATTTAAATAACGTTGCGCCATATCTTGATCAATATCTAAAAAGTCCATTTCTTTATCTAACTTTTTAATAAATTGCATTAAGTTAATTTCTTCGCCTTCTTCACGTTTTGCATTAATAGCAGAACGCATAAAGTCAGCATTCGTTACACCAGTAATTTCTGATGGATATTGCATAGCTAGGAAAAGGCCTGCTTTTGCACGATCGTCAACGTCTAATTCTAAAACGTTAACACCATCTAAAAGTACTTCGCCTTGTGTTACTTCAAAACTTGGATGTCCCATAATTGCAGATGAAAGCGTTGATTTACCTGTACCGTTAGGTCCCATTACTGCATGTATTTCTCCTGTGTTAATTGTTAAATTAACACCTTTAAGAATCTCTTTATCTTCAATAGACACATGTAGGTCTTTAATTTCTAATGTTGATGGCATACATATTCCCTCCGTATTATATGATATGTTTTTCCTATCTAGTTTATAATAATTTTAATCTACAGTCAAAAGACTGATCCCTTGTTACATCATCTAATTATAACGTAATTGTCTTGGAATATAAACCTTTTCAAGTGCTAAATTAAAATTGTTATCAAAACACAATTATTTTTGATAACGCTATTATATATCGATTAACTGATAATATAAGATATGATGTTCTCAACTCAATTTTACGTCAACAATGATATTTTTCTCAAAGTGTATTCTATAATCATTAATTCGTCTTTACTTTTGTTTTTAATATAGTTCTACGTAAAATTATGCTATTATTTTTATTATATTTTAGATAGAAAGGGTTTTGATATGTCACAGTTTAAATGGTCAAATCTTTGGAAAGGATTTGCGATGGGTACTACTGATTTAGTGCCTGGTGTTAGTGGCGGTACAATCGCTTTATTGCTAGGTATCTATGATGATTTTATACAATCTGTTAGTGGGATATTTTCAAAAAGAATTTGGAAAAGTTTACAATTTCTGATTCCAATCGGCCTTGGTATGGTAATCGCCATAGGTTTATTGAGTAAAGTAATTAACTATCTCTTAAGTGAACACACAGTACCGACGATGTTCTTTTTTGTAGGATTAATCGCAGGTATTATCCCCTATTTACTTAAAACCGCAAGAGTCAAAGAAACATTTAATATATCCCATTACTTAATTATGTTACTAGGCATTGTCATTATTGTAGTTATTACCTTATTAAATAATGGAGATAAACACGCAGGAGAAACGCTTGAATTATCAACTGGTCTTATTATTAAATATTTTATTGCAGGTGTTTGTGCTTCTAGTGCTATGTTACTCCCTGGGATTTCAGGTTCCTTTATGCTATTAGTGTTTGGCGTTTATGGTACCGTGATGTTTTCAATTTCAGAATTTATGTCTTTAAACTTCAACGCTATACCTATTCTATTAACAGTAGGCTTGGGTATTATTTTTGGTTTCTTATTTTCAAGTAAACTGATTCAATATCTCTTAAATTATTATACTTACTTAACTTATGCGCTTATTATTGGCTTTGTAGTCGGATCGCTTTATGCTGTTTTCCCTGGTTTGCCAAGCGGTGCCGTTACATGGGGTGTTTCTATTATTTTGGTTGTGTTAGGCTACCTCATAAGCTATAGGTTGGGACGTATTACAAGCGACGATTTTTAATCAACCTACGTTATTGATTGATTAAATTCTTTTGTAATAATCATGACAATTTGATTATTTCTATTTATATAAATACTTATAAAAAAGGATGGTTAAATTCAAAATGTTCAATACAAACATTTCTGAAAACGAGCTATCCTTTTTTGTATATTAAGTAATGACCGTTCATTTAAGTGTTATTATAGATTGTTTTAAGCGCGTGTAATAATTTAATCCCCCATTTTTAAATGTAACTATTTTATTAAATGGACAAAACATTATTAATCTTAAATTTCACACCTTTTTAGTGGCAATACCTTTACACTTTATATATAATTTTACTTCAACCCTTTTTTGGGTTAAATTCAAAATAACGGAGGAATTAATTAATTTTTGGGAACTTTTTTTAGTTTACTTACTTTTATTATTTTACTAGCACTAACAGCTTTCTTTGTGGCTACAGAATTTGCCATTGTTAAAGTGCGCACATCCCGGATTCATTCTTTAGCAAACAACAATAACAAAAATGCCATAGCTGCACAAAAAGTTGTTACACATTTAGATGAATACCTAGCAGCTTGTCAATTAGGGATTACAATTACGGCCTTAGGTATCGGGATGGTCGGTGAATCAACATTTGAATTTCTGCTGCACCCACTTTTTAGTAGTATTGGACTTTCTGAAACAATGATTCATATATTAACTTTAATAAGCGCTTTTGTGATAGCTACGTATTTACATGTGGTTATAGGAGAAATGGCTCCAAAAACGATAGCGCTACAAAAAGCAGAAAACATTACACTTATGATAGCCAAACCAATTATTATGTTTTATAAATTATTTTATCCTTTTATCTATATTCTTAACGGGTCAGCTAGGTTCGTATTAAAACTATTTGGCATGCAGCCTTCAAAAGAAAGCGAGTTATATCATTCAGAAGAAGAATTGAAAATGCTAATTAAAGAAAGTCATGAAGGTGGCGAAATTTCAGAAAATGAATTAACACATATTAATCGTGCTTTTGCATTTGATGAAATGCTTATCAAAGATGGTTATATCCCATGGGAAAAAATGGCTGTAATCAATGTTGAAAGTGACGTCAATGAAATTAAATCATATGTTCAATCAGCTTCCTATTCCAGATTCCCAGTTTATGAAAATACAAAAAATAATATTATCGGATATATTCATGCTAAAGATTTGTTAACTAACAATTTAGGCTCACTTTTAGAAATAACAAGCCATATTTTAAAATTTAACCACAATAGCAAATATCATGATGTATTAGAACAAATGAAAGCTAATCAAATCCACATAGCACTCATTTTAGATGATAAGCAACGTACTATAGGGATGATTACGATGGAAAACATTCTTGAAAATATTGTTGGTGATATTAAAGATGAATACGATAAAATTTAAATGTTTAAAGAACGTGCCCATTTTTTAATATCTAAAGTTTAAAGTAAAACCAACAAAAATAAAGCCCGGATTGGTAATGACTTGTCTCTATAATCACTTAAGTGATTTAAATTCAAATCCATACCCTATCCGAGCTTTTTTACATTCATATAAATACATCGATCGCGTAATGATGTATGAATGAATTTATATTGACATATCTCATACTGTTGTGAGATATGAGGATTTCAAAGTTCTCCCTATTGCTGTTTGGATGAATTTAATCACAATAAATAAGTGCAATTAATACTTTGTTGTATTTACACTTTAAAGCAACTCATTCAAACATGTAATTAATTTTACGTCATATAGTTGGACGTTTCAAATAAATACTTTCATTTTATATAGTGCATAACTATAAATCTCAAGACTATTTACATTATAGAAAAGAGTTTGTTTTAGCATTCTACCCAAGTTTCAATCTATCTCTTGTTTGTTTCCTATCATTTTGATTGCCGGAGACATTAACTTCTTAAAATATACTATTTTATAACTACCTACTTCAAATCAATATCAATTGATATCTAAACACATACATACTGCCTTACAATAATCAAAAATAGAGCCGTAGCTTTATATATAAATTGAAAATAAATACATCTTTTTTCGCAAACAAAGACCCCCCTTTAGCCATTACAGCTAAAGAGGGAATAAAACGCTTGATATTATTTTGCTGGTACAACAGCACCATCATATTTTTCATTAATGTAATCTTTGATTTCTTTAGATTGTAGTGCTTCCATTAAAGCTTTGATTTTTTTATCATCTTTATGACCTTCCTTAACACCAATCAAATTAGCGTAAGGATTATCTTTTGCTTTTTCTAACACAATTGAATCATCTTTAGGACTTAATTTTTGATCAATTGCAAAGTTTGAATTAATAATGACTGCATCAGCGTCTTCATTTTGATAAATTTTAGGTAAGTACTCTGCTGATTGTTTATTATTAAATTTGATATCTTTTTTATTTTCTACAATATCGTCAAATTTAGCATCTTCTGTTTTAACACCATCTTTAATTTTAATTAATCCGGCATCAGAGAAGAATTTTAAGAAACGGCCCTCTTCAGCTGGATTATTTGAAACGTACACAGTGGCACCTTTTGGCAAATCTTTTAAATCCTTATATTTCTTAGAATAAACAGCCATTGGCTCTAAATGAACGTTACCAGCAGATTCAATTTTATATCCTTTATCTTTCTTTTCAGTGTCCAAATAAGGTGTGTGCTGGAAGAAGTTAGCATCTAACTCACCTTTATCCAATAATTTATTTGGCGTCGTATAATCGTTAATTGTTTTGATTTTTAAGTCATAACCTTTATCTTCTAAGATGGGTTTAGCTTGTTCTAAAAGTTCAGCATGTGGTGCAGGAGAAGCACCAACCGTTATTGTTTTATCATCGCCTCCGCCTCCATTACCACAAGCTGCTAATACTAATGTGAGTGCTAATACTAATGCTAAACTAAATAATTTCTTCATATAAATGCCCCCTTTAAACTTAGCGTTTATCTATTTTGTTAGTCATTTTATCTCCAATAAATTGAATGATAAATACTATAATTAGAATTAAAATTGTCGAAACAAAAATGACATCATTTTGATTTCTTGTAAATCCGGTTAAGTAAGCTAAATTACCTAAACCACCAGCCCCAATGACGCCAGCTACTGCAGTAGAACCTACTAAAGCAATAGCAGTCACAGTAATACCAGAAATTAATGCTGGCATCGCTTCTGGTAAAAGTACTTTTCTAACTACTGTCCAAGTTGTGGCTCCCATTGACCAAGCTGCTTCAATAACACCTTTATCAATTTCTTTAAAAGCAATTTCTACTAATCTTGCATAGAAAGGTGCAGCACTGATAATTAATGCTGGTAAAGCACCTGTTGGGCCACTAATAGTTCCTAATAGTAAACTTGTAAATGGTATCAATAATAAAATTAAGATAATAAATGGTATCGCTCTGAATAAATTAACGATGAATGATACAACACTGTAAAAAATTCTAGCTACAGGTGATTTACTTTTAGCAGACAAGAATAAAAGAACGCCTAGTATCAAACCTAAAACAAATGCAAACACTGTAGCTATCAGTGTCATATAAATCGTTTCATATGTAGCTATCCAAACTTCATCCCAACTTACATTAGGCATTGTAATCATTTCCTGTAGAATCTCGCTAAATGAATTACCCATGCTTTAACACCTCCACAGAAACATGTTGCGCCTCTAAATCATTTTTGAACTTTTCAAATTTTTCAGAATCTACGTCTAATAAATGTAAGACTAAAAAGCCTAGTGAACCATCTTTGGTATGTTTAATATTTGCTTCAAGTATATTGACATCAATATTATGTGTCTTTGTTATGTATGACACGATAGGCTCAGTCGTATTATTTCCAGTAAAGTTCAAACGTACTACTGATGAACTTTCATCCATATCAACTAATTCAAACAGTGATTCATCAAATTCATCATTTAAGTCTTCTTTAACAAACCGTTTTGTTACTTCATGTTGAGGTTTTTCAAAGACAGTCGAAACTTGACCTTGCTCAATGACACGGCCGTTTTCCATCACTGCCACTTCATCACATATACGTCTTATCACTTGCATTTCATGGGTGATAATAACAATTGTTAAATTTCTTTCTTCTTTAATTTTTAATAATAATTCTAAAATCTCATCAGTTGTTTGAGGATCTAATGCACTTGTAGCTTCATCACAAAGTAAAACATTAGGTTCATTTGCTAAAGCGCGGGCGATACCTACACGTTGCTTCTGTCCCCCTGACAATTCTGAGGGATAGGCATTTTCTCTACCTTTTAGTCCTACAAGCTCTACTAACTCCAATGCACGTCGTTTCGCTTCACTACGCGATACGCCTGCGATTTCTAATGGAAAAGTAATATTATTCAAAACATTACGTGACCACAATAGATTAAAATGTTGAAAAATCATACTCACTTTTTGACGTTTTTTTCTTAATTCTGATTTCGATAATTTCCCAATTGTATCTCCACCAATTACAACGTCACCTGAAGTCGGTTGTTCAAGGTTGTTTAAAAGTCTAATCAAAGTACTTTTACCTGCACCCGAAAAGCCAACTACACCGAAAATTGAGCCTGATTGAATACTTAAATCAACATGATCTACAGCTAACACATCGTGTTTTTTCGTTTTATATCTTTTAACGATTTGATTTAATTCAATCATTGTTGTTGCCTCCTTGTATTGCTCATTCAATTAAAAAAATGCTTTCTCTTATTGTCGAAGAATAGAGAAAGCATAACCCGCTTCTCTCATCTTCTAAAGTTTGATAACTTTATGTGAATTGGCACCATTTCTATTAAAGACGGTTGCCGGGCTTCGTAGGGCACATCCCTCCACCTCTCGTGATAAGAGTTCATTATTTAATTATCCATAATCCTACCATTGCACTATAGTTTCGTCAATGATTATTTTAAATTTTCTAACAAATAAGGGACCGATTGAAACGCATAAATCCTTTTTTGTTCTTCCCCTTTAGACATAAGCATAAGAATAGGAACTGATTGTATTTCATATGCTTGACTAAAGTCAGGATGCAAATTTAAATCTAACTTAGTAATTGGTAATTCTAACATTTCATTAGCAATATCTAACATTCGTTCTGACACCTTACATGTGCCACATGTCGGTGTGTAACCAAATATAAGATATTTATCTTTATCTACGTGTTCTTGTACATCAACACGTGGTTCACGCTTTACATTCATGTTAATAAACTAACCCTTTCAGCAATATAATCTAACTTTGCTTTCGCAACTTTTTCTTCATCTTTAACTAAAAATCCATGTTTTGCTAACACTTTGGATAAATATGGCTTAGGACATCTCGCAACCTCACCGTATTGTTTATCTATGTGAATATGTTTACTTTCACTTAAATATTTTTTAAACCATTTACGTATCTTTTCACCTTCATTATCTGCGTCTGCAAGAATATAGACTTGCTTATCATATAATGATTCGATCATCTCATCTAACTTATCAACACTCATTGTGCCGTTAGTACAAATGATTTCGATTGGCTGATCAATAACTTGCTTTACCCGTTTTTTGTCTGATTTTCCTTCGACAATAATAACTTGGTTTAGTATCGTCATGACATCCACCCTCTAATGTGATAGTAAATTCATTTATATTTAGTTCTACACCCTATTTAGCTAGCATAAACATTCATAATCGTTTCTTACATTATCTTATTATTGAACCTTTCATTTGTCATCTTATACGTTCTATAGCAATCAAAATAACTTGTAGCCACTTTTTAAATAAATACATCAAAATAAATGGATTGTTTTGAATAATAAATAATAATTTTTTCTGAATTTGGGTAAAATAAAAACTCCATGATAAGAGATATCGTGGAGTTTAATCGCAATGTTATTCACCAATCATTTCTGAATATTGATCAGCTGACATTAATTCGTCTAATTGACTTTCATCATTTAATTCGACTTTAACCATCCATGCTTTTTCGTATGGTGATTCATTAACAAATTCAGGACTATCTTCTAATTCATCATTTGTTTCTACAACTTTACCTGAAACAGGTGCATAAAGTTCAGAAACTGTTTTAACTGATTCAACACTACCGAAAGATTCGCCCTCCTCGATATCATCATCAGTTTCAGGTAATTCAACGAATACGATATCTCCTAATTCACTTTGTGCATATTCAGTAATACCAATAGTTACTGTATTTCCTTCAATTTTTACCCATTCGTGTTCTTTAGAATATTTTAATTCACTTGGTACTGCCACGAGAATCCCCTCCTAAATGTTTTTACATATTAATGATGCCATATGAAAGGCTTACAATCAACTATTTAAGCGCTTTTATAAGGCAACTCGTATTTTTTATCGCAGTAAATAAAACAATCTCAATAAATGTTTATCTATTTTTTAAATAGCATAAAATTATATTTCAAGGATAATATGTGTTTATATCCAAGTTGTTTTATATTGATCTTCTTTAAAGCCTACAGTTGCTTTGTTCCCTAATACAGCTAAGGGTCTTTTTACTAACATACCGTTAGAAGATAATAAATCTAATTTTTCCTCATCAGATAGATCTTTAAGTTTATCTTTAAGACCTAATTCTCGATATTTGGCACCGTGTGTATTAAAAAGTTTGTTGATATCAATGCCGGTAGCATCAATAATTTCTTTAAACTCTTTTTTAGTAGGTGTATGCTGCACAATATCAATGGGTTCATAACTGACCCCATATTCTTGTAAAAATTTGGCAGCTTTTTTACAAGTCGTACAATTAGGATACTGGTAAAATTTTATCATTATTCTGTACCTCCTATGTATAGTTAACACTAATATAACAAAATTATGACAAAAACGCTCTAATTATTAAGCTGATTTTTTTAATAACAGGAAATTGTCCGTTATAATGTTATTATTAATATCTTTAAAAAGGAGCATAATTATGGAACCAATTAGTACTAACGACCAATTTAAAACTACGATACAAAGTGACAACCCAGTCATTGTTAAATTCGAAGCGGGATGGTGCCCGGATTGTAAAGCAATGGACATGTGGATTGATCCAATTGTAGAAAAATACAACAATTATAACTGGTATACAGTAAACCGTGATGAATTAGAAGATGCTGCTGCAGATAACGATGTTATGGGCATCCCTAGCCTTTTAGTTTTCAAAAATGGGGAAAAATTAGCGCACTTACATTCAGCTAATGCTAAATCGCCAGAACAAGTTGAATCATTCTTAGCTGAAACTTTTGAATAAGCAATGATTTAAGGCGATGTCAGATTTAGATTCCCATCAATTAATAGATTAAACTTATCATTTAAGATAAGTAACTAAATACTTAACGCTAGCACCGTAAACCCGATATTGTTTTAGTCATACTTAATAGGACAGCATAAATTAGCAACTTCTACTTTATGTTGTCTTATTTTTTGTATAAAAATAAAGGAGCAGAACAGAAACCAAGTTTTTCTGTCTGCCCCGTGGTAAACACATAGTTTATTGATTAGTCAGTTTAAAATGTTTCAATGGTTTGGCTCTGTTGACGTTCTCTATGTGGCATTTTTTCTAAATCTTTAAGATCAGTTAAATATAATAGACCTACCAATTGCTCATCATCTTGTACACCGAAAATGCTGCGTATTTCAGGATTGAATATATATGCTGGTGTCTTCCAGCAAGTGCCTATGCCAGCTTCATATAGTAATAACATTAGGTTTTGTGCAAATGCACCAAAAGCCATATGGTTCTCTAAATTTTCTTTTTGTCTTGGGTCTTCTTTCACGATTAAAGCAAGCATTCCACCGAGATTTGTTGCCACTTTATAATGGTCTTCTTGCTTTTTCTTTATATTGGGGAAAGCAATCTCAGTTAATTGTTTACTCATATCTCCCAATCTATTTTTAGCGATATGAACCACTCTCCATGGTGCTCTCAAACCATGATTTGGTGCATCTGTAGCACGTTGTATTGCTTCATATAGAGCATGATCATCTATATTCATATCTCTTCTAAATGCTTTTATACTTCTACGTTGTGCTATAGCATCTTGTAGTTCCATCTGATATCGTCCTTTCATTATTGATAACTATTTTCAATTATAATCTACGAACGATTCGTTTTCAAACTACTCGTACATTTTTAATTGACACTTCAACGTTTCAACATGAATTTGTCCAGGCGCTTTTGGTTGGTCTAAACAACCATATGACACCGCGCCACCAAATAAGCCTTGCGCTGTTCTTGATATCATACCTAATTTGGACATTGCAATGCCGATGACTTGTTGTGGCACTGAGTCTACTGTTTCCGATAAAGTTGACAACAGGTTCAACACATCTTGCTTGCCATGTGGCATAACCGCTACTTTTAAATAATCTGGATTCATTTGATGCATTTTATAATACAAATGTTTTAGTGATTCCAATGAAGGTGTTTTTTGAAAATCGTGATAAGACAATATACTTTCAACGTCATTTTTACGCGCCAAATCGATTAAGTTACGCATATATTGAAGTTTTTGATTTTTTTCAAATTCAACATCTATCATATCCACATGGTCTAAAATTATAATTTCTTTTAATAATGCTACATACGCATCTAATGATAAATCTCCTTTGCCTCCTTGTGATTGTTTACGATAAGTAACTAGGAATTTTTTATTTAAATTTAAATTATATAATTTATCTATAACTTTAGCTATCTGTTTTACGTTTGGTGTAAGCCATTGATCAATTCTCACTTCTATAATATCGAAAGATGCTTGATATTTAATTAAATCATTGATGATACATTGTGGTATATCATTTTCAGGTTCTATTGTTACCGCAATTTTGACTTCAGACATTTAAAAACTTCCTTTTTTAGTGATAATTAAAATTATTGTATAACAATACTCAGTAGTAACACAATCTTAAGCATGGTTCGCTTAAATAAATCACACAAATCATTTTGATTTATATATGATTTAAATTTTATTTTACGGGTATAACCTATATAGAAGTAATTTAGGAGGTAATATAATGGCAGTAAACTATGAAACAAAAGCAACTAATACAGGTGGCCGTAACGGTCACGTTCAAACAGATGATAAAGCAATTGATGTAGCAGTTATTCCTCCAGCACAAGCTGATGCTGAAAAAGGAACAAACCCTGAACAGTTATTCGCAGCAGGTTATGCGTCATGCTTTAATGGGGCATTTGATTTAATTCTCAAACAAAATAAGGTGAGAGATGCTGAACCTGAAGTCACTTTAACAGTTCGTTTAGAAGACGATCCAAATGCAGAAAGCCCTCAATTAAGCGTATCTATTGATGCGAAAGTCAAAAACGTATTATCTCAAGAAGATGCTGAAAAATACTTACAGGATGCACATGAATTCTGTCCATATTCAAAAGCAACTCGTGGCAACATTGACGTAGATTTAAACGTACAAGTTGTTGAATAAAAAATAATTATATCCCCCAAATTCTGTTTAGAATTTGGGGGTTTTATTTATTTAAGATTGCAAAATGCTTAAGTCATGATGTCTTTTGAATACTTCGCTTTCTAATTTACAAATCGTCTTCATCTTTACAATTAATACAAATATAGACCATCAATACAACAAAAGAAATCAGGATAAGCAATACTAGAGAAACAATAATAGTTATTAAAGCCCCCACTTACCATGCCTCCACTCAAAATGTATAACTCACTATATTATACCATATTTATCATATGCATTTCTTTTTATTAAAAATAAAATTAATTACAATTATATTCTTAATGATCATACATTTTTTAGTTTATAAATTAAAAATGAAGTAATATCTTAGAAAAATATTAAATATAGTGTTGCTCAATTATTCTTTTTCCCTTAATATTATATTTAATATAGCAGGAAAATTTATAAAAAAAGTATACTTTTTAGGAGGCTTTCAATGTCAAACATACGTTATTTATCAATCGATGACTTAGTAGACTATAAAAAATTATTATTACATGGCATTCATGAAGACCTCGATGTATTTGCTTGGAAATTGCAAAATGAGCGGTGCTTAGCTGAGCTAAATATAGAAAATTTACTTACTTCTGACCCAAACGATAAAGTGGTCATTGGTGCTTTCCAAGAAAGCATATTAATTGGCTCTGTCACACTTATATTTAACCAAACTTATAGTTTGGCACATAAAGCAGTTATTGAAAATATGTGTGTAATGGGTGATAGTCATACATTCAGAGAACAAATTGCTAATCAATTAATGAAATACGTTTTCCAAATTTGTAATGATAAAAATATTGAAATTTTAATGACTTCTCTTATTTCTAACAATATTAGTGGAAAAGTATTTTTAAGTAACTTGAATTTTGAAGTGCTTGCTCTTGAAAAGTATGCTAGAAAATATGGTGAAGATTACGTCGATGAGCATTGGTTAAGTTATTATTTCAACGGTGAAGAGATGAGATTGTTTGATTAAAACTATACTTAATTCTTCTGGTTGTTACAGTTATGATTGCCTCTCTTTTTGTATCATTTATTTAATTAGTAACAGTAAATATAAGTCTGTAGTTAAAAATCACTTGCAATTAAATTGCTAAGCAAATATTATTTTATTAAGTTATTTTTTATCACATTGTGTTTATAAAAGTTTATCTTAGAGAGGGCTGAACAATTTGAAATATACTACAACTTTATTATCTCTGTTCTTGTCATTAGTTACATTACTGACTCCATTATTAGCCGTTAATAAAGTTTTAGAAGGAGAATTACAATTATTAGCTGCTATCCTATTCATTTTAGGTGTGTTTTTAATTAATTTATACGCATGTTTACGTGGCGACCGTATTGCTAATATCTTTGCTATGTTGGTAACTTTATTTTCTTTTGTGCTATTAAGTTATCCATATTGGAAAGTATACGTATTCAATTTTTTCTCATGAAAAATCTAATGATACATAGCGACTTTAGACCAAAAAACAGTTAATTACTATATATTTTAGTAATTAGCTGTTTTTAGTTTTACAAAATTTTAAAATGTAAAAAGTAAGTTAATTACAAAAGGGGGTTAAAAATCAAAGATATAGAAAATGTTATATCTTATGCAATTACAATTTTTTTATGGGTTTATGCACTGGAATCATGATTGCTGTCAATTCCTTTGAGTCGCTTATTAATACGACAATATTTTTCAGATTTACCGTTTTATTTTATTTGGAGTTGGGTAAAACTTACCGTTGGATTTACAATGTTAAGGAGTGTTTTTATGAATCAGCTCAATGAGTGTAAATATATTAATCCTTCAAAAATTTCTCTTGATTGGGAGTGTTTTGTACTCAGTAAAAGTGATATGGAATTGGACGGATTGCCTACCGAATTGATTAATACATGGATGGCACAAAATATTATAAAGCCTTTTTCTATAAGGCATAATGAAGTCAACTTTCGCACTGAAGATATTAAATGGGCTTTAGAAATTCAAAATTGGTACTATGAATAACTGATATAAACTTAATTAACATCTAAATTATTATGATATAAACTTAATGCTCTTTTAGCAGACGTCATAACTTCATTATATGTGTAATTCATTTTGAAGTATGCATATATTTCATGGTAACTCGTTGCATGTTTTGGGAAGTGCTTATCTCTGTTTATAAAATGGGCAAGTTGACCGAGCGGCGTATCATCATTTACAAAGTCAATTATAAAATCATAGAATGTCATCAGCATAACCTCGATTACCTATATTTTAATCGTTACATGTTGTACCATTTTGTGTCTTTTTACCATCATATCAAATAATAATTATTTGTCTATTACATTACATTTTAAATTTTAAAATTAGTCAAATTAATTATTGTTCTCAGGGTATTTGATTTAAATTGTAAATATTGCAAAATTTATGAAATGTACTGTCGAAATAAAAATGGATTTAATAATTATAAGTTTTAACTTTATTAAGCACATTATACTTTCAAAGCTAAAAACAGGTTGAGATACATTAATATCTCAACCTGTTTTTAATTTGGTAATAGCCCACCAGCAAAAAGTAATTGCATTATATTTTCAAATAACTACTTTTTCATTCATCACCTTTTAAAGTATTGTCTCTCAATTTATCGCATTAGTGGCTACTTATAAATGAATGAGTGTTAACCCGTGTTATCTCATTCCCTATTCGCTATCACAAAAAAGAGAGCCTATTGGACCTCAAATTGTTGTAAAAAATAAGTTCTAAACACACTGGGACAGTATAACTTAACCAAAAACTAAGATTTTTATCCTGTTCCTATCTTTAGCTATTATTTTTTATACTAAAACGTTACCATTTTGATCTGCAGGTTTAAATAAAGTAATAACCGCACCAATAATTGCTAAAATTTGTGGGATGCCTGTCCAACAAAATACAAGGAATAAAAGACCCATTCCAGTTTTTCTCGCATAAAATTTGTGGATTCCAAAACTACCTAAAAACACTGCTAAAACAATATAAATCACTTTATTCACTTCATTCATAGCATGTATCTCCTTACATATTTGATTTTATTTCATTATACATCGATACAGTGATAAAAATCTAAAATTTTAATACATATTATTTTCATTATGTCTTAAAAAAGGCACTGCTTTTAAAAGTAATCACTTACTATATTTTAACATTTCTTATTTTATACCAAAATTGCTACAAATTACTATATTTCACTTCAAAAAAGGATTTTTCAACTTTCAATAATTCAGTATACTCTTCTGGCATAATTTCGTCACTTAGTTCAATTAATTTATTCAAAATAATTCCAATAAACTTGCCATTTTGTTCTTTATCGCTAAAATATGTTTTAGCTTTTTCAATCATTGGATTTTCTTCTAATAATATGAGTGCCCTTCCATATGCTTTATCTTTTTTCCCACGCTGGAACGCCGATTCCAAATAATTAATAATTTCATCTAATGTGTTAAATGATTCAAATGCTGTTTTGATATGCGCGTCTAATTTACTCGCAATTTCTTTTAATCTTTTATCTTCTTGTTCAATCTTGGGCATTAAGTCATTTCTTACTTCTTTTTTTAAATTTATTATCAATTGTTCTGTTTCTTGAAAATCTGTGCGCTTACTTGCTTTCAAATCTTTGACCGCTTTTTTGGCATTTTCAAAATCTTCTGTTATATTGCTCATAAAAATTCCCCCATTTGTATTCTATCTATAATGTAACTAATAGTCTTTTTCCTTAAATAAATATTTAAAACAAAAGCATAAAGAAAAATTACACTATGGCATATCATTAATAAATGATAAGATAAAATTAATATTAATCTAATTAACTCATCTGTTAATTTTCAAAATATTATTTGAACAACTTATATCCTAGCGTAAAATTAAAACGATAAAGGAGGTGCAGCACTTTGAGTCTACATTTCATGATAATATTTTGGCTCTCATTATTCTTTTTAATTGCTGGCATTATTTCTCTAGTTATTTATAAAGTAAGAGGGACTCAAGAAACAAAAGAATCCCTGCTTGGATTAACTGTTATCTTAATTATTTTTGGTGTTGTTGGTGTACTATTTTCTATTATTTTTAGTTAAAAATTATGCTACTAGCACATAAACTGGCAGCTTAACTTCAAATACGAGTCAAACAGTAGATGACTGAATTGAAAATGCAATCAAACAAGCCTTTTCCAATCCTAATCATCGTCACTTAAGTTTGTTAAATACGTTGAGTTTTTCAATTATCTTTTTAAATTTTTGCAAAAATTTAAAATAACGCTTAATTTTTTTAAAATAGCAGTATATTTAGTTTGTAATAAAATGGTAAATTGCCAACAAAATGATAATCAAAATAAAAAAGTAGATAAAACGTTTTACTGCTCTTATTTTTTCATGACGTACTTCATCTTTAGAATGATTGATATTTTCATGTAATCGCGTATTTATAAATAAAAATGGCATTGTTGCTAAAAAAGCAAAAATTAATGCTAAAATGATAGATAATATAATATTCATTTTCCCACCTCAAATTTTGAATATGCTTACAACACTTATTCCCTTTCATATGCAATTAATTCAAAAATTTAGTTTAGAAGTGTAGTTTCAAAATTTATAGACTTCACTAAAGTTTTAATGAATTGAGCCAGATCTGTACACTATTAATTTGACGCTAACAAAGGAGTGATTATTATGAAACTCACTTATTTACCGAAATGGCAACTAATAAATCAAAGTCAAAAACAATTTATGATTCAAGAAGATACAAAATCAATTTCCCTAGTAAGCCCTATTAATGAATATGCAATGGGTATTTTGAGCCAGGTTTTCTTCACTATAGAAAACGGTGTTGTTGTAAATATTAATATTGAAAATAATAGTAATGAGCTTAAAATAGAAGTTGATGAAGAAGCCTTAACTATTTATATCATTGATTTTTAATTCAATTTATTCACATTGATTATAGGTATTTAATTCATTTAGTTAAATTCCGGGTATTATCATTATATAATCAAAGTTCTGGTATTTTTTCATGAACTTTAAATTCATATAGGTGAGTGATTATTATGAAGTTTTTTAAAAATTTATTATTAATTGTATCTGGCGTTTTAGTCATTCGTGCATTGCTTTTAAGTATCGATAGTACAAACGAAGAGAAAATAGAGAATAAAGTGAGCGTTCAAGATAAAAAAAGAACATAGTTTTTTTAATCATTTTCTTATAATTCAAAATGATTCAAAGATAGTAGACATCTGATATGTAAACGTAAAATTCCACTTCTTAAGAACTATTTTTAAAAGTGTTACTTCTTAATTTATTGAGTTAGTAATACGTATAAACGAGCTTAAGCCTTTATATTTTCCCTAGCTACCCTTACCTGGGCAGAACAATGGAATCATTTGATAAAATATGATTTCAGTTCTGCTCTTTTTATATAATTTTTCAAATTTTATTATTATTAAATACTAATATAATACATAGTTTATAGAGAGGTCACTATGCAACACATCAAATCATTTATTGAAAATTATCAAATATATATATATTTTACAGCGGTTATAGGCGGTGTACTCACTGGTTTAATTTCATATTCCTTTGCTAACTTTTTAGAATCTATTGTTTCCGTGTGTATAGGCATACTCATGTTTAGTATGTTTTCTCAAATTCCATTTTTCAAAATTAAACAAAACTTTTTAAATGTAAGGTTTATAATTGCGTTATTAATTTCAAATTTCATTGTTATCCCGTTATTTGTTTTTTATTTAGTACAATTATTTAATATCTCAAATATTCCCGTCATTATCGGATTATATCTTGTACTTTTAACCCCCTGTATTGATTACGTTATCGTTTTTACTGCTTTAGGTAAAGGAAATGAGCACTTTATGCTATTTGCCACACCACTTCTGTTTATATTTCAAATTTTATTATTACCTATATATTTCACTTTATTTTTAGATATAGATATTTTTTCACATATGACCATTGTTCCATTTATAAAAGCATTTTCTATGTTTATCATATTGCCTTTGATATTCGCGCTGTTATTACAATTTTTTAGCAGCAAATCTAAAACTAGCAATCAAATATTACAATTAACAGCTTGGCTTCCTGAAATATTCATGTCATTCGTTCTATTTTCTGTAGTAGGATCACAAATAAATAAAATAATACACAACTTAAATATTGTATTAATAGTAGTACCGATTTATATTTGCTTTTTGACCATTTCTCCTTTTATAGGCGCTCTTTGTGGCAAACTATTTAAATTAGAAGCTGAAGCAAAAAGAACATTAGCATTTAGTTCAAGTACGAGGAACGCACTTGTCGTTCTACCTTTAGCTTTAGTTTTACCAAAAGACTGGGTAACAATTACTACAACAGTTGTTATTACACAAACATTATGTGAATTATTGGGAGAAATTATTTTCATAAAAGCGATACCTAAATTGATTAGATAATACTTTTAACTATTTAAAAGAAGCTAATTATTATTCATTTCACTTTAAATATATTAAAATAATGCTTAATTAACATTTTACACTTTAGTTAATTTGAATAACTTGCTTAATGCTATATAGCTATCTCAGGAACAGTTGTTAGGGTAATTTAATAATGAGGTGATTAAGATGCAAATTTTGAGAAGTGTATCTGAAAATAATCGAACAACATATCACATTAAAACAGATTTAGGTTTAATTATAAAAGTGACGGCTGGCAATGATTTAACACCAAAAGAAGTAAAAAAACTGTTGATAAATGTAGCAAAAGACATGGATAACAAGCTAAAAAGTAATATTGAGTAAGTTATTTCTTTATGATTTTTGAAAGGAAAACATTTTAAGTGCGTATAAAAAGGAGCGAAAACACGAAATCATTTAATTAATTGTGATTTCTTTTTCGCTCCTTTTTATATTTATTAATTTATAACTACGATAATAAAACCAATGAATAGTACTAGCATTGATAATCTTGGTCTACTTTTACCAAATAAACCACTTAATAATACAAATGCTAAACCAACAATTAATAATTGATTATTAAATGTTGTTATTCCCATTAAGTCACCAATCATCATGATAACACCGTATATGATAACGATGATTATTACTAAACTACATAAAATTGATAATACATTAAGCAATTTCACAATATACATCCTTTATAAAAAATTATTTACACTATATGCAGTATAAAACAAAAACGCCGCTTCGAAAAGCGGCGCCAATCTCAAAAATATATTCCACACTAAAGTTTGGAGGACTTTTTGTGCTTAGTATTTTATACCCCTCATTATAAATTAAAAACATAAAAAACTAAATTTTCTAAAAAAATCGCTAAATTAATGTTTAAGGTTTACAGTGTATTAATTTACATATGATTAAGCAAAATAATCAAATAAATTTAATCTTACCATTGGAAAAGAATTAAATAAAAAGTTATCCTATAGTTAAAGTATTAATAACTACAGTTATAAAATGCGACTTTATTCTTCTTTAAAAATAATATTTCTACGCATGTATTATTTTATATAATAGAAAACTTGTTTTTATAAAAAAAAGGGTGATGAGATGAAAATATTGCGTAAAGTTTATAAGGATGAAGAACCTATTTATCATGTCAAAACTGACAAGGGTTCTGTAATTAGAATTAAAGGGTCTGACGAGTTAACGGATGCTGAAACTCAAGAACTATTAACTCTAGTTGCTCAAGATATTGATAAAATGAAAAAATAAATAACCTTCCGTTTATATAATTAGGATGACTATTCAATAAGGGGTTAAATAGTATCAAATTCTTTTTAATTTATCGATTTTAGTAACACAGGCCAATATCATCCATAATATTGAAATATATAAATATTAAAAATATTAGCCAGTTGTTTTATAAAAGTTGAAGTGCAAACTGTCTCAATATGAAATATGTTGTTTGCATTCATCGATTAGACTCAAATTGTTTATATTCAATTTCACAGAACCAATTTTACATTTATAACGAAGTTGTTCTTATTTATGCAAGGGCTTAAGCTCTTGCATTTTTAATTAGGATTAATACTGGATAGCAAAAGATTATTTTAGAAAAAAGCATTTTTGCCCTCGCTTATACCATTGTTATTTCTAAATGTACATCATAAACTCAATATGCGGGATACCATCTTCCATATATGTTTTTGAATTTGCTTGAAACCCAAAGGATTCATAAAATGTTTTCAAATGAGCTTGTCCTGTTATTTTTAAAAATTTATGGTGGTATTGTTTTTTTATAATGTCAATCGTACATTGTACAATTTCGCGACCATAACCTTTTTTTCTATAATTTTGAGTTACTAGCACCCTACCAAAACTAATACCATTTTCAGAAGTGACAATGCGGGTATATGCTATAATATTGTTTTCATCATATAATATAACATGTTGAGCATTTCTATCTTTATCGTCTATTTCTTGATAAATACATTTTTGCTCTACAACAAAAATTTTCACTCTTTCTTTTAATATTTCTAATAATTCAATATTCGATAGTTCCTCAGTATACTTTACTTCTAACCTCACCTTACTCATTCCTTTGATTTAATATGTAAAAAGAGACCCAAAATATACTTAATATCTTGGGCATGGATATCATATTGACAGTAGATGACTGGGATATAAATTTTATTGAGTTAGCGGCATTTGTGTATGAGCCTTAACTCTTGTATTCCTTCTTTCTAGTTTGCAAAATTTATAAATAACCCAATGCATATATAGTACGCTTTACCTAGCCTCTTTTTCTAGTCATGTTTACCGCGTCAGATACCGAAATCATAAAAAATATAATCTCTTTCTCATTCTCTTATCTTACGTTTAGTAAAGTTGTAATTCACATTTAAGTTATTGCTCGATTAATTGAATTAAATTGCCACATGTATCTTCAATGACTGCCAGTTTAATCCCTTCAACTTCTTTTGGCTTTGTTTTAAATTTAACATTTAAATTGGATAATGATTGATAAGACTGATCTAAATTGGAAACGCCAAACATAGTCAATGGGATACCCGAATTAAACAAATCATTTTGATATGTTTTAGCTATCGGATTATCATTGGGTTCTAAGACAATTTCAACTGGATTGTCAGAATTATTTTCTTTTACTGTTAACCATCTAAACCCTCCACCTATATCCATATCATGCACAAGTTCAAATCCTAACTTCTCTGTATAAAATCGTTTCGCTTTTTCTTGATTATCTACAAAAATACTCATTGCAATAATTTTCAATTCGTTTTTCCTCCATTTATGTTTTAGTTTCTTCTAATATCTATACCCTCATATTATACTTTTCATTATAAATAATTAAATAACAGTTAGTGTTTTATTCAAAACACTAATATTGTCCAAAACTTTAATTATTATATATTAAAAATTAGTAATAACTTAATTTGAAGATATAGATTATCTGTACTAAAATATTAATTGTAAGTTATTTATAGAAATTTTAGGAGGGATTTGGGTTTGAAAACTTTAACTGAGCTTCGTGAAAAAAAACAGTTAAGTTTGTCTAAATTAGCAATTAATTTAAACAAAAACTATGAGAAAGACTACAGAATTTGCCAAATTTGGGATTGGGAACATGATTACAGAGTACCTTCAGAAAAAGATACGAAAATTTTAGCCGACTATTTCCAAGTACCTAAAAAAACCTTTAATTCATAATTATATGAATTNNAATTCATATAATTATGAATTAGATAAACTGAAATAGAAACGTATTTTTAAAATTAAAGAGAACGGGACAAAATCTATTTTTTTAAATCAGACACTGTAGTTCTGTATTATCAATAGTAACTGAAATCGAAAATTTTTAACGTAATCTAATTTTCAATTTACACAGCTATTGCTAACATTATATAAAAATAACCTGGGCCATTGAATTATGGTTCAGGTTATTTTTAAATGGTGGTTGTTATTTTTTAAAAACAATTGTTATAAAATAGTCTACGCCTTCAACGGTGTTTGTAACGGAAGGAGTAACTGATACAAGTTCCCAATGTTGCTTGTCATTAATTTCTTGCAAAAATACATTCACACGATCATCAAACGCTTCAAAACTCTCTTCATATTGCATATGCAATGTTTTAATCATCATACAAATTCCTCCTTCCGTTAATGTGACCTAATTAATCTTTTTTATTGTAAAACCTTAAAAAGCTCAAAACAAATATTTTTTAATTGAATATGACTTAATAAACAATATTATTGTAAATATACCTTAAAAATTTTAATACCTCTGTATTTCTCTATTTAACCAGTCTACAATTTCCCTAAAAATGCTCTCATTATAACTAGATTCATTAAAAATCTCGTGCTGCAAATCATCATATATGTGTATCGATTTATGTTCAGATCCGATTTCATCAAATAATTGAATTGAATCTTTATAACTCACTAAACCGTCTTCTTTACCATGTAAAATCAGTATAGGATCAACAAATTGTTGTGCGTTATTTTTTAAGTGTTCTACGCCTTCTATCAATGTGATTAATAACCCATTTGATATCTGTTTCGCATTTAAGTCATCTAAGGCATATTTTTTAACGATTGTCTCATCTGAACAAAGACCATCACTTAGAACATTCTCAATATAACTATGCATATCAGCACTTTTATCTATTTTGCCAAATGTTTCTTTATTATATCTTGTTAAAGCGCCAGAAGTTACGATACCATCAACTTTACCCGGATACTGTGTTCCAAATAAAGTGACTGTATAGCCTCCCATACTATGTCCAATCAAATATAACTCACCGTCAAATTGAGACTTAACTTTATTAATAATTGCTGTTAAATCATCAACTATTTCATTAGCAGTGCTATAAAAGGTTTGTTGCCCTTCTGAACGACCATGACCCCTTTGGTCATATCGAATGACATTAAAGCCATTATGATTTAAATAATTCGTCAACTCATCATAACGATCCAAATGCTCTGCCACCCCATGAACAATAATGATATTCCCCTTGGCACTGTTAACCTCATTTACTTTTGTATAAAGATTCGTACCATCTTTTGATGTTATATATTTTATATAGTTCAAATCTTTCACCTCATTTTTTATTGTTGATCTATTTTATTTACACAAATAACCATAACAAACAATTGATAAACATTTATTAAGGATGAAATCATGATTATAAAGACCCACCGTATATTTATATAAATAAACGTTTTATAAACACACATTTTGAGTTAATAACTTTCTCTTAAGTATATTAAACGTAATTTTTACATAAAGACAAATATATAGATGCTTTAACTTTGGACCATCTATAAACTAATAACGTAATGGATTTTATAATTTTCACTTTTCCTTCAACCTTTTATCAACTTTTAAATCTCAGTTAATGATATGCTTATATTGGAGCGTGATATTGATGGCAAAGTATATTTTGTCCTATAATTTAAATTCCATTTCGTATGGTTATGAAAAATTACCTGCAAAATTAAATAGTGTCGGTAAATCATTGTATATTTATAGAGGGCTTTGGCTCTTAAAAAGTGATTTAGATCAAGCCACTATTTACGAAAGTATTAAAAGTTCATTCAATTCAAATGATGATTTTTTAATATTTGAAATTGAGCAAAGCCCTTTAGGGACTTTAAGTGAACAAAAATATGATGAAATATTAAATTTACTTAATGATTAAACACATTCTATAATTTGAGTGTGTTTTTTATATATTATTTAAGTTAATTTTCAAAATGTGTTATACTCTTTAATACTTAAAAGATTTATGTATAGTACAATTATATAAATGGTCGGTTTTTCATTTTTATTTTCAATTTCATAATTTAAAACAATGACCATTGTTAAGGGGATATTTATGAAAATTATTAATTTGGAGATTAGCAACTATAATATAACTTATACTGTCGAAACTAAAAAAGGTAATGTTTTTACACATGCGCTACCTAAAGATGTCACTACGCATAACGTTCAGCGTTATTTAAATTTATTATGTAATAACGTAGATAAATCAAAATATAGTGCCAAAATACCAAGAGATTTTAACTGAATTTTTATTAGCCATACCAAATAACTATTATACTCCACACGCGTTCTAGCAAATGTTGATTCTATTTCATTCGCTAGAATTTTTATATACCTGCCTTTTCTTAAAATACTCAAATCAATTATACTTACGCGTATTATAAAATTATTACTAGAATACATCTTGTTCTGTAAATTTTCTGAAATCTTTCTTTCTACTTCTTATAAAATTATGATATATTAACATTATTTATATTATTTAAAAGGGGTGGGAATTTGAAATTTTCAAATAACAAAGGAAAAGAAACAAACAAAAACAGAAAAAAGCTTGGTATGCCGCATATTTACGTTATTTTATTTATATTTGGCGTATTAGCAACAATATCAACCTATCTTATTCCATCAGGCGAATTTGATCGAATTAAAGGACCTGAGGGTAGAGAAATGGTAGATGCTGATTCATTTCATTATATAACAGCTGCGCCAGTTAATATCGTGGATTTTATTTCAATTATTCCCAGAGGTTTGATTGAAGCTGGGGAAATTGTATTCTTTACATTAATTATTGGTGGTATGTTTATGGTATTAAGACGTACCGGTATTATTGAAATTGGTGTTGATAAACTGGCACGTCGATTTTTGAACCACAGTATTTTTATTATTCCAGTACTTACTACTGTATTTGCAATTATCGCTACTTTGATTGGAACGGCTGAGCTTTCACTCGTATACATACCAGTTATCATTCCTTTAATCATCGCGTTAGGTTATGACTCAATTACTGCTACTGCTATCGCATTATGTGGGACCGTTGTCGGTTTTACAGTAGGAGTATTAAATCCAATTAATACTGGACTAGCTCAAAAATTATCAGGTATTCCTGTTTTCTCAGGCATTGGACTACGTCTAATTATATTTATAATTGTACTGTTCGTTACGATTTTATTTATTATGCGTTATGCTAAAAAGGTAAAACAAACGCCCGATATGAGTTTAGTTTACCAAGAAGATACAGAAAAAAGAGAAACTTATAAAGACATTACTAAACAAAAACCATTAGTTGCTTCCAAACGTCAAAAAGTGGGCATCGCTGTCGTATTAGCCTTTTTTGTTATACTTGTGTATGGAGTGACAACGCAAGGTTGGTTTATGGTTGAAATGTCCGGATTATTTATCATTATGGGTATCGTCGTTGGTTTAATTACGGGGTTAAATACACGTGATATTTGCGAAGCATTCAATGATGGTTTCAAAGACGTTTTAATGGGCGCAATCATCGTTGGACTAGCGCGTTCGATCGCAGTGGTGCTTGAAGATGGCAAAATCATGGATAGTATTGTTCATGGATTAGGATCAGTTATTGATGGTGCAACGCCAACTGTTGCAGTAATCGGTATGTACATCGTTCAAGTGTTAATTAACTTCATCATATCTTCAGGAAGCGGACAAGCACTAGTCACTATGCCTATTATGGCTCCATTAGCAGATATGTTAGGTGTTACTAGACAAACAGCAGTCTTAGCTTTCCAACTGGGTGATGGTTTCACTCATGTATTCTACCCGACAAGTGGTTATTTCATGGCTGCATTAGCAATTGGCGGTGTTTCATACACTAAATGGATTAGATTCTTTTTCCCTCTTTTTATTATATGGGGGCTTATATCAATCATTTCACTAATCGTAGCACAGTTAATTGGCTGGTCATAAAAGTTAAATCCAAATATATCAAAAAAGCTATGAAAAACCTATCATGATAGGTTTTTCATAGCTTTTTTATCGTTATATAGAGCAACATTTTTTATAAGCAATTAGAGATTCATCTCGATTTTTGCATCGTAGTTTGATATAAATGTATTTTCATCTTAATTATTAAATGTTTGAGGACCTATTCAAAATGATAGTATTGATATACTTTCTTTATAGTAGTCACATAAAAAAGAAAATTTTAAAAGAAGACGTTTTATAGCTGAAAATTAGAAAACCATTATAAAGCCCATTAGATTTTTGTTTTCGCCCAACTTTTTATATAGCTTTTATTTAACGGATTTTGAACTAATATCGTTAGATAGTAACATATTCTTTACTTAAAAACAGCTCGTTATTTAATCGTGTTTCCGCCATCAATAACAATTGTTTCACCAGTAATAAAATCCGTTGCATCACTAGCTAAAAATAAAGCAATTGCAGCGACTTCTTCTGGCTCTCCAAAGCGTCCTAAAGGAATACCCGCTAAAGCATCTTCCCTTGCTTTACCTACCCATGCTTTATCTGATAGTTCAGTAGCAACTATCGTTGGAGCGATAGCATTTACATTTATATCGTATTTAGCCCATTCAAATGCTAAACTTTTTGTCATGTTTGTAATACCTGCTTTAGTGACACCGTAAGCAGTATGTCGATCTAACGCAATAATTGCATTTTGACTTGCCATATTTATAATTTTCCCGCCGTCTCCTTGTTTTATAAAAACATTTCCGACTTTTTGAGCCATTTTAAATGAAGCTGTTAAATTCAAATCTATTTGTTTTTGCCAAATATCATCTGGCATGTTTTCAGCATAATCTAACAATGCTACACCTGCAGAATTGACTAAAATATCTATTCTTTTAAATCTCTTAATAATTTGCGATATAGCACTATCAATATCTACTTCTTTTGTAATATCGCATTGTATACCTAAGATGTTATCGCTATTCAGTTTTTGGACATCTTTTTTGATATCTAAAACTGCTACTACTGCTCCTTTTTCTATGTAAAAATCAGTAATGGCTTTACCTATACCACTATTTCCACCAGTCACAACAGCGACTTTACCTGGGATATTAAAATTTTTATCAAACCCTTTAAATTTTTTCATATTTCTATTACCCCTTTCTTATCTAAATTATACGATTGTTATATAGCGCTTTCAAAATCATTGTATAATTTATTGTTTCAAGTTCAAAATAATATAACTGAAGTATATTGCATAATTTTAATATAATTAATGTATTACAATAATTATAGAATATAAATATTGAGTATTTTTTATGAAAAAGCTTTTTGCCTTCTTAGCCAATTTTCTTAGTATTAACAGTTTGCCGTAACGTTGTAGAGGAAGAAAGTAATATAACAGCGCCTTATCATCAGCTGAACTCTAGACTAAAAATGCCAGCGACGTAGGTTATTATGATGGGGACGATGCTGAAGAAGTTTATAATGAAACAAAACCACGAAAAGCAGATATTGAATCTAGTAAAAATAATCAATATAAAGGTAAGTTGATCTTACTTGTATTAAATATGGCTACTTGAAATTTAATATTTAGCAACAAAATATTACTTCTATCCTATATTTTAACAGATAATAATACAACTGAATTTGAGGCGCACTACTACTTTTTCAATTAACCAATATACTTTTCAAAAAAGACAGTCGTTTGATTGACTGTCTTTTTCATTAATTATTTATTCATGTTTATAATAAACCCTTTTTGCGTTTACGAAAATCTAGCTGTAAATAATCATACATTATTTTAAATAGCTTAATATATATATTAACCAAATTACAATTTTAAAAATAATGAAGATATATATAATGGTAATAATTAGAGATACTAAAAATTGTAAGATTATATTACTAACTTTAAATAGCATAATCGCTAAAAAGGCGAGAGTTATTATGATTGCAACACTCATTTTTCCACCTCTCAGAGCGATCAACTCTGATTTTCCAATAAAATATATCGATCAAAACCCACTCTATTTAATAGTTATCAAGTACATTTATAACTCTATACTATTCACTATTACAATTATTATAACACGAAACATACGTTCCGTTTCATTTATTAAATATATTATAATAATAAATTATTTCAAAATTACTTTTTATTGATAAAATTACTTCAACAAAAATAATTTGAGGTTTGATATCACTGAGTCCATCTATATAAGGTACCTTAAGTTATGTAATGATAAACAACGTAAAAATTTAATCTCTTAATACTCTCTGTTTATGATAACAGTGATGAAGCAAACAAATATGCTGGCAGTTATTCATATCATCTGTCTTACTTAGAATTTATCATCTATCCTTCATCCAATACCTTTTCCATTCGATAATTTGTAACTTGAAATCCCATTTTATTATATAAAGATACTGCTCTTTGGTTATGGCCAAACACATGTAGCCCAATACTTTGTACTTTTCTCTCTTTACAGTAATTTTCTATACCCAGCATCGCCGCTTCGCCTAGCCCCTCTCCTCTAAATTTTTCATCGATATGTATATCATAAATAAAACTTTTATTATTATCTCCAGAAAAATGCAACCAACAATACCCAATATTTTCATTTGAATTAAAAATGGAAAATAAATATTCGCCATCTGTTGCTAATCCATTTGGTAGTAGATTTTCAAAAGCCTTACGAGCTCTAGCAATTGCGCCTTCTTTTTTCCAATTACCACTTTTAATATGTTCGTTAGCATACTCATATATACTGTTTTCATAAAAGTTATCATAATCCAATTGAGTCATACGCTCTAAACTTATTGTCATTTAATAATTCCCCCTTTAAATTAGGAACAGTTTAGCACAAATTATTTTACAAATACTAATAAAAAAATGAGCGAGACAGAAATCTTTTGCTTAAAAACTTCATTGTCTCGCTCCCACAAATATGCATAGAGATAAATGGGTTTTGGCGATTATTTTCTGTTGTTCTACTTTAAAACGTGTTAATGGACTCAACGGGTTTAACATCTCATTTAATAATCAATAATTTATAAATCACTTTAATTTTAATGTGATAGCATTTATAGCCACAATAATGGTACTTAGTGACATCAATACTGCTCCGACAGCAGGTGACAATATTAGTCCAATAGATGCTAATACACCAGCTGCAAGCGGCACAGCAACAATATTATAACCTGCTCCCCACCATAAATTTTGAACCATTTTTCTCATGGTGTTTTTAGAAAGTGATAAGAAGTGAATAATATCTGAAGGTGAACTTTTAACAAGAATAACGTCACCTGATTCAACAGCTACATCTGTACCTGCACCTATTGCCATACCGATGTCTGCTCTAATTAAACTAGGTGCATCGTTGATACCGTCTCCAACCATCATTATCTTATTCCCTTTATTTTGATAATCTTGAATTATTTTTTCTTTGTCTTCAGGTAATAACTGCGCATGTACATCTTTTATACCTAGCTCATTTGCTACTGTCTTCGCTACTTCACTGTTATCCCCTGTCAACATCACAGGCGTTATATTTCTTGATAACAAATCTGAAACCATTTGTTTAGAACTTTCTTTAATTTTATCTCCTTGAGCTATAATGCCTATCACTTTATCATTATGAATTAAATAACTCACTGAGTTACCTTGTTGAGCAAGTTTTTGAAATTGGTTTTCATCATATTTAAAATTATTTTTCTCCAAGTAGCTAACATTAGTTATTTGATATTTCTGATTTTCTATAGTTCCTTCTAGACCCACGCCTGGTATATTATTAACCGCTTCAGGATTAATAATATCTATATTTTTACTTTTAGCAAACTCTGTAATACCTATAGCAAGTAGATGATTTGAATTGCTTTCTAATGATGCAAATAAAGATAATACTTGATTATCACTCTTTTGTTCTAAATAACTCTCATAGTGATTAACTGAAAAGTTACCTTCTGTTAATGTACCTGTTTTATCCATCAGAATATAGTCAATATATTGCGCTAATTCTACTGATTCTCTATTTTTAATTATTAATCCATTATGTGCAGCTATAGACGTTGAACGTGCTGTTACCAATGGTATAGCTAATCCTAAAGCATGCGGACATGCAATCACTAATACGGTTACTAATCTTTCTAGTGAAAAATCAATATTATTATATATTAGCATCCATATGATAAAAGATACTACCCCAATACTTACCGCAAAATAGAATAAATAACCCGCTACTTTATCCGATAATAACTCCGCATCGGATTTATCATTTTGGGCTTGATTTACAAGTTCCATCACTTGAGATAAGTAGCCATTTTGTCCCGTTGCAGTTACTTGAACTTGTATAGTTCCTGAACCATTAATAGAACCGCCTATAACCTCATCATTTTGAGCCTTAGTAACTTTTTTAGATTCCCCTGTTACTAATGATTCATCTATAGACGTACTACCTCGAACAATCGTGCCGTCTGCTGGTATACTCTCTCCAGCTTTCACTTCTACAATATCATTCATTGCTATTTCTGATAGTTGTACTTCTTCTTTATGATCAGAATCTATGATTTTAACTGCTGTGTTAGGTAATAATTCAGCCATTTTTTTCAGTGCATTGCCTGCATTGCCAACCGCATTCATTTCTATCCAATGACCTAATAACATAATTAAAATTAATGTAGCTAATTCCCAAAAGAAATCCATGGTATGGGCAGATGCATTGCTAAAATGATTCATATAAAATGCATACAAACTGTAAATATAAGCGACTGAAATACCTAATGCGACAAGCGTCATCATACCAGGTTTTTTAGAAACAAGTTCATCTTTCGCTCCTATTAAAAAAGGCTTACCTCCATAAAAGAATAAAAATGTGGCGAGAACTAATACAATCCAATCAGATCCATTAAATGAAAATTGAAATGGTAATTTTATTCCCATCATTGGTGATAAAATAATTATCGGTATTGCGAAGAACAGTGACACAAAAAATTTACGTTTAAAATTGCCATGGTGATGCGAATGAGCGTCATGGTTATGCGCTTCATGATTTTCGTGGCTGTGTGTGTGAGATGCTTCGTGCGTCTCATGATTATGAACGTTATGTGAGCCGTGATTTTTTAGGTTTGTCATTTTACAACCTCCTTGTCTTGTTTATATTGTTCTCTTAACATAAACAAGCATAACATATACCCCGTCTAGGTATAATAATTTTGCTTTGTTTTTATATAAGTAAAAAACGGAACTGAAATCAAATTAATGACTTGTCTTGATTTCAGTCCCGTTTTATGAAAGATAACTATTTGTTTAACATAATTAATATTAATTTGCTTAAAAATTTATTTTCACTATGGTTTCGCTATAAGGTAGCTTACTCTGTTGGTATAACACGACATATTTTGGAGGAACTTAAAAACATATCGTACTGTGTATTTCTATGGATTATTATTAAAACCACCGTCTACTCCCATTTTTTTCATTTTAAGTGCCTCATTTTTGTTGTTCAAAGTAAAAACATGTACCTTCAATCCATTGTTATGAGCGCGTTTAACAATATTTTTTGTAACAGCTTTTTGATTAACCCCAATACCATAAGCAAAATTTGCTAACCGTTCTAATTCTGCATTAGTTAAATTTGAAATGTCTTTATCATCTATAAGCTTTATTAATGGAATATCCTCGTTTAAATTATGTATATTTTGTAAACTCATTTCTGAAAATGATTGTATAATTACCTTTCCTTTTTTTAAATTTTTATCACTTAATAAATGTTCACTCTCTAAATCTTTCATTAAAATTTCATCCATAAATGGGTATATATCAGGATGTTTCGTTTCAATATAAAAATTAGTTTTATCCTTATACTCTTTTAGTATTTCAGATAATTCAGGTACTAACTCATGTTTAAATTTCGAATCAAAATGTGAACCAGCATCTAACGCTTTGATTTCTGATAGTGATAAATCATTTACCAAACCATTGCCATTCGTAGTCCTATTTACTTCTTTATCATGCATAGCAATTAATTTATTATCTTTTGTCATTTGTAAATCTAGCTCAATGTAATCCGCTTTTTGTGTAATAGCTTTATCATAAGCAGTAAACGTGTGCTCAGGAGCCGATCCACTTGCGCCTCTATGTGCAATGTTTAAATATTTTTTACTTAAAACATTATCAGAACAAGCAGATAATAATATGATACTTAATAAACTAACAAACATTAACTTTTTCAATTTTATACCTACCTAGATTTATTATATACACAATCTATTTTAGCACATTTGATTAAGTTAAATATTTTAGTTTTTTAATACAGTAATTTTTTTACTTAGATTCATGTTAAGCATTAAAAAGATAGAAAGCGAAGATTACTAAGCAACAAGTATGTGAAGTTTACATTCATATTTATACTATAAGGATCCCTCTTGAATTTAGCTAATTTAAAAAGACAACTTCTGAAATCTATATGTTTTTGTTTTAATCCTATCGATTTTATGGTTAACAGTTATTTTTGTTGAAATCTTATTGCATATAAAAACGCTTCTGAAAGGCTACAAGAGATTCTATAACAAAATTACAATCTTTATCCTTAAAATGTAAAGCTGCTTCGTGCTTTATAGGTAATCTGATTTTTAGTAAATTAACATTTTCTTTAAAATACGGTTCTATTCCACCAATTTTTTTAATATCGTAATTTAAACAATCTGGTATTGTTAAAATGTCACTTCCTATAATATATGCACAAAACAATTGGTAAAATGCATCTTCATCGATAGAATCTAAATAAAGTAACTCTTTTCTCTTATCTCTCGGGTGCTTAAATAAGTTATAAAAGAACTTAGAAATAATATTTCTATCTTTGTAATGTTTTAATGATTTTGAACTTTCATTTGACAATAGTTTTAAATATTCATTTATGTTTTGATTTAAATCCAAATATACCACCTCTTTAAAACACTTTCTTATACATACCCTATATTTAATGTTCTAATATATTAGTTTATGTAAGTCACTCTGTCTTTAATATGAGTTACATCACGTACGATATATCATTCGTTTTTTGCGATAAAATTTGTATTCTAAACATATATTTAATTCTGTTATTATAATATTTAATGCTGAGACATAAATGCCTCAGCATCATATAGCCAGATGATCTTGACAATGTTTAAATGATTACTATTCAGTAACCGAAAGCTGTTACCTTACATATCAACGTACAAATAATTTATATATATCATTAAAATGACGATTGGTTAACGCATCGCACATATTAAAATTCAGTCATGAAAAGCTAATTATAATATAATACTTCATAATGAAATGATTAATATAACAAATTAGATGTAAATACAAAAATTAATTCAATAATCTTTTCATAGTGATTAAAAATATATTGTTATGACCTCTTTAGTCCTGGTTCAGCCAACCCAATATATACTGAAAACAATAGTTTTTGGGATCAATACATGCTTTATGACTTAAAAATGGAAAAGAAAATAAATATATAGTACTTTGCTTGTATTTGTTTACAAAGTTTAAAGTCGTATCTATTAATACCGATTGATCATTTAACCCATGCACAATTAAAATTTTTGAATTGTAGCCATCTTTATGAATAGGAGAAGCTTTTTCTAAGTTAGCGTCATTTGTATTTCCAAAATATTCAACGACTGCATTATCTCCAAGCCCTTTTGATTTTGTAAATAACACATCTGTAACTGGCGCTAAAGCAATCACTCTATCTACACTGTTTTCGTTTAACAAGGCCAATTGCCCACCTACTGAATGACCTAATAAGATAATCTCATCTTTTGATTTATAATAATCCGTCTCTTTAAACGTTTTGATTGCTTGTTTAATATCTTCAAAGGGTATCGGCCATCTATGCTCGCCTCTACAATATTCAATATTAACCACATTAAACCCTTCATTTAAAAACGTTTCAACTAAAGGTTCCATTAGCTTTTTGCTAAATTTTTGTCTCCAATACCCTCCATGAATAAGTAATATCCATTGCCCATTACTATTTTCTTTTTGATATACTTCAAAAAAATTTTCTTCATGATCCGAATACATTATTTTTTCCATTTAAAAACCACCCCTATGTTCTAAATACAATACACAACATGTCTTTATTTAATTTTTTCATACCAAAACGCCTTGTAGTTTTTAATATCCATTTACCTATAACCAAATCACTGAACTTGTAAACAATTGATATAAGTGCTTTTTTAATTAAAACTTGTAGAATAATTACTATTATTTAAAAACCGCCTTATATGATTTTAATTATAAAAACTAAGCATTAATTTTTCATTTTTTAGTATCTACTTTAAAGGAAGCATATTCATTTATATCTTAAATTTTTAAATATCAGTCATGTGTTTTTTTAATGTCTAATGCAATTTGAATTTGGTTTTCTCTTTCTGTAACGGCTGAATCTATATCGCCTTCATTCACTAAATTAATTACTTTAATAGCATATCTGAGGATACTATAGCATGACCACGCATAGCTCTGTTGAAGTAGCACATAAAAAAACGCGAGATGCAAATTTACTTACCTCTGATTTTAAGTTCATGTCATTAGAAATGCTTGAGATTTTTTAGTAAAGTTGGAAGAAATATATTGGAGTGATTAATGTGGGCGAAAAAGAATTTTTCCAAAGATTATTAGCTATTTCTAACGAAGGTTTAAATTATTCTAAAGATCCATATGACATTGAGCGATACAATAACCTATTTGATATAACGCAAAAATTTATAAATACGCATTTAACACAAAAACCTATAAATTTTCACAAAGAGCAAGGTTATCCAACACCCAAAATCGACGTGAGAGCGTTGATCCTAGACCATAACGATCATATTTTATTAGTGGAAGACTCTAAAACTAAATTATGGGCACTACCAGGCGGATTTGCAGAAATAGGCATATCACCAGTTGAAAATATAATTAAAGAGGTTAAAGAAGAAACAGGATTAAATACTACTGTCAAAAATCTCATCGCTGTTTACGATACAAACAAATCGAATCCAGAGAACGCCTTAGCGCAATATTACAAACTAATATATTACTGTAAAAAATTAAGTGGCAATTTAACGACTAGTATTGAAACTAGTTCAGTAGCTTTCTTTGACTTAAAAAGGCTACCGGTGCTATCAACTAAAAGAAATACTGAACAACAAATCATTGATTGTTTTAATAACAAAAATGGAAAAACCATTATTGAATAATATGAACTTCCTCTACTAATTCGTGGTATTTTTGTTTATTTCTTTTATCCTATAATTAGTAGAGAAAACATCATTAATCTTTTAATATTCAAACAAGGGGTTATATATAGAAAATTGGATTAATTTTATAGTGATGTCTTTATTGATTCTCATCGCACCAGGCCAAAGCTTTTTGCTGTTATAAAAAACAGCATACACGTTGGAATCAAAAGTGGCATTTTCACAACTTTAAGGATAGCAAACGCCTATTTAATTTACGCAATTTTAGCCACTTTAGGCCTTATTTTTATATTAGTAAGTTCCCATACTGTTTTTTAGCAATCAAAGTATTAGGTGCTCTATATATTGTTTATTTAAGTCTTAACAATATAATTAATGCGCATAAATTCAACTATCAAAGGATTGATTCTGTAAATACGAAAAAAATAAATTTGTTTAACGCTTATAAAGAAGGATTTACTACTATGATTTTAAATCCAAAGGCTATTTTATTTTATATTAGTATCTTATCCCAATTTATAAACCATCAGAACAATGAAAGTGTACAAGGCGCAATACTTTCAGGATTGTTTATTGTAACTGTAATAACGTGGTTTAGTTTGTGTACTTTTATATTTAATTATGTAAAAGCAATTTTTCAAAAACCTAAATTTAAAATGGTTTTTGACTACATTATTAGTATTACCTTAATTGCGCTATCAGTTAAAATTTTGACCACAAAACAATGATATATTTGTAACGTAAATTTTTAATCCATTAAACTGAGATATAAACTAGTGTCTCAGTTTTTTGATCTTACTTCGAGATATTAATCAATATCTTTCATTCTGAACCATCACTAAATCTTATCAAATTCACAATTATTTTCTATGTTATGATTCATTTTAAATTATAGAATATCATATTAAAACAACCACCCTAGTGAGTGGTTGTGACAGTAAATTTTAAATTATATACAATAAAGTTAATAAATTTCATAACTTTGTCCCGTTTGAATGCCTTCGACGCTTTTTATATATTCTAATGCAACTCTTTTTAATGGCACTGGTTTAAAACCGGGAAAATACGCCTTCAATTGATCTGGAGACTCTTCAAAAACATTTGGACTAACTGTATTAATACGAATTCCTCTCGGTGCTTCTGCAGCTGCTGATTTAGCAAAGGCCTTTACACCACCATTTGCTAAAGCAGATGATGCGCCTTCAAAAATAGGGCAATCCATAATGACACCTGTTGTTAATGTAAAACTGCCACCATCATTAATATACTCCATCCCTAATAAAACCAAATTAACTTGTCCTTTCAACTTACTATCGATGCTTATATCATTTAATTCTGGTGTCATTTCATTTAATGGGCCAAAATGTGCAGCTCCTGTGGCACTTATAACAGCATCAACCTTGCCTACTTCTTTATACATTTGCTTAATGCTTTCAGTATCAGTAATATCTACTTCAACGTCCGCGTTATGTCTAGATGCACCAATGACTTTATGCTTTTTTTCTAACTCCTTTTTTAGAACAGAACCTAATAAACCTGTATATCCTATTAATAATATTTTCAAACCCACCACCCCTTTACTTAAAGTTAACAACCGGAAAAGAAAAAGTAAATTTATTTATTTCAGAATATTGGAATAATTTAAAACTCAAAAATTTATGCAATTTGTAACCAAAAGATATATATAGTCAATAAAATAAATAACCACTCCGAAGAGTGGTTGCACAAAATTTGTTTGGGTAAATGTCTGAAGTTTACCTGTATATAGATTATCATATCATTTGTATTTACTGTATAAGGGTATTCCCTAATATTAATATATCTTTGAGCCACTACCAATTGATATGTGGGACGCCTATGAGTTTAGCGCATTAAAGCTTTCTAATGGGATGGTAAAGATTAAAAAGGCTTTATAAACATTCAAATAATATTATTTAAAAAAAGCACTGTATTGCACATGAATAACGAGTTACATATTTAAGTAATTAAGGCTTATTACATTATGTGATTTATATTATCGAAGATGCTTTATAATTCGAAGATTTCATTTATTTAAAAACAATAATCAACACGTAATATTTCTAATCGTTTTAACTACTTAGTTATAATTTGCAAACAGCTCGGATGTATGAAATAAGTTATTTCTCCAATATTTATTTTTATACTACGTTGTTCGAAAATAGTATTTTTATTTTCAATCAACCATTCTATTGGTGAGTCATAAATATCATTTATAACTACGTCTTTCATATTTGTAAGATCAGTCCAAGTGCCAATTAAATTTGCATAAATATGAGTCATATCAACACTCCTTTTCTTCATACCTTATTATTAATTTCTAGAAATATAGTAAATTTTAACATATCGTATATTTCCTCTCCACTATGCGTGTATATTGGACGGTTAAAACAGTTTTCATCCATTACACAAAAATATACAAATTTCTTATAATAATAAGATGTTTGCACACATTTATTTTTAATATAGTGCAATTAAATTATAACAATAGTTTTTTAGGAGGAGCTAAATGAAGAAAGCCTTTTTTTATTAATATCAAATTTCTTAATTTTATCCGCATGTAGTAATAGTGAAGATAGTAAATCGAGTGATAATAAAGAAACTGAATCATCATCTAAAGACACGAAAAAAAATTATACTAAAGACGACGATACACAATCTGATATTGATAAAAATACTAGCGAAAATAAGACAGGTGCTAGCAATACTCAAGCAGCTGATACTGTAAACAAGCAAGATGAAACTTCTGAAGAACGTCCACACATACAAAATAAAGATAACATACAAGAAAAGAATCCTAATACAAATGCTGAAGACCAAACACAACAAGGCAATAGACCCTTCGGCGTTATCCCGCCAAAAGGTATGACAAGCGAAGAATATCAACTTCTAGAAAATAATATACCTAAAGCCAACAATGTCTCAAATGAAGAATATGAACAGCTATTAAATGAACAAGTACAAAAGATAGCAAATGAAAATAACCATTCAATAGAAACACCAATGGGCACATTTACGCCAAATAATCAAAATGAAAATCCAGGGCAAAATCAAAAAATAGATTTAAATTCAATGCCTGCCGGAGATTTTTCAACTGAAGGTATGTCTGAAGAAGCACAAAATGAAATAGATAAGCTTACAAGACAAAAAGATTTTGAAGGTTTATCACAAGAAAAACATAACGATAGCTTATCAGAAATTATGAATGATGAAATAAATAAAAATTAAACACCTTCAACTGTATCTTTTTTCGATAAAATGATCATGCTAAAATTTTATTTTTATTGTATCGAAGCAAATATAAACGTTTAATTAAATATCTATTTTGATATTTAAACAAATACAAAAGAGGTGTTTTATGAGATTTAAAAAGAGCTTGAAATATTCACTTGTCTTTTTTTAATTATTACTTTTTTAACAATTATTTTCAGACCAGCTGAAACAGAAATCAGCGAAATAATTCACGCGCCCTTTCTCAAAATATTTATTTTAATTAGTAACAAATTTATAAAAACATTAACTATCAGTTTACCTGCAACAATCGTAATATTTTTTGTATATTATTTTTATATTTTAAAATAACAATAATGTTACCCTTTTGTTTTATTTATTTTGTTATCATTAATCTTTTAGCTCATCTTAATTGATGGGCTTATTTTTTATGTAATATCCTCCAAATTATGTTTGCTTAATCCAGTTTCTTAAATATAAATGAATACTATTTCACACATTTTCACTTTATAAAAAACCCTACCTTAACAGGTAGAGTTAAAATTAATCTTCTATAAATTGAAGTTCATATATTGTCTTGTTTTTATACATATTAAATTCGTCCAACTTGCCATTCAATGTCAGTGTATGTTGTTTTCTACTGACATTATGACGGTAAGATATTCTAATATTTATATTAGACTCATATCCATTATTTTGGATTGTGCTTTCAAATTCTTCAAATACTTCTTTGTTTACAGGTAAAAGATAACTTTCTTTACTTGGTAACATATTTACATATTTTTCTTGTATAACTTTTTCACCATCTAATAAAATCTCAATTTTTATCTTTTTAGCAGCACCGCCGCCCAAGTTATATAATTTTAAATAATCTTCATGATCAGTAATGTCAGTTGACATATTTTTCATGGTAAGCTCGTCTTCTTCATTTAGTTCAAGCAATACTTGGTTAAAACCTAAAGCTGGAATAAAGCCGATTTTCATTTGGTACAGTTGCAAAGTGACTGAAACAAAATAGAATAATGCCATTATAAATGTGCCTATAGAACCTATTGCTGAAATTAAATTTATCATAGAATTTCCCCTTTTATATTTTCAGGAGACAGTAGTAGGACTGTAAATATAACACATATCTATAAAAATATCGCCTCTAAAAGTTAAAAACGATTGATTAATTGATGAACACTTTACAATAATAATATACATACCATAATTCTAATTGACTATAAATAATTAACATTTCAAATAATATTATAATTATTCTTACTAATTATTTTTTAGTATAGTACAATAATTTTATACAAATATAATTTAGAGGAGACACATATGAAAAAATTACTATTTTTATTATTAGCAAGTTTTTTGGTTTTATCTGCATGTGGTGATAACGAACAAAGTAAATCAGAAGATAAGAAGGAAAACCAATCATCATCAAAAGAAGCTGAAAAAGGAGAGAATAAAGAAGAAAACAAACAAAAAGAAATTACTAAAAAAGAAAACTCTAAAGAATCTGAAGATAAAACAACTTTAAAATCTTCAAATGATGAAGATCAATCTGAAACGAAAAATGATCAACAGAAAAGTGAAGACAAAAAAGAAAACAAACCTAAACCGGGCACTACGGATAAGATACCAGTTGAATTAGCCTCTACTGTTGATGGTGATACTGCTAAATTTATATATGAAGAAACCAAAGCATCTTTTAGATTTTTACTAATTGACACACCTGAAACTAAACACCCAAGCGTAGGCAAGCAACCATTTGGCCAAGAAGCCTCAGATAGAACCGCAGAGTTACTAAATAATGCTGAAAAAATAGAAGTAGAATTTGATGTTGGAGAAAAGCAAGATAAATACGGAAGAAATTTAGCTTACATATATGTAGATGGAGACATGTTAAATAATATATTAGTAAGAGAAGGTTTAGCAAAAGTAGCTTACGTTTACCCTCCAAATACTAGATATTTGACAGAGTTAGAAAATTCACAAGAACAAGCAAAATCAGAAAAAATAGGCATTTGGAGTTTAAATTCTGCATTTGAAGAACAAAACAATACTCAAAATCAAGCAAAGACAGAAAACAATTCTAATTCCGACCCTACTTCAAGTAATAATTTTAATGACGACACCGAAGATAATACCAATTCAACAACTGAAAATACTACAACTTTCCCAAATTGTACAGCGCTACGTCAGGTTTATCCAGAAGGCGTTCCACAAGATCATCCTGCATATGAGTCAAAACACGATAGAGATAAAGATGGCTATGCATGTGAAGTGAGTTAATTTTCAAAGGGCATCGTGATGATGTCCTATTTTTTATCTGTTTCAGAATTGCAAAAATTAGACTTTTTATTAAAAATGATAAATAGGTGTAATGAAAGTTAGGCGTTTAAATTTATTTTAGATTTGAGCAAGGCGTCTATAAGAACTGATGAGCATCGATGAAAAGATTGAATTTGATTTTATAAATAGCGTACGTGAAGATTGATTATAGAATTAACACCAAGCGTTAACCTTATCATAATCACGCACAGATTAGACCATTTTTATTGATGAAGTAAATTCACAATATAGTCATTTGTACCTGAATATGCAAAAAATTATAAAATGTTTATAGCCACTGCCTAATGTTGGGCAGTGGTTTTTAATTTAATTTATTAATCATAGATTTTAATAATACAATTTGACCAAAGTGTCGATTAGTATGAATAATAGCAAAATGTATAGATTGATTAAAATTTTCCATATAAACGTCTACATCTTTAAGTACAATTGGTTCATTTCTATCTTTCTTTAATTGTTTTTCTAAAGCATTAAGAATTCTATCAAGTTGTTCATCTAATAATTTTTTTAGTTCGGTAAAAGAAGGTTCATAACCATCAAAATCTTTTGGTGATGTTCCCCACAAAAAATATTTTGCAGGCGTTTGATCTAAAACATTTTCCCCATTAATAGTTTCAAATACTAAAAAATCATTCAATAAAATTAAATGACCTAATTGCCATTTGATATTATTATTAGCAACGTTTGGTTGATAAGTAGCTATTTCCTCATCTATGTCTCTTATATGCTTTTTTAATAAATTATATGAAGCTTGGATTTGCTCTTTAATCATTTTTTATAACTCCTCATTTGAAATATTTGATATTAAATCCATTCTAGGGTTAAAACAATATCATTTATGTTTATTTATCACAAAGTAATAACTACAAATTTGTAACGTACTTTTTTATAAGCAAGGCAAATCTGTGTTAATACCATGGCAATAAAAAAACTCTCAACCACTTGGGCTGAGAGCTCTGTAATGGAGACGGCGGGAGTTCATTAAAGCGTTTATGTATACATTTAAAATTCGCTATAAGCATTGTCGTATCAATGTTTACATTGCCTTACTAGGTTAGTGTAAAATGTTAAAATTGCAAAAACAACATATTTTTGGGGCAACATATACGCATTCATTCCGTATGCGTGAGATGCCTATTTTTTGTTAGGTTTGAAATGCAATTCACATGACTTACAGTATAATGAATGCCCAAATTTGATAAACAAAAATATGAAGAATAGTATAACAAGAGTTAGAATAATAAAAGCCATTATAGAACTAACTGGATCTTTTACAAACCCTCCCGAAGTTACCATTCCAAATGCACATATCATAGTAAATATAATGCCAATTAAAACCAAACACCCTTAACATCCACTAGTTCGTTCAACAACATCTCCTGAACCACACAAGAGCTATGTTCTTGATATGTTTTGTATTCTAACTCCCTTAATTAGTCCTCCAAAAATTTAATCCTCTAACTGATTTAACAAATCATTAATATCTTTATTTGATACTTCATCGTTCAATGTATAATGCAAATAAAAACAATGCATAATAACCTTTTTTGAATTAGTATTTATAATTAAATATTCCTCATTATTTTCTACACTTTTATATTCTTCTATCTTTTTCAGTAATTGCTTAAGCTTAAACAATAGGTTTATATAGTAAGTTTTATCTTTCACTTCATTCTTTTGAACCATTAAATTTGAAAAATAACTTGCCTGACTTTCTAATAAAATAATATAATTTTTCACACTTTCAAATTCTTCCTTAAATTCAATTTTATTTTTTAACTTCTCCGTTTCTAAATCATTAAATACTTTTTCGAATGTGCTAGTTGTTATTGATTTATTGTCGTATTCTTTTAATCTATTTTTGGCTTTTTGTGTATCAAATCCTTTATACTTGAATATTTTATAGAACATTTTTAAAAGGCTATCAGCATTAAATAATAAGTTAACTTGTAAATCTAATATTCTCTCTATTTTTTTATTATGACGATCTTTTTCAATGGATTTCAGTGTGAATAATCCTGCAATTAATGCACCTAATAAAGAACCACCAAATGTTGTCAGTAATCCAAATAGTGAAATAGACAAATTCAAACTATCTTTTGTTTCACTATTTAACGAAGCATTAAAAACTGTTGCCACACCAAATATAAAAAACAAGAAGAATACTATTCCTAAAATTGAACCTACCATAATAATAAATTTTTTATCTTTCATAATATCCTCCTAATGATTTCAATTAGTTTAATTATTATCTAAAAATCAATCTAATACAAGCTGAGTTTTATATTAAATTTACTACTTAAGGTTTACTTGCTATTAGTCATTTCAGACTAACAGCTGTTACTCAATTTTAAGTAATAGCTTTTATCACAAAATGTCAACCACTCAATATACATTTAATGACTTAATGTGAAATTCTGACATTCACTCTGTGCTGCATCGAGAAATGAATTAACGTATAGTTGTTCGTTTGATGTTCTATAATTGCTTTTGATTTCAAATGAACTATAAGTTTTTTATTACTAAATAATTTTAACCATAACTTTTTGTTATCACTATTTATTTTTAAGTGTATTACAATTAACTTATTAAATTATCTTTAAGGAGATGTATAAATGAAAAAAATTTTATTTTTATTATTATCAAGTTTCTTAGTATTAGCTGCATGTGGGAATGATAGTAATTCAGAATCAACTAGTAGCAAACAAGAAACTTCAAATTTATCCGCCGAAAAACAAGAAGAAAAGTACAAAAAAGAAACCAAGAAATTAGGTGAAATATTAGCTGAAGCAGGTAAAGGAATAAATGAAGGCATATCGGATGATATTAGTGACGATGACAGTGAGATTAATGAAAAGGATATTAAAGCACTTCAAAAAGAGATTAAAAAATATCGTGATAACACAAAGCATTTAGATAAAGTGAATAAAGAAATTGGAGATTATGCATATAAAACAGCAGATTCTATGATGATTTATGCAGAACGTACTTCTGAGCTAGAAAAATTCAAAAAAAATAACCCTGAATTAGAAGATGCTTATGATTTAGCGAATGCTGATGCTGTTTATTCATTATTAACTGTATTTGAAAGCATTCAAATGGATTATGAAGATTTCGATATAGATTACAAAAAAGAGTATTTAGGTGCTAAAGGTAATGAAGGTGTTACTGATATTCTATCTCTTCAACAAGAAGTAGACATAACTCAGTTAGCTGATGGTTTGGGTGTAGGTATTTCTGAATTCAAAGATAACTTAAATAGTAGCCAAACTAAAGAATTATCAAATAAGGATTATAGAAAAAAAGTTAATAAGAATCTAGTACATGAAGAACCTGATATGTCTAAAAGGCAATATAATGCTATAGTCAAAGATTTTAATGAAAAAGCTCCTAGATTTCTACATTATGATGAAGTGAACAAGATGGTATCAACTACTGAATACAATTATATGATTGATTTAAGAAACGGAGTAGTTGGTGCTGAGACAGATTCAGAAATAGATGATACTGATCTTTCTAGTGAATCTGATTCGATTGAAGAACCTAGTGATGATTCAAATAGTGAAGAAAAAGTTACTAGAAATAATGTAATAGATTATGTAGAAGAGTATGAAGGTGAACCTCTTGATACTGAAATCTATACTTATAAGGAACCCGAAAAAACTGAAGATGACGAATGGGGGTTCTCTTTTACAGATAAACATGGTGAATTAGCTGGCTCATATATTGTTGATGAAAATGGAAATGTTACAAAATATGATGAGAATGGAGAGCAAGAGTAACTATTAATGCAAAATTTATAATTTGGAGTGAAATAAATGAAAAAGGTTTTATTTTTATTATTAGCAAGCTTTTTAGTTTTGACTGCATGTGGAAATAAAGAGGAAAGTAAGTCGGAAGATAAGAAAGAATCTAAATCATCAAGTAAAGATAGTAAGAAAAATGATGAACAAAAAAATAAAAAAGACAAAAAGCCTTTAAGTGATACAGAGAAATTAAAAAAGAACATTGAAAAAGAGTCAGTTACACTTAAAGAATTAGATTTTGTTAATGAAAATGATGAAATACACATCACTATTGAAGTGCCATCTGCCATGTCCAAAAAATCTACAGTACAAGCCATGAAAGCAAATACAGCTGACACATTATATGCAGTTAAAAAAACAAAATTAGATTTTTCTACAGTTGATGTATATGTTTCTCCACCAGATGAAAAACAATATGCAATGACTTCCAGATGGACTTATGATGCTATAAAAGAAATTGATAAAGATAGCGTTTACACTTTACCAGATGAAATGGAAGAAAAGGCTGACGGATTTATGCTTAATTCATATTTCAGATAACTTTATAGAATCGTCCTACTCCCTATATATTTTATCTTTAAGGAACGAAAACAACTTATAAAATTTGTTAAAGTAATGTTTATGATGACACACTATGGTTATATAACAAATAGCCACTACTTAACTACCTTTATATTGATTTATGAGTATATCTCTGAGACCTGCACTAAGTACAGTGCAGGTTATTTTATGTCTACAATATTCATCAAGCTAATTTTTCTTAACTCATCTTCTACATGGATGTATAAGCATTCCTCTAAGTCACCCACCTTGTGAATGATACCCTCTACATTTTCAATGTAACCATCTTTATAATAGCTGACTGTAAGTGATGGATCATGAAACATCTTATATACTAATGTATCATTTAACTCGTTTAATTGATCTTCACTTAATATAGGTCTCTCAATTTTATTTTGGTCTAGTATGTATTGCTCTAACCTCTCATACTGTTCAGGCATAGTCTTGAATGGTTGCCATTTAACCATGCCACGTCCTTGTGGTATGCGTGGATTAAGATATTCACGTGGTATTTTACGATAGTCTGTTTCATTTTTATATTTATCTGGCATCATAGTATCACCTCAATAAATATAATAGAACATATGTTCGTGTATGTAAATAAAAAATAACCACACCATTTAAGATGTGGTTTAATCTCATCCACCAAGATGACTACTTTATTATAACATAAAAACACCCACCAGTTGGTGAGTGTTAGAAAAAGATAGCTAATATTATTGACACTATTATAGATATTCCACTTAAAATAGATGGGATAGCAATACCTTTTTTAAACCTAGAATCAGTAATTTTTTCTTTATTAATTTCATCTTTAAGTGCTAGAGTTGCATTTTTTATTTCTGTTGTTAAAACTTCTTTTGTATTTACTATACTCTGATCTACATTATTAAATCTTGTATCTATATGATTTTTAAATTCTTTGAATTCATTGCTAGTAACATAATCATTATTCATAATATCACCGCCATAATAGTCGCCAGATGCAACTTCTTTTCTACTTTGCCGCACAAACCTTTCTGTTGTAAATATTATACCATGTTTTGTTTTAGTATTGTTAGTAAAATCTATTACGTTAGTTTTTGCTGTTGTCATTGGCTAACTCATTATCAAAGTTTTCATTATAAAATTTTATTAAACCATCCATACCATCTCTTAACGCTAACATAGCTTTAGAATTTACAACAATAGTTTGACTAGCATCTTTCACACCTGGTATTCTTCTTTCAAAAGTTAAAACAAGTTCATCTTCGTTAATATTAAAACTCATTGAATTTGCGTAAAATACATCTTCCGAAATAATTTCATTTTGCTCAACTTCTCTGTATTCCATTTTCTTTTCTCCTTTTTTTAATATAATTAAGTATATATTACACAACTTATTTAAAAATGAATAGACAGAACATAAAAGCGAACATAAAAAATAACCACCCAGTGACATGTGTGGGTAGTGGATATAAAAAAATTTGAGAAAGGCCTTATACATGTAAATAAATTATAACATAAAAAAATAGGGCAAGCACCTAAGTGCCTACCCTTATTTATCATCCCAACTTATCTAATACATTATCCAATATTTGCCTAACTCTTTCTGCAGATACTTCAAATATACGGCCTATTTCTTGATAAGTCTTGCCTTCTGCTAAAAGCCAAAATATGCAAAACTCCTTATCTGTGGCCACTTGTTCCACTAACATTTCTAGCTCATTATAAAATATGCTATCTTCAATATGATTATCGTCTATAGGGACTGTTTCCACTTGATTATTCACACTAAAGAAGTCATCCAACGTTGTATCTTCATCACACTCATTATGATTATTCGTCGTCTTGTAGTAATTCAGTATAAACGCCTTAACTGTCTTTTTATCATACTTCATACATAATCTACTGCCTTTGCCACACGCTTTAATATAACTTCTTTCGTATGTCTTAACGTCAATTCACTTATACCTATCACATCAGCTATAACGTTGTCTGTATAGTTTTTATCGTCCCACCATGACAATTTAATAATCTGTTGCACTTTTACTTGGCTATTGTTGTATACCTCTGTAATACCCTTCACAATCGATTCTAGGTTCATATATTGAAGTTCGTCCATATTGTGAGATTCATTCTTATAAGTGTCTACCATTATGTGATAATTGCGCATGTAACGTTCTAATATAGGATAGTCTACATCAGTCATATTACTAACTCCTCATGTTCTTGATTTAATGAAGCTTTTGTTTCAGTTAAAAAGTTTTGATATATGACTTCACTTTCTTTTTGACGCTGTTTATTGCGTTCTACACGCTTATGATGATGGACTTTATACAAATCTTCCTGTAGCTTATCAATCGTCTTGTGTGGCTTCTCACTGCCATTTGATTGGAAATATCTCATGACTTCTTTTTGCTCTCTAGGTGTGTATCTATGAATGATTTTCTTTAACAGATTCAGTTTCTTAGTGCTATTACGTTTAAAGCGATCGAGTTCATCTTTTTGTTCTATGATCCACAATACTAATTTCTCTAAAGGATAAGACACAGTGGTCACACCCTCTACTTCATCGCAGCACATATGGCTCATATTTAAGTCATACATGGTATTAATCTGTTCTTGTATGGTACGAATCTTACTGTTAATCATCATTGGGGAGTATTGTGTTAAAAGCTCGTATTCGGTAATCTTAGGTTCTTCATAATACCAAAGCACATTTTTACTTCTTTTTAAAATCATTGCAGGCCTCCCTAGCACTTTATTATTTAATCGTTATTATCCATACCAAACTCTTCATATACCGATTGTGGTTTTTTACCATCTTCAAAAAATTCACTGAATGGATCATATTGTTGCTTAGGTTTCGGTTCCATGATTTTAAGCCGAGATTCAACTGTAAGTCCTAACTTAGGCGCAATACTATTTAACTGTGATAATGCATCACGTTTGATTGTATGATTAGGATTAAGTTTTGACCCTCTTTCAGTCACAACTACCGAATCTTCATTTTCTAATCGTTTATTGGCGTTGATGTAATCAGAATAGGCTTGACAATACGTTGATACTAACGCCAAATCTAAGCTCGCTACAGGCAACTCATTAAGTAGTGGATAAATTCTGTACCATTCCTTTGTAGCTTCTGAATCAAGCCAATCAGGTGCTTCTGGTGCTAATTTAGTAAGATTATTCATTGCTTCTTCAGTAGCTTTTCTTTGGTCTTGTACATCTTTTGTACGGTATGCTTTCTGTTGTGATAATAATTTTCTTTGTGACATCCATATCATCTCCTATTAGTATTATATGTATTGAAACAATAATTCATATTAAGCTCTGACAAACGTCTTATAGTGCATTGAAAGGCTTAATAGTCGGATATTAGGCCATAAACGGCTTAAATTAGGCTATTTTATCTATTGATATTGTGAATTTTTACACAATTTTAGCTTTTCATTTCAAGATTCGGTTACGGATAAGGCGGGCTCGTTTAATTCGTTTTCAAAAAGGCTGGGCGCAAATTCAACGCCCCCCTTTAAAATTAGAAATTATTTTTTTCAAATTTCATTTTCTTTTTTATAATCTCCAGTATTATTTTCACTGCCCGATTAAATTATCTATCCCATTAAATTTATTCATAGTATTTAATTCACACTTACTTTATTCAATTATATTTATCGCTAAAAACTTCGCTCTTAATCTATCTATTTAAGCAGCTTTCACGCACTATATATCAGCTTGTAATACTTAATATATAATCATCTATACATGCCCTCTATCGCTCTCTAAATGGCTACAAACACCATTGTATATAAGCAAACCATTCACGCTTAGTCATAACGATTAGTAACTCGTTTGTGCTTCTCATATTGTTGTTACTTATCATCTAATCTAATAACAATAATTAATATTTATTTTTATTATTTGAAATCAGAATATTAATTTAGTTTTCGATTTGCTTTTTAAATTTATTCTCACAAACATTTTTGTAATTCAAATCTCAATTTACTTTTGTCTTTAACATTTACTTTTTGATTTGATGAATGAACTTCACAAATGAATTGAATCAACATATAGAAATCATTAATCTTCTGAAGTTAATCAACAATGAAACTAAACAGAAGAACATCAACAAACAATTAATGTTAATTAAATAAGAACAAATGATTTAAGTTAATTGATTGAATCAATTTAAATTACATTTTGTTTCTTCTCTTTTATTATCAATGAACAATCACAACAAACAAATGAAACTCTTTACACAATGAGTTTGATCACTTAATGTAATGACCTTATAAACTCTGTGTTCAATAGTCTGACCTTTAACATAGGTTGCTTATTCAATGTATCCTTTATTGTGTAGTCCCTCTGCAACTATACCTTTAATATATTGGCATCTCCTTATATATCAGCCACATTCATTCTACCCATACTTTCATCACACCCACTACTTATAAGAAAAGACCACCACCAATTAATAGTGATGGCCTAAACCAACGTACAGAAGAACTAGGAACAAATGAAAATAACAAGGAGTTAAATGCCCAATGGCTAATTTAGACTTTAATACTGAGCGCTCAACATTAAAGATTTAGTATATCTTTAATATCTATATTATACCATGAACGCTGTCATAATACCACTTTACATTACCTAGTATTAATAGAAATTGCTTTTATTTTACCAATCTTTTCAATGAGCTTATTCATCGATGTAACTTCATCTGTATAGATTTGTACACTCTTAACTTTGTTATGCTGCACTAACTTTATAAATTCTTGCATAATTGGTTTGTCATCCACTTCTATAGACAGTCCATACAGTCCTTTATTAACTACCACTGTTAAATTGCCACGATGTATCGATGCTAGGATATTACTATCCTTATTGTTGTCTAACATCACACATAGCTTGTCATTGTCTTTTAATGCTTGAAATACATTGTTATCTAACTCATATGGTTTAAATGTCTGATAGTTAGGATCTACTGTTTTGGTCGTTCCCATTTCTACAGGTTTATCAGTTATAAGTGCTTGTACTGTAATTCGATTCTTTTGCTTATTATATTTAACGTTATTATCTGATTGTTTGATTGTTGTTAGCATATACTCACATCCTTACCATTGTTTCTTGCCATAATGATATTGTTGGAACTCATCACGAGAAACGGCATCTAATGCTTGTTCGACTTTCCATGCATAACCACGTGGCGTTGTTTGTTCATTGTATTTATCACCATCACCTAAATTAATTTCGTGGGCTAACATTTGGCCTTTATACTGGTTGTGAATGTTACCAGGATTATTTTTCTCTTGCTTAACATAACGTTCACGAGATATACGACGACCAGCCTCATTTTTATTCTCAATCATTTTACGATACACTTTCACAACATCTTGCAGTTTATCCTGCATCTCTTTCGCTAGTTTTTGATGTTCATCCTTAAATCCTGTCATTTCTTTGTTGTATGCCTTGTAGAACTGGTCAAATTCTTCTTCAGTTACTTTATAATCTGATGAGTTAAGTTGTTCGTCGACTTCGATTAATTCTTGTTCTAAATCTGATTGTAGAATTTTTAATTTTGTTGCTTCTGCAAATTCATCATTATTTTGATAATGTGTAATTTTACTATTAAGCTGTTTAATACGATTTGTTAGCTGTTGGTACTTCTGCTTAACCTCTTTTGCCTTAACACCCTTATCATAAATTTGATTATCAAAGATATTGATTGTATTGTCTTGTACTGTTTTTACCATAATTAAATGCCTTCTTTCTTTTTTGATTTATTATTCGCTTTATTGTACTAAAGTCTTTCTTATTTCTAGCATATTGCCTTACCAGTGAATCAATATACCTAACAGATACATTGTTCACATGGGTAGGTAAACGCGCTAGAATCTGATGTGCTATCCGTTTGTGATTCATGGAAACACTCCCTTAAATTATTTTCTGTGTATTACCTTTAATATGGTGTGTCGGCATAACATAGTGACTATTTCTATCAATTTCTAACATACGTTTACCATCTCTGTATTTCTGCCAATATTTAGCATCTGCAGTGAGTTTATTAATTTCATCTAGTAAATAATTAATCGCTAAATGATCACCACGTAAATATATTGTCATATGCCCTACACTGTTATAGTTGAGTTTCAAATTGTACCCTCTTAACCACAAGAAAATTGATTCAGTATTTAACCTTGATTGCAGCGTTGCCTGTCCTAAACTCGACAAACACCAATCACATGTTATAAAGTCTATTTCTAAATAGTGATACTTGCCCTGTGTTTTATAAATGTGACAAATGGGTTTGTTAGCAATTTCTAAATTCTTAATGTCATTAAAGTGGAGTTTCTTATTATTTAATTTGAATGATTTCTTATAGCTCATTTTCTTCATCCTCTATTCTTTTTAATATATCCCAAGTAATCTTTAGTACGTGCCATTACTAATTCAAAACCACCATGAGCAATCAATTTATAACTGGTACGTCTATTAGTATTAGGTACATAACTTTCACGCCATACCACCCATTTTTTATCAATGTATTCAACATAGACTGCCGATATTTTACTTATTGAACAAAAATACATTTCTTCTGGTATGCCAACAATTAACCCTATTTTTTCAGCTTGTTTATCATAATTTATTTCAATATTAGTAGCCTGCACTTCTTACAGTAGCCTCCCAACTTCTCTCATCGAAAACGTCACCATTTTTATTATCCCCAATCAATATACGCAACGGTTCAATGTCGATGTTACATTGCTTCGCATAACTTGCTGCTTTATATAAATCATCATTCCTATATTCGCTTTCACCATTTACAATACGTTGATATGCTTGTTTACCTAATCCACCTTTGCCAGCACCTAAATGGTCAAAACTGTGGTCTGATAGCACTTGTTTCATAGAATATGGCTCTAACACTTGTTGGGTATAATTACCACGTTTAGAAAAAATGCGATTTTCAAATTCTCCATTATATTCTGTTACATCTTTTTTATTGTGTTTATAAATTCCTTTTTTTGTTTGACTATTTGCTAACACAAAATAGTTGTTATCATGTGCCTTTATATCTACTGATGGTAAGTAGTCTATTTTTTGACCGTATTCAACGTCATCACGTTTCTTGAATATTATGTGCTTTCCATCACTAGGCGTTGTTTGTACCAATGTATTTTGTGCATTGGCAACAATCTCTTTATAAAAAGGAATCATCTTTAAACTTTCAAAACCGTTTTTATCTTTACTATGATCTACATCAATATCGATACACCACACGCCACGTGTAAGCACACCCAGTACATGCGTTTGATGATACAAACTTGAATGATATTCAATGAAATCATCGGTAACATCTATATCTGCAAAAGTAACACTAGGTTTTTTATGCTGATTCAAAGGTATAACTTGAATATTCTTTTTTAATAAATATTTTGCTACATGATAACCTGTCATTGAATGCCTCCTTTACTAACCCTTGTAACGCTTATTTTTTCTATAGTAGTAAACCATATTTGTATTTATAAAAAACGCTATAGAAATTAGAGTTAAAAGAGTTAGTGGCTGTTATTACAACGTTTCAAGAGTTATGATAAGAGTTAGCAAGAGTTATACTAACTCTTAATCTTCGGAAATTAATTCTAGTGCCATATTAAATAATTCTGCATTCCCAACATTATGCACTCTAGTATTAACACCATCTATCCATTTTTGATTATTTATACTAACCCCAATCTTTTTCATATCACCCTTAGCTTGCTTGTATCGTAAACTGTTATAATCTTGTTCAATTAGCTTTTGTAACGTTTCATCCCCAGCAAATATAAAATTTTGCCTAGATAATGCTTTCAATAAAGAAACTTGAGTTTCCGTCAATTCATCTTCGCTAAAATAATGTTTAAGTGTTACATCATTAAAATTAAATTCTCGACCAATTACTTTCAGATACTCTAAGCTTGTAATCAAGAATGAAACTGCGGCTGCTACTGATTTTTTACCATTCGGTTGCACAAAATCCCAATAAGGCTTAAATATTTGATAACGTTCTTCGTCTGTTTCGTTAAGGGGTCTATCTTTAAGTGAAATCTTAATTGTACGTGTCGTATTCGCTGTAATCTCCCCTGTGTCCACACTTTCATTTGTATCAAGAATTAATACTGCGTTATTTTTAAATGTGAATGCATTTCTGCCTATCCCACGACCAGAAATAACTTCACCAGTAGCAATTTTTCTCAATATGCGCATCATTACTTTTGTGATTTCACCAGTTTCATTCGCATGTGCAATATCTGCACCGTAAAAATTCATCCATTCATTAGATGCTTCAAATCCACCTGAAATTAAACTGTCAAAATTCACTTTATTAACTTGTAAAAGTGCATCAAATGTAGTCATTATCAACCCTTTACCAGAACGGCCAAAATCTTTCATAAGGAACCATTTTTCAGCTTGTATAAGATTCATCTTGCGATACATTGTGTAAGCGTGCATTAACATTAAATTATTTTTACTTTTATCATTTTCTGTAACTAGATCATAGAATTTTTTAGGTGTATTTGTATCAATCGCTGATGCATTAACATCATATTTTTTAGCGTATAATTCATCTGAATTGAGTGATTTTTTCTTAAACTCTAAGTTTCTGCAATCGTATATCCAATCATTACCAGCAATGGTATATGGAAGGATATTGTAACCATGTTCTACATTTAAGTGTTCACGGTACATTTCAAGCATCACTTCCAAAAAGTCGTTTATCTGATGCTTATTATCGACCGGATAATTTAGTGCAAAATTCGTATCGTCTATCACTTCATACGTGTTACTTTTTACTATTAAAAATGCATCTAATTCATCTGAATAAATCACTTTATCTGATATGAGATCAGCTATAAATCTTGCGTAATTGTTGAATACATCTGCTTTAAATGTAGATTTCTTTTCTTCTTCACCGTTATCATTTTCAGTAGTTTTTGTGTAAATCGTTCCATAAATAACTCCAATTTCTTTAGGAATTATGATATAATCTAAAGTAAGATTATTAATGTAATCGCCTATATCACTTTTTTCACGATGATATAAATTCCCTTTATTATTAAAGATTTGTTTATCACTAGAGATAGAAGCGAAATTGATTCGCTTACTAATCTCCTTGATTCTGGATAAACTCGTTGTATTGATATAATCTAAATTTGAATGAAACTCAAAATGTTTTTTATATAGTGTTGTTTCGTCCATACAACCATCCTTTCATTTATGTTATATTCTTGTTAGGTATTTAACTAAATATCTGTGTTTAAGCGTTATCTGTTGAGTTTGCCGACTGTACAGATGCGCTTTTTTCTTGCTCATTTTTAACAATCATTACTATTTCATCATTCATACGTTCATTATCTTCTCTAACACTTTTTAAAATTGATAACGCAACATAATGTGACTTCCAAGCATTATTAATTTCTTGTTGTAACCTAAATTCATTGTTTTTGATTGCCCATTCTCTAGTTTGTTCTACTGCTTCAATCTCTGTTGCAAGATAATCCATACACGATTGAATCTTATTTCCTAAATCTGCATATTCTACTGTTTCTTCTAATTTTTTTGAATAATTCATTTTATTTTTCCTCCAATAATTGTTTTCTAATTTTTCTATCGTTAAACCATTCTGTTATTGCCCACGATGTAATAGCTAGTGGACTATATATAGCTAGGCTATTAAAAATATCTTCCGTCACATAACCTACTGCAAATGATGTCAATGAGCTTGCTGTAATAAGTGTTCCGAATAATTTCATATTGTATTCACCTCCTATTGTCCTACTGAAATTGAATTACTGAATAAATCATCGATTGGCATTTCATATAATTCAGATAAAATTTTCGCTTCTGGTAGTGTGAACGGACTTTTGCCAATCTCTTTTATTTGATAGCGCTGTGGTGAAATACTAAGTTTCTTCGCAATTGCTTTCTGCGTGTGACCATGTTCCTTACGTGTGATGTACAAAATGGGATATGCTAAATTTGTCATTTTGTTTCCTCCTTAATTTCAAAATCAAACAAATATTCCATACTTACACTTAGATTTTCCGATATTTTTTTTGCCATCTTAGGACTTGGAGTAGCTTTGTTATTAACGATCAAACTTAGATATGAAAGTGAAATGCCACTAATTTTAGAAAAACTTCTTAAACTGTGCCCCCTTTTTGCAATTAAATATCTCAATTCAGGTATATTAGTTTTTGTCATAATTTCCCCTCACTTTTTGTTACTTATTTAAGTAACATTTATTTGGTATACATTTAATATAAACTAATTTAAGTTACATTACAAGCACAAATTTCAAAATGTTATCTATTTTTGTTACATTTATGATAAAATCATTTTGAGGTGATTTATATGAATCAAGATGGAACATTAGGTAAAGCAATAAGGAATGCTAGAAAAAGTTATCCACTTACACTTGAAGAATTAGGTGAAAAGGTAGGTGTGACTCATGCATTCTTGTCACGTGTAGAAAACAACAAAGTTATCCCAAATGATGAGTTGCTCATAAAAATAGCTAATGTATTAGATTTCAATGATAGTCAAGATTTTTTAAATGAATTCAGAATATTAGCAGGTAGTTATGAAAATATAGAAGAAAATACATCATTTTTTAATGATTTGAAATCTAGTGGTAGATTAGAAATTAATACATTTAATAACAAAAAGAAAATTGTTGATAAACCATTTTACAAATTAAATTATCTGTTTGAAACTGAAAACAAAATTTTTTATGATATTAAAACTTCTATTTTTGGTGAGAAAGTTGCAACTGTAGAATTACCACATGATGTATTACATCAAATATATAAAATGATAAATTTAGAAATTATCAAAACAATTAAAAACAACCCTAGTCTTTTAAAAAGTATTCAAAATCCAGAAGTTATTGAAGAGTATCAAAGTGAAAGAATAGAAAAAAAATCTCAATTCATTGAATATATGAAGTACCTAAATAAAACAGATTCTATAGAAAATTTTATTCGTGAAATATATGATGACGAATATTTAACCTAATCGAGGTGAAACATCATGCAACATGACTTAAAACTATCACACAACATCTATAAAGATGCTAAACGTGGTACATATTACTTCCGTATCAAATACTATGAAAAAACTGGTGAGCGAAAAGAAATTAAGCGTACTGGTTATAAGCAACGTAAGGAAGCTGTGAAGGCTTGTAATGCTTATATGGATGAATTAGAGGGTATTGGCAAAATTAATCAATTGCCTTTTGATAAGCTAGTGGAAGAATATATTGAATGGTATTCTGCACGTCGTAAGGCATCAAGTTTGAAATCACTTAAAACACATGCAAATAATCATTTAGTACCTTATTTTAAATCAATGGACGTATTCAACATGACTACACAAGATGTGATGAAGTTTCAGAATAAGAAAATGAAGGAAGCACATTCAGGGGAATATTTGAAGAAAATGCATGTATTCTTGGTGTCTATATTGAACCATGCTATGAAGTATCATGATCTAAAACAAAATGTTGCATCATTAGTAGGTAATTTTGAAATTGAGACGCAAAAACGCTTAAATTACTGGACGTTAGAACAATTCAATCAATTTCACAATATGCTGCCTAATTTGCAACAAAAAGTATTTTTCAAGCTATTATTCATGAGTGGCGCACGTAAGGGAGAGATTAGAGCGCTCACATGGGACGATGTAAACTTTGAGGATGATTATATCCATATAAACAAAACGGACTATCACGGTGAAGTGACAGCCCCTAAAACGAAAGCGTCCACACGTGATATATACTTACCTGCTCACATGATGGACGACTTACAAGAATATTTAATTTGGTATAAAGATAATAATATTTATAAATCTAATTATGTACTATTTGGCACATTTTTTAAAGCATTTAGTGAAAGTGCTATTGATAGATGGTTTACTGGTACACTTAAAAAACTTGATGAAACATTGCCTGACGGTGAAACGTTCCCACGTATTGTTATTCATGAATTAAGGCATTCTCACGCATCTATGTTAGTCAATCATGGTGCTAGTCCTATGATAATTGCACAGCGATTAGGCCATTCATCTACAGAAGAAGTTACATCACGTTATGGGCATTTGTACCCGTCCACTCAAAAAGAAATTATAAAATATTTATGAGGTGATTTATGAAAAAAATTCCGTATAAATACTGGATAATAATTGTAGTATTCTTTGGTTCACTTGCATTTTCTAAAAACTTCAGATCATATATTGTCAGTCATCATATTGATTTGTTAAAAATTATAACACCTATGTTAATTGCTTATTTAGTGTATAAATACACAACAGATAATCATAAGAGAACCTTATTAAATGAATTAGATTCCAAATCAGAATGGAGAAAGACCTTATTTACTATTGCAGGTAAAAAGAAAATAAAAATCAAAGACGTTTATCAATTAAGAGCAAGTTTAAGGTTTACACATAAAAATGAAAGCGAATATCTAAATAATGACTATTTTGATAATATGAATATACTTATTATAAAATATTGCGAGAAAATAATTAATAAAGATTTAATATTAAAAGATGACTTAATATTAAATAATAATTCACAAGAAACTATTAGACTATTTTGCAGATACATGTTAGCTGATCATTGGGAAAAAAATCAAAATAAAGATTTTAAATTTAATAATCCTGAAAAAGAAATTGAACTATGTAACTACACACTTAATAAATTTTTATTAATAAATTCCATATCGTTTAATGATAAAAATACTAAAAATAACTTCTTCAATTTATTTAATGATGTCAAAATATATATTAAGACAATGACACCCTAAATAAGGGTGTCTTTTTATGTGCTGGGGCATATCTGGGGCAATATTGGGGCAACAAAAATAAAAAGCCCACAACCACATGGGTTGCAGGCTTAATAATGGAGACGGCGGGATTCGAACCCGCGTCCAGAGGTCCTGATACTAATCTTTCTACGTGTGTAGTCTATCAAGGCATTTCGCACAATGTTAGGTGATAGACAGCCGACATTGTGCTAGCTTGGTTAATCTCTTCTAGGCAGACTTCAAGCGGCAGTGCCTAGCGTATCCTATTAAAGTTGAATCGCGTTAACTGCACATAGGAAATGCAGTTAGGCGATGCAGAGTGCTATTACGCAGCTACTGCGAAATTATTGTTTGATTTGTCAGTTAATTTTTAACTGTGTGTGTTGGTGCGGAGACAACCCTCCGACACGCTTAACCAGCTCGGGGACCCCTGTCGAATCCAAAAACGTCCCCCTAATAATATAATGTACTTTCTGCAGACTTTAAACTATACATCTTTTTCAGAAAGCACATATTATATTACCAAAGATCGGTGTCTTTGGCAATATTTTCGCTTAATAACGCGCTTTAAGTGCTCTATCTACATCACGTTTCATTGCTTTTTCTTTCAATGCTTGACGTTTATCATGTCTTTTCTTACCTCTTGCAACGCCAAGTAAGACTTTACATTGACCGTGTTTTAAATAGAGTTTTAAAGGGATAATTGAGTAACCAATTTCTCTTGTACGTTCGCCTAATTTCAATATTTCACGTTTGTGTAATAGGAGTTTACGTGAACGACGAGGGTCATGGTTAAATCGATTACCTTCTTCATATGGAGCAATGTGCATATTGTTTAAAAATATTTCGCCACGATTTACTTGCGCATAGCTATCTTTAAGGTTTGCACTGCCACGACGAATGGACTTGATTTCCGTCCCTTTTAACACAATGCCCGCTTCAACCGTATCTTCAATATTAAAATCATGTCTTGCTTTACGATTTTCAGCTAACGTTCCTGGTGATTTTTTCTTTGGCATTGAGTTTCACCTCTTTGTTGAATTATTTTTTCTTCTTACGAGCTTTATTTTTAACCTTTTTATCTTTATAAAATGGTTTATGTTTTGTATTGCCACTAGCTTGTTTGTTTTTATTTCGCTGATTTTTACCTTTACGTTGTTTTTTCTTACCTTTTTTATCGTCATTGGATTTATCTAGTGACTTACCAAGTGGTTTAGCTTGGATTGTCTTACCACGTGAAGGTCGTTGGCTACGTTCTTTTCTAGGTAACGGCATACCGACGATTTGAAAATCAATCATGCGTTCATCTACATCGACATTAACTACTTTAATATTAACGGGATCGCCAATGCGGAATACTTTAGCTTGTCGTTCACCTATCATTGCCATTTGACGTTCATCGAAGTTATAGTAGTCATCCGTCATGTCTGATACGTGTACCATGCCCTCAATGGTGTTTGGCAATTCAATAAACATACCAAAATTAGCTACAGAACTAATGATACCTTCATATTCTTCTCCAATATGTTGAACCATGTATTCTGCTTTCTTCAATTCATCTGTGTCACGTTCCGCTTCAATCGCTCTACGTTCTCTTTGAGATGTGTGGTCTGCGATTTCTGGTAGCAGTTCTTCCCATTTATTAAGTTCTTTATCATCCATCGTTTTATCAACAAGATATTTACGGATGAGTCTATGAACTATTAAATCTGGGTATCTACGTATAGGCGATGTAAAGTGTGTATAGTGCTCGGCAGATAAGCCAAAATGCCCTAAATTGACATCATCATAACGTGCTTGTTGCATTGACCGTAACATCATAGTAGAAATGACCATTTGTTCCGGTTGACCTTCTACTTCTTGTTGGATTTTTTGTAAAGTAGATGGGTGAATTTCTTCGCCAGTACCTTTGATCATTATTCCAAAATTAGTAATAAAATCAAAGAATTGACGTAGACGTTCTGATTTAGGTTGTTCGTGTACACGGTATATGAACGGTACATCTAAACGATCAAAATGTTCTGCTATTGTTTCATTGGCAGCTAACATAAATGATTCAATAAGACGTTCGCCTTCGCCACGTTCTCTTAATTCAACATCAGTAGGTATACCTTCTTCATTTACAAGTACTTTTGCTTCACTGATATCGAAATCTATTTCACCGCGGCGTTTTCTCATATTGATTAAGCGTTCAGATAAATCTTTTGCTAAATCAAGCATTGGTGTCACTTCGTTATATTTATCGCGCGTCTCTTTATTTTGATCTGTAATAATTTCGTTTACTTCATCGTAAGTCATACGATAATTTGAGTGAATGACACTATCAAAGATTTCATGATTAACGACATCGCCACGTTCATCTAACTCCATCTGGCAACTTAATGTTAATCTATCTACATTTGGATTTAATGAACAGATGCCGTTACTGAGTCGATGTGGAATCATAGGGATTACGCGATCCACTAAATAAACACTCGTTGCACGATCGTATGCTTCTTCATTTAGCGCTGAGCCTTCTGTTACATAGTAACTGACATCTGCAATGCTGACTGTTAATTGTGTATGACCGTTCTCTAGTTTTTTCACACTAATTGCATCGTCCAAGTCTTTAGCATCTGCACCGTCAATCGTAATCGTTAGTTCATCTCTTAAATCACGACGGCCTTCTATTTCAGATGGTTTAATCTCATCTGGTACTGCTTCAGCTTCTTCTAACACTTTATCTGGAAATTCAATTTCGATACCATGTTGATAGATGATAGATAAAATATCTACGCCTGGATCGTTTTTATGGCCTAAAATAGCTGAAACTTGTCCTTCTGGATTATCTGTGCCATCTGCATATTTAGTAATCTGTACTAATACTTTATGTCCATCTACAGCGCCTAGGTTATGACCTTTCGGAATAAATACATCTTGCATGATACGTTTATCGTCGGGTAGTACAAAACCAAAGTGTCTTGCTTCACTATACGTACCTACGACTTGAGTGACGGAGTGTTTCTCAATTGATTTAACTTCTCCTTCAAGTTTACCTTTATATTCACCCTTAGAGTGTTGTAATTCGACAAGTACAGTGTCACCATCCATTGCACGATTAATCTTAGTTGGTGGGATAAAGATATCATCTGTATCACCATCTTCTGGACGTAAAAACGCAAAGCCCTTTTTATTTTGGCTTAATGTTCCTCTAATTAATTCGGATTGTTTTGATTTTTTAGATCCCTTACGTTGGTACCTATCTGTCTTTGTACGTTGAATTAACCCGGTTTGTTCTAATTCAACGAGCACCTTGATTAAGTCTCTAAATGAGTCGGCACTGTTTAAACCTAATGCATCTTGAAAATCAGATACAGACATGGGTTCATAATCTGGTTGTTTGATAATTTCTTCAATGGATTGCTTTAAATTCATTATGCCCCTCCTTTCTATAATTAAATACTATAAATTTATTTTGACCAATCTAATGATTCTAAATATTGGTATATATCTTCAAAAACTGTTTCTTTTTCTTTATCTATTGTGATGACATGTCCTGAATTCGCATACCATTTAATATCTTTCTCATCTGATTCGCTCTCATTGTATATAATGTTTGCAGAATCGGTATTAATCATTTGATCTTGTTCACCTTGTATAACGAGTAAAGGATCCATCACTTCGTCTACTTGGTCTCTTACACTTTGAATTTGTTCTTGTAAATCTTTTAAAGTGTCTGTGGGGTGAAATACATCCATTTCTTTTTCAATTGTAGCTTCATCTTTTCCCTCGTATTTTTTAAAATTACGGGCATACTCTAAAACACCATCAAACATTGCGCCTTCTGTCTTGATATGCATAGGCGTACACATTGTTATAATACCCTTTACATCTCTGTCTAAGCTTATTTTTAACGCATAGCAACCGCCTAGAGATAAACCTGCTACAACGATTTCATCATATCCTTTATCCACAAGAAATTGGTACCCGTCTATCGCATCTTTATACCACGCAAATGGACTTGATTGCAATATTTCTTCGGGTGGTGCAGCATGACCATCATATTGTGGTGCGTAAGATGTATAACCTTTTTTCTGTAAGAATCTACCTAATTGTCTTACATCTGAAGAATTTCCTGTAAAACCGTGTAAAAGTAATACAGCACGATTGCCTTCTTCAAAAAAGAATGGCTCTGGTAATTTAATTTGCATCGTGGTTCAACCCTTTCGTCCTAGCAATTGATTTAATATGAATCATACTCAAAATATATTCCCTAAATTTAATCATTTAAAAAGTCGGATAATACTATTATAAATAAAAAAGCCCGACTTTAACATTGTCGGACCTTATAAACCAAAATAACTTATGCCTAACATTAACAAGAAGAAAATGACAGACAATACAATTGTTAATCTATGCAAGAATAAATCAACGCCACGTTGTTTTTGTTTACCAAATAACTGTTCGGCGCCACCGCTTATCGCACCTGATAGTCCATTACTTTTACCTTCTTGGAGTAATACAACAGTCACTAATGCAATACAATCTAATATTAAAATGATCATGAAAAATGTATGCATAAAAATTGTCCTCCATTCATTATATACGCACCGCATTATATCACACGTTTAACTTGTTTAGCAAACTTCTATCTATTAAAAGTACTTTTACGCTTGATAGACACGACTAACATGTAAACTGCTAAGACGAATGACATAATCAATACTATTGTTAACGGTAAGATATTCACCATTGATTTGACATCTAATATTGCTTCGAAAACTGCGTTGATATTAACTAAGTTATATAGAATTTGTGAAGCGAATACTGCAAACATAAACCACCACAAGTATGTATGCCTGTTCCAAATTGCAATAACCCCCGTTAAATTGGCTATTACATACATAACACCTGTAAATTGAAAACTGTTTTTTATAACACCAATAGCATTTTCGGAAGGTTTTTGTTTACTATTTATTAACAGTTGCTTCACTACACTATCGTCTAAAATGAGAAATAAATGTATTGCATAAAGAATCGCAATGATTAATGAACTGTAAGCAATCAAATGACCAGTTCTAACTTCTTTTGTTTCAGGTTTTGCATTCATAATCAGTCCATGCTCCTTCTATAATTTACACTACTAATTATATCAGTTTCACTAACAAAGATGAACAAATTAAGTAAATAAGTAAACTAAAATCATATGCACTCGTAATATTTTTTACTTTGGATACCACATAAAACTGAGGATACAAACATTCATCCACTTATATCTATAAACTGTATGCACAAAAGGGAACGGGACTTTAAATTACTGCCACATTAATGATTATTGGCAGGGACAATTAATTTCCTCCCTACTCAAACTTTTCTCTTATGCAATAACTTGACTATTGCGTAAGCTCTACTACGAAGGGGACAGAAATCTAATTTATTAAAAAAGATTTCGTCTCCCATCCCGGCAAAGATGACTAGATTGAAAGGGATAAAGGATTTATTTGAGCTAAAACTCATACATAAATATCATTAACTCAATAAATTGAGCAAGTTCTTTCATTGGTTACAATAGCCTTGCTATTGCATAAGTCCTACTAAGCTCAATTTTCAATTGAGCAAGTTCTTTCGCTGTTTACAATAGCTTTGCCATTGCATAAGCCCCACTAACTCAATAATTTGAGAAGTGAGGCTTTTAAAAAACACGCAAGTCAAATGACTTGCGTGTTAGCGCGTGAACTCTTTATTTAAGATAAATATTATTTATCTAAGTTGTAAAATGATTTGATACCGTCAAATTTGCCTGTTTCGAATAATTCATCTTCAATACGTAATAATTGATTGTATTTAGCAATACGATCTGTTCTTGATAATGAACCAGTTTTGATTTGACCAGCATTTGTAGCCACTGCAATATCAGAGATTGTAGTATCTTCAGTTTCACCAGAACGGTGGGATACAACTGCTGTATAACCAGCTTTTTGAGCCATTTCAATAGCATCAAATGTCTCAGTTAATGTACCAATTTGGTTAACTTTGATTAAGATAGAGTTACCGATACCTTTTTCAATACCTTCTGATAATTTAACAGTGTTTGTAACGAATAAATCGTCACCGACTAATTGAACTTTATCACCGATACGATCAGTTAATACTTTCCAACCATCCCAGTCATTTTCATCCATACCATCTTCAATTGAGATGATTGGATATTTGTTAACTAATTCTTCTAAGTAGTCAACTTGTTGTTCTGCAGTAAGTTTAGAACCATTTTCACCTTCAAATTTAGCGTAGTTGTAAACGCCGTCTTCAAAGAATTCTGATGAAGCACAGTCAAAACCTAAGAATACATCTTTACCAGGCTCTAAGCCAACTGCTTTAATCGCTTCTAAAATAGTTTCTACAGCATCTTCAGTGCCTTCAAATTTAGGAGCGAAACCACCTTCGTCGCCTACTGCTGTTTCTAAACCACGGTTTTTAAGGATTGATTTTAAGTTGTGGAAGATTTCTGCTCCCCAACGCAATGATTCTTTAAATGTTTCAGCACCAACTGGCAAGATCATAAACTCTTGGAATGCGATTGGCGCATCAGAGTGAGAACCACCATTTACAATGTTCATCATTGGAACTGGTAATTGTTTACCGTTGAATCCACCTAAATATTTATAAAGTGGTTGGCCTAATAAATCAGCTGCTGCACGAGCTACTGCAATAGAAACACCAAGAATAGCGTTCGCACCTAATTTACCTTTGTTTTCAGTGCCATCTAATTGAATCATCATTTTATCAATAGAAACTTGTTCTAATACTGAAAACTCACCTTCAACTAATTCTGGTGCAATAATTTCGTTAACATTTTCAACTGCTTTAGTTACACCTTTACCTAAATAACGTGATTTGTCTCCGTCACGTAATTCTACCGCTTCGTGTTCACCAGTAGACGCACCTGATGGTACAAGTGTACGACCAAATGCGCCACTTTCAGTTAATACTTCTACTTCAACTGTTGGGTTACCACGTGAGTCAAGGACTTCGCGAGCGTAAACATCTGTAATAATTGGCATGTTTGTAATCTCCTTTTTAATAAGTAGTTTAGAAATATTAAATTTCATCTTCATTATAGCCATAAATGCTATAAATACAAATAATTTAATTATTTTCCTTTAATTTTGCGTGCCATACGTTTTACAAACATTTTATAACATATGACACGTTGTTATACTTTTTACTAAGCAATCATTTAAATTTTCGCATTGTATTAATGTTTAATTAATGATTCACCAGTCATGTCTTCGGGCTGTTTTACGTTTAACAAATCTAATAATGTTGGTGCTAAATCACCAAGACGTCCTGTTTCGCGTAAATCCGCGCCTTCTTTAGTAACAATAACTGGTACTGGGTTCGTTGTATGTGTTGTCATTGGTTGTTCATCGTCAGTCAACACCATATCTGAGTTGCCATGGTCAGCTGTAACAATCGCATGACCGCCCATATCAATGATTTTGTCTACAACTTCACCTAGACATTCATCAACTGCTTCAATCGCTTTAATTGTTGGTTCAAGCATACCGCTATGACCAACCATATCAGGATTAGCAAAGTTTAATAGGATTAAATCTAAATCACCTTTATCTAACTCTTCAATAAGTGCGTCTTTGACTTCATAAGCACTCATTTCTGGTTTAAGGTCATAAGTTGCAACTTTAGGTGAATCAATTAAACGACGACGTTCACCTTCAAATTCATCATTGCGACCCCCGCTCATGAAATAAGTTACATGTGGGAATTTTTCTGTCTCAGCAATACGTAATTGTTTGAGACCATTATCTTGTGCAACTTCACCAATTGTATTAGTTAAATCGACTTTTTCAAATACAATTTCTGCGTCAACATTATCGTTGTATTTTGTAAACGTTGCATAGAATAAGTCATTTACTTGCTCGACTTTAAAGCCTTCAAATGCTTTATCTGTAAAGATTTCAGACAATTGTCCAGCTCTGTCAGGACGGAAATTATAAAAGATAACTGCGTCTCCATCGTTTACACCGTTATTTTGGTCTTTAACAATGAATGGTTCAACAAATTCATCAGTTAAGTCTTTAGCATAGTTTGCTTCCACGCCAGCTTTAGCTGAATCAAATGTTTCTCCGCCAAAGTTACGAATTGCATTATAAGCTTTTTCTTCTCTATCCCAACGTTTATCACGGTCCATTGCATAATAGCGTCCAGATACAGAAGCGAATTGACCGATGCCTAGTTCATTAAATTTAGTTTCTGTTTCTTCGATATATTTTAATGCTGATTTTTGATCTACATCGCGTCCATCTAAGAATGCGTGAACATAAACTTTTTCGACACCTTGCTTTTTAGCTAATTCAAGTAAAGCGAATAAATGTTTATAATGACTGTGTACGCCACCATCTGATAATAAACCAAAGATATGGAGCGCTGAATCATTACTTTTTGTGTGTTGAATGGCATTGTTTAATACATCGTTTTCAAAGAAGTCGCCATCTTCAATAGATTTATTGATGCGTGTTAAACTTTGATAAACAATTCGTCCAGCGCCGATATTCATATGTCCAACTTCTGAATTACCCATTTGACCTTCAGGGAGTCCAACATCCAAACCACTTGCTTCAATTTGTGTTGTTGGATACTTACTATAATAACGGTCAAAGTTAGGTTTATTAGCTAGTTTTACAGCATTACCGTGTTCGCTTGCTCTGTTTGCAAAACCATCTAAAATAATTAATGCAGTTGGTTGTTTAGCCATATTATTTTGCACCTTCTAACAATTGTACAAAATCATCCACTTTAAGTGACGCGCCGCCTACTAATGCGCCATCAATGTCTGATTCTGCCATGTATTCTTTAATGTTGTTAGGTTTTACGCTACCGCCATATTGAATACGTGTTGCATCGGCAACTGCTTGGCCTGATAAGTCAGCAATTGTTTCTCTTACAAATGCACACATTTCGTTTGCGTCTGTTGCAGTAGAAGATTTACCAGTACCGATTGCCCAAATCGGTTCATAAGCAATTACAACTTGTTTTAATTGTTCATCTGATAAGCCTTCAACTGCTTTTTTCACTTGATTGCTGACAATTTCGTTAGCTTTTCCACTTTCGCGTTCTTCATCAGTTTCACCAACACAAATAATTGGTGTCATACCATGATTGAATACAGCATGTGCTTTTTTATTAATATCTTCGTCAGTTTCGTGGAAAATTTCACGACGTTCTGAGTGTCCAATGACCACATATTTTACACCTAAGTCAGCTAATGCTACTGGTGATGTTTCACCAGTGAAAGCACCATTTTCTTCATAGAATGCGTTTTGCGCACCAATTTGTAAACCTTGTGCTTTTCCTTCATTAACCAATGTAACTAAAGCGTCTAATTGAATTGTTGGAGCACAAATTACTGATTCTACCTCTTTTGTATCTGGTAATGCTGGTAATTCGTTAATAAAATCTTTAGCTTCTTGAACTGTTTTATTCATTTTCCAGTTACCCGCAATAATTGGTTTTCTCATTATATACACTCCTATTAGTAAATTATGATTAATTTCTGTTTAACCATGTCTAGCTTTTTTAATCAAACGATTATTTATTAGCAATCGCAACGACACCTGGTAATTCTTTACCTTCAAGATATTCTAATGATGCGCCACCGCCTGTTGAAATGTGACTGAAATCATCAGCGTATCCTAGCGAAATAGCTGCTGCAGCTGAGTCGCCACCACCGATGATTGTGTTCGCATCTTTCATTTCAGCGATTGCTTCACAAACACCAATTGTACCTTTAGCAAAGTTACTAAATTCAAATACACCCATAGGTCCATTCCACACCACTGTATGCGCACCTTGTAATTGTTCTTTGAATAGTTCCACTGTTTTTGGACCTACATCCATTGCTTCTTGATCTGCAGGGATATCATCTACAGAAACTTCTGTAATTACCGCGTCATTTGAAAATTCTTTCGCCACTTTACAATCAACAGGTAAAACAATTTGATCACCAGATTTTTCTAGTAATTCTTTAGCAAAGTCAACTTTATCTTCTTCTAATAATGATAAACCAATTTCTTTACCTTGTGCTTTAAAGAATGTGTATGACATACCGCCACCGATAAGTACTTTGTCTGCAATTTTCAATAAGTTAGTAATGACGCCAATTTTATCTGAAACTTTAGCGCCACCAAGAATTGCAACTACAGGTTTATCAGGGTTTTCTACGACGCCACCTATATATCTAATTTCTTTCTCCATTAAGTAACCTGCAACAGTTTCTAAGTGAGCTGCAATGCCTACGTTAGAAGCATGTTCACGATGTGCAGTTCCAAATGCATCATTTACGAACACATCGCCAAGTGATGCCCAATATTTACCTAATTCAGGGTCATTTTTAGATTCTTTTTTACCATCTAAATCTTCAAAACGTGTATTTTCTACTAAAAGTACGTCACCTTCATTTAAACCTTTAATAGATTGTTCTAGTTGCTCGCCGCGTGTTTCAGGAACAAATACAACGTCTTTATTTAGTTTTTCAGATAATGCATTAGCTACTGGTTTTAAAGTCAATTCTGCTTTATCACTTTCTTCTTTAACTTTACCTAAATGAGAGAATAATACGACTTTCCCACCTTGTTCAACAATATATTTAATTGTTGGTAAAGCTTGGACAATGCGATTGTCGTCAGTAATTTCTCCATCTTTCATCGGTACGTTAAAATCCGCACGGACAAGTACAGTTTTACCTTTTAACTCTAAGTCAGATACAATTTTTTTTGCCATAAAATCTTCCTCCTTTAAATGAATGAATAAAGTAAAAATAAGCGGAGAAGCGTTGAGCTCCCCGCTTACTCCTAAGCTTATTAATTCAATTTAACAATGCTAATGCTTGCTAAATTTAAGTTAACGTCACCTTATTTAGCGTGGCTAGCTAAATAGTCTAGTGTACGAACTAATTGTGAAGTGTATGACATTTCGTTATCGTACCAAGCTGCTACTTTAACTAATTGGCGGTCGCCAACTGTCATAACACGAGTTTGTGTCGCATCGAATAATGAGCCATAAGTCATGCCGATTACATCAGAAGAAACGATTTCGTCTTCAGTGTAGCCGAATGATTCGTTTGATGCATTTTTCATTGCCTTATTTACGTCTTCGATGTTTACATTTTGTTCTAATACAACTGTTAATTCAGTTAATGAACCAGTTGCAACTGGAACACGTTGCGCTCCACCGTCTAATTTACCATCAATTTCAGGGATTACTAGGCCGATAGCTTTAGCAGCACCTGTTGAGTTAGGGATGATGTTTTCAGCAGCTGCACGTGCACGACGTTTGTCACCTTTTCTATGAGGCGCATCTTGTGTACTTTGGTCACCAGTGTATGCGTGGATTGTAGTCATGAAGCCTTCGATTAAACCGAATTCATCATTTAACACTTTAGCAACTGGAGCTAATGAGTTAGTAGTACATGAAGCACCTGAAACAACTTCTTCAGAACCATCTAAAGTATCGTGGTTAGTGTTGTATACGATTGTTTTCAAGTCACCTTTAGCTGGTGCAGAGATTAATACTTTTTTAGCACCTGCGTTGATGTGCGCTTCTGCTTTTTCTTTTTCTGTGAATAAACCAGTACATTCTAATACTACATCGATATCTAAGTCTCCCCAAGGTAGTTTACTTGGATCTGGTTCTGAGAATGATTTAACTTCTAATCCGTTAACGCGGAAACCGTCTTCTTCAACTTCAACTTCTCCTGTGAAGCGACCTTGTGTAGTGTCATATTTTAATAAATGAGCTAACATTTCATCATCTGTTAAGTCGTTTACTGCTACAACATCGATTCCTTCTACGTCTTGAATTCTTCTGAATGCTAGACGACCAATTCTACCAAAACCATTAATTGCTACTTTAACTGCCATTATAATGGCCTCCTTTAAAATGATATTTAAAAAGTGGAATCACTTTTTATTACTATTGTTAACGATAACGCTTGCCGCACCCTCATCTGTAATTAACACAGTATTTTTAGGCGCAATCGAGAGGTAAGCTTTAATAGCTTCTCCTTTTGATTTACCCCCAGCTACGGCAAAGATAAACTTTTTCGAAACAAGATCTTCTAATTGAAGTCCAATCGTTTTAACTTTGTGAACGATTTGCCCTTGTTCGTCGAAATAATATCCAAATGCTTCTCCCGAGGCATTGTGATGTTGAAGTTTTTCAATAACTTCACTAGGTGATTGACGTCTTCGCGCCATCTTCAGCGCATCACCAATGCCGTGGATTGTAATATTAGCTTCTCTAATTTTCTCTAAGGTGTGTATGACTGATGGTTCTAACATAAGTGTGTTATAAGTGGTTTCACTTACATTATCTGGAACGTATAGCGTTGTATAATCGCCATCAGTCTGCTGCGCCATACTTGCTGCAATAGTATTCGCTTGGTATACAACATTTTCACCAAGGCCACCTCGTGCAGGTACAAAAAATACATCATAAGGTTGATGATGCATGGCTTCACTTACGTACGCCATTGTAGAACCGCCTGTTACTGCAACAGTTGCGTGGTCATACAATACGTCTTCAACGAGTTGTCCAGCCTGTTTCGACAGTTCAATTTTAACTGCTTTGTCAGTATCTGAATCACCTGGAATAACATAGACATCTTTGATGCCGTATTTTTCCTTGATAACTTGTGCAAGTTGATGATCGTCTGAGTAAACATTAAAATAACTGTTTAATTGACGGATGGTCGCTTCGCCAGCATCCGTTATTTCCATACCTGTAGGTTTGACTTTAATTAGTTCCTGTTTCTTCAATACATCAGTCTCAGAACGAAGTACCCTCTCAGTTAAGTTCATATATTCGCTTAAACTACGTCTACCTACGGGTTGATATTGAGCAATAGTAGTGAGAATCGAAAAACGACGATACATTTTTTCAACAAGTTCTGGCACTAATTTTTGTTGAATCTTTATCAAGTCTTTCACTACTATCCTCCTCCGTTTCTATATTCAAGGGTCAGGTTCTAACCATAGATTGACTTTTTACGTCCCTGGTGGGACAAAAAAATATAACCTCTTATATTTGCAATAATACTACTATATATTTAAAAAAGCAAGAGAAATACTTATCCATTAATAGAAGCTAATCTAAGTTGTCTTATTTCTCTTTATATACTATAAATTACCCTTTAAGGTTTTCATTAATCATTTTCTCATTATTATTTTAAATATAATATAAAAGCTATCAGATTAAGTAATTTCATTTACGATGTGGGTTTCATTGAATCAGTCCCTTAATACGATTAAAATAAATATAAAAATAGTTCATATTTTAGAAGGGAGGGATGCACGTGGCTAATGATAAACATCCGGAAGTGATAGATCCAGACGATAAGCGCTATAAAGATGACGACTATTTTAAACAAAACAAAAACCCATCCCATAAAAATCGTTATCAATCATTTAACTATAATAGACAAGTAGGCTGTCACCTAGGACCATTTGGTTGCCTTGGGGGTTGTGTTTCACTCATACTTTTATTTTCATTAATTTCATATTTAGTTAGTTTATTATTCTAAAACATGAAGTTGTACATATAAATTCAATACGTTTTCATTTCTAAAATATGAACTGATTACATCAACCAACTGTGTGCTTAAATACTGCTAACTCAATCATTTGAGAGGTGTTGGTGCTTTGCATTTATTACCCAAGTCGCATAAAAAAGGCTGAAACATCATTATGTTACAGCCTTGAATATTGTATTAACAGTAGTGGACTGGAATAAAAATATAAAGCACTTCTTTCAAAGTAACATGCTTCAATTTTAATCATCCTCTGATGATTGTGAACTATCTTCTGAATTTGAATTATTATTTTCGGTAGAGCGTTGTTCTGTATTTTCTTGAGCACTTCGTTGTTGTGTAGAAGGTTCGCTTGTTTTTTCTTCTATTGACGGTTGAGAGGTTTGTTCCTCTGTTGATGGCTCAGATGTTCGTTCTTCTGTTGTTTTCTCTTCTGTTGACGGTTCATTTGTTTTCTCTTCTGTTGATCGTTCTTCTGTTGTTTTTTCTTCAGTAGATTGTTCTTCCGTCGTACTTGGTTCTTTTGTTTTTTCAGGTGAGTTGTCCTCTTCAGTCGTTCTTCTTTCTTGTGTTTGGTATTGTTGCGTCTGTTGGGTTTGAGGAACTTGCTGTGTTTGTTGTGTTTGTTGTGTTTGTTGTGTTTGTTGGGATTGCTGTGTCTGTTGTGTTTCTTCAGTTGATTCTTCTGTTTGCTTATCCTTTTGTTCTTTCGTTTTCTCTTTTTTCTTGTCTTTTTCTTCTTGCTTTTGATCTGCTAAACGTTCATTGGCTTTATTCGAATGGTCTACAAAGGCAAAAATTGCGAAAATCAAACCGCCTATGAGTAATAGGACAATGACGCCGCTTATAATTTTTGCAAGACCACTCATTTTTTTCTTGTCTTTTTCATCAAAATCATTATTTTGATTATGTTTAGGCATATGCTCCCCTCACTTCAGCTTATATCAACTCATTATTTTATAATGGCTTTTAATTTTATATCAGAACTATATTTTACACCATTTCTTTTATTAAACAACCATATTAACTCCATTTTAATACGGTTGTTACTTTGTCGGCATAACTATAGTAAACTATATATAATGTGCTTTATATTATGTGCTTTAATTTAATAGTAATCTAATTTGAACTGGTGGTTCAACACTTTTATTAAATTATTTTACTATACCCTAATCATAACAGGATGTGACTAGATTATGAATAAACAAGACTTATTTAATAATATTAACCAAGACCACCAGTCGAAACCCAAAGGCTTACGTCATATGATGACCGAAAATGATTATGACGATTCTAAATTGCAAATAAGGGCACGTTACAAATTTTTCATATTAACTGTTTTCTTACTTTTTATTGCTTTTGGCATTATTAAACTATTTATTTTATAATATGAAGTGATTCACTTGTATGTGAATACTTCCAATAAGATGATTCATTATCCATCTGATTATTTAATTTTACAAGTATAAATTAAATAGGCCTACACGCTACGCGCATAGGCCTCTACTAAAGGGAGTCAAAATTTTACCTTCGCTAGTATATTATGGGGTATACTCGAAATAATTAAGAGATGATTAATTAATATCGAAGGTACCTTTATTATAACGACATATCATTTGATTTTAAATACATCTATAAGGAAGTAAATGAAATATTCTTGAACAAAATTCGAATAAATTTTGTCTTTCAAATCTAAAAGATTGATCTACTTTTAATGTTAGCAATGCTTAACATTACAATTCTATGAGGTGATAAAATGAAACACTATCTAATAACAGGCGGTACAGGTCTAGTAGGCACTCAACTCGTTAACGCTATTAAACAAAGCAACTCACATATAACCATTTTAACAAGACAATCACTTTCAACATCACATCCTAAAATCACATATGTAAATTGGTCGGAACCGAATTGGGAAGATAAAATTCCAGATATTGATATTGTAATCAATTTAGCTGGTGCGAGTTTAAATAAACGATGGACTGCTTCACACAAACAAAACATTATGTTAAGCCGCTTACAAGCTACTCAAGCATTGTTCGACCTCTTTAAAAACAGACAACAAAAACCATCTATATTCTTTAACGCGAGTGCGGTTGGTTATTATAGACCTGACTTAACACGTACTTACACTGAATTATATCAAACACTCCCATTTGATTTCTTATCAGAAGTCGTTTATCAATGGGAACGACTTGCATGTCAATTCGAAACATTAGGTACACGCGTGATTATTGGCAGATTTGGTATGGTTCTATCAAGTGAAGGGGGTGCTTTGCCACTAATGAAGTTACCCTATGACTTAAATGTAGGTGGAAAAATTGGGACAGGCAGACAATGGTATTCTTGGATTCACATAGAAGATTTAACAAGAGGTATATTATATACGATAAACAACGATAAAGCGTCTGGTGTATATAATTTTACATCACCTATGGCAGAGCATCAGAACATGTTCGGTTACACGTTAGCAAGAGAAGTACATCGACCACATTATACTTGGGTGCCGTCGTTAGCTCTTAGATTAGTCTTAGGAGAAATGTCTACGGTTATTCTCGATACTCAAAAAGTACTACCTAATAAATTACAAGCGATAGACTTTAAATTTAAATATCCAAACCTAAAACTTGCACTTGAAAACTTAGTCCAGTAGGAAGGTAAAAAGTAACTATGAAACATGATCGTTTTTCGCAAATTTTATTATTTATTGCAGGTCTATTACTCATATTGAATAGTGTCTTTGCATTGGAACAATCATTAATAATAATTATAATTTCAATTACTTTGTTCATTTTAGGTTTGTTAACACTGGTTATTGCTTTAATATTATTTTGTAAAAACAAACTGTGTCACCCGAAACAATGTTAGGAAGTGGGATAGAAAGAACACGTGTCGGAAATAATTTTTGTCACTTCCTCCTTGGTTAAGAAGATTAAGTAAAAAACATAAAAATTGAAATGCTTTTGATTCTATACTGTTACTGTCTAAATAATATTCAAAGCCGAGATATTGTTCATGCCCAATCTCTTCCAAAATTGATTATGTTTTAAAAAAGACGAGTCACGTATGGCTAATCCACTACTATTGTTAAACATACATAGGAAAGGATTAGCGCAACAATGTGACTCGTCTTTTTCACTCATTTATTTATAAAATAAATTATTATGATTCTGGTATCATTACTTGATCAATTAAGCCATATTCTTTAGCTTCTTCAGCTGATAAGAAATTATCACGGTCAGTATCTTTTTCAATTTGTTCAATTGATTGACCAGTACGTTCAGCTAAAATTTTATTTAATTTAGCACGTGTTTTTAAAATATGGTTAGCGGCAATTTCAATTTCAGTTGCTTGACCTTGGGCACCGCCTAGTGGTTGGTGAATCATTACTTCAGCATTCGGTAACGCGAAACGTTTACCTTTCGCGCCTGCGGAAAGTAAGAATGAACCCATTGACGCTGCCATACCAATACAAATCGTTTGTACATCTGGTTTAATGTGTTGGATTGTATCATAAATCGCAAATCCGGCAGTTACACTACCACCTGGAGAATTGATATAAAGATAAATATCTTTTTCAGCATCTTGCGCTTGTAAGAATAATAATTGTGATACGATAGAGTTAGCTACATTATCGTCGATTTGTGAACCTAACATAATAATACGGTCTTTTAATAAACGTGAGTAAATGTCATAAGCACGTTCCCCACGGTTTGTAGTTTCAATTACTGTAGGTATTAAATTCATTAATATTGCCTCCTTATTTCTAACTGATAAATTTATTTTAACCTAAAAGTCAAATATGGTCAAAAAATAACGCTTGGATTTTCAACAAACCTAAAATATTATTGTTGACCATTCCTCATTTGATTTGTACACTAATATTATTGTTATTTATCCCCTCGTAGTGTAATGGATAACACATAAGATTCCGGTTCTTAGGATAGGGGTTCGATTCCCTTCGAGGGGACTTAAGTATAGGCTATTTAATATTACCGATATCACAATGGATTATAATACTGTGATACCGGTAATATTATGCTTTTCATTATCATACGTTTTAGCTGCGCATCTTCGTAAAATTCTTAACTTATTATACAAATAAACGATTCTTTTAACTCCACAGCCACTCCTATTGCTTAGCAGATAATATATTTTATAGCTTTAGAAAACTTGGAAATAGTGGATAGAATCATATTTTATGGTATGAATTATTTTAAATTACATCATTCTTTTTTATTTTGGTTTGGCCAATTTAATCAGCTTTCCTCACAATTTCTACTTTTATTGACATGATATTATTAACATTAATATATCTATCACTATCTTTTAAATAAAAATAATGATGTCTTTTAATTGCTGTTTCAAATCTTTTTAAAGCTAGTGCCGGGTCTATTTCCCATACATTCTCTACATATTCACAGAAGGCATTACCATCGTTAGCTTCGATTATAAATTTAAAAATATCATTCATCCATAGTCATCCTATATAATCATTATAAATATAATTATCCAACTAATTACGCCTTGATGCAATACAGACGCTCTTGTCAAATAGAAAAATCACTTTATGTTGCATTGCTGAACAAATGAATACAAAAATTTCACCTTTTTATTTCACGTTAATAAATGTACTACCTAAAACATCTCGCACATCGTGGATAACGAGAAAGGCGTTTTCGTCTTCTTCGTGTACGAGTTTTTTCACTCTCGTTACTTGAGACTGGGGTACAACTACATATAGCATGGTTGTATCTGTCTTAGCATAGCCACCTTTCCCGGTTAAGAGCGTTGATCCTCGACCAGTAAAGGTATTAATTTTATCACTGATTACTTCATTCTTACTAGAAATAATTGTCACGCCTTTTTTAGGGTTGAAACCTTCAATTATAAATGACGTTGCGCGCTCAGTGATGAACAGCATAATAATTGTAAATAACACGTGTTTCAATGGCAACACCATTAAAAATGATAAAACAACGATGGCATCTAATATAAAAATACCTTGTGATGTTTTCATTTCTGTGTATTTACTAATGATTTTAGCAATTACAGATGTGCCTCCAAGTGTACTACCTGTTGAGATAACTAAACCAGCACCAATACCGATGATGGCACCACCAAAGACCGAGTTAATAACAAAATTATCGATACCGAGATTAATATTTTCAGTTAAATGTAAAAAGAAAGACAATGCAGTATTTGAAACCACTGTATAAATAGCAACCATTTTACTTAAAAATTTCCAACCAATAAAAACGACAATAGTATTTATTATTAATGACGTCCACGCAGGGGATAAACCAAAGGCATACAGTAAGGAAAGTGATATACCTACCGTACCACCATCACCTAAATCTGATCCAAGTAGGAAGCAGTTTACACCTATCGCATTAATAAATGTCCCCAGCAAGCATAAGATAATATTTTTGTAGTGTTTTTTGATAAATGCTGACATTCATTCACCCCTAATCTCTTCGAAAATAAATTACTATTTAAATATAGTATGGATTATATTAAAAAGAGAGCGGAATAGAAATCTTTTATCCAAAAAAGATAACATTATCCCGCCCCTGGCACTATTAGCTAGAAAAACACACAAATTAAAACGCTTGCCTAAGAACTGCTCATTTTCTTATGCATCTTATATGAGATGGGCGCATGCATAAGTATCACTAACTCAATAAAATGGCAAAGTGGTACTTTATAGAACCAATCGTTTTTTAAGTTAAATATGCGTGTATCGTCATTCCAGATAATTACTACCAAAGTGTATATGAAGCTTACATATTAATCTACATGAAAGCTTTATTCACACAAAAACTAATTCAATTATTATAATATTAATGTGTTATATTTATCAATGCTATTTTTGCAATTTCTAAAATTGATGTATTCCACTCATGGTAAATTCTGTCGTCACGCATAGTCAAAATGTTATAATTCTATCGTTTCACCACTACGTATTTTATCGGCAATTTCATTTAGTTTTCTTAAACGATGATTTACACCAGATTTTGAAATGGCGCCTGACGACATCATTTCACCTAATTCTTTAAGCGAAATTTCTTGATGCTCTATTCTTAACTTAGCTATTTCACGTAGTCTATCAGGTAGGTTATCTAAACCGATTTCTTGATCTATTAATTGAATACTTTCTACTTGTTTCATTGCCGCACTAACTGTTTTATTTAGGTTAGCAGTCTCACAGTTGACCAACCTATTAACAGAATTTCTCATATCTCTAACAATGCGTACATCTTCAAATTTCAGTAAGGCTTGATAACCGCCAATGAGACTTAAGAAATCTGAAATTTTTTCAGCTTCTTTTAAATAAGCTATACTACCTTTTTTACGTTCTAAGTGTTTCGCGTTGAGTTCATATGCATTCATTAGATTCGTAATACCTTCTGAATGATCCTCATATAATGAAAATATTTCCAAATGATAAGAAGAAGTCTCGGGGTTATTAACGGAACCACCAGCCAAAAACGCCCCGCGCAGATAGCTTCTTTTCATTTCATCCTCGCGAATCATAGAAGCGTCGATTTCATGTGTAAAAACTCCATTTTTCAGGATACCTAGCTCATCTAATATTTCTTTAGCACGCGCTTTAATTCTACAAATATAAATATTATTCTTTTTTAATTTCATTTTCTTTCTTACAAGTAGCTCCACTTCAACATTAAACACTTTTTTTATTAACGAGTATATACGTCTTGCTGTTGTAGCATTTTCAGTTTGCACATTAATAACAAATTGTTGGTTGGAAAGACTGAGTGCACCATTCATACGTATGAGCGCACTGAGCTCTGCTTTTGCATTTGTTTCATCTACTTCGATTCTAGTGAGTTCATTTTTCATTTCCGATGCAAAGCTCATACTGCTTCAGTCCCTTCTTATCTAAGTTTAACGCTTAGGTTATCTTTTTATCGCTTAAATTCTATTGTATCCGTCTCTCTCATTGCAATCTCATAAATCATTTTAGACAAGACTTCGGTATTATGTCTAACATAGTTTTCTTGGGATACTTCTACTAAATTAGGATGTGTAAAAACTTTTATATTGTGTGCTTCCATATCACTCATATTACATTTAACTGGTTCAGCACCATCTTCTTTATATCGTTTTAGGACATCAGCAGTAAAATTCTGTGTACTACATATGGCATAATTAATACAATTACGCCCCATGTGATTATGTATTGCATTAACATGATCTACCGCAGTGTAACGGTTAGTCTCACCTGGTTGGGTCATGACGTTAGATACATATAATTGAGGTGCATTACATTTTAATAACGATTCGGCGATACCTTTTACGCATAAATTAGAAATCACGCTTGTATATAATGAACCAGGTCCTAGTACGATTAAATCTGCTTCTTCGATTGCTTCAACAGCTTCTTCCATAGGTTCTACATCTTCTGGTTCTAAGAATACACGCTTAATTTTCTTATTCATTTTAGGTATATTGGATTCGCCGTAAACCATTTCACCATCTTCCATCACAGCATTTAAACTTACACTCGAATTTGTAGATGGTATAACACGGCCTCTAATATTTAAAATTTTACTTAATTCTTTTACTGCATGTCCAAAATCGTCATTCATATTCGTTAGTGCAGCAATTAACAAATTGCCTAATGAATGTCCTTCAACTTGATTTTCTTTAAAACGATATTGGAACAATCTTTCAATTGTTGTTTCAGAGTCACTTAATGCTGAAATTACGTTTCGTATATCTCCTGGCGCAGGTATATCCATTTCACTTCTGATTTTCCCGGTACTACCACCATCATCAGCAACAGTGACAATAGCCGTAATATCAATTGGAAAATCTTTTAATCCACGTGCTAAAACAGATAAACCTGTACCGCCACCAATAAGTACAAGTTTAATTCTCTTCATTTTTTTGCTTCACGCCACTTTCAATATGAGCATCTCGATGACGCACATATACATTATAGTCAAAATTTTCATTTAGTTCTGTGCTAATCCGTTTAGCTAAAGCTACAGAACGGTGTTGGCCACCAGTACAACCAATAGCAATCACAAGTTGTGATTTACCTTCTTTTTTATAACCTGGTATCATAAATTTCAATAAATCCATTAATTTTTCATAAAAAATATTTGTCGTTTTCCACTTCATAACATAATTATACACCGCTTCATCGTCACCTGTTAATGGTCTTAATTCATCCACATAATGCGGATTGGGTAAAAACCTTACGTCAAACAATAAGTCTGCATCCATTGGGATACCGTGTTTAAAGCCAAAACTCGTCACATTGATATTAAACGTTTGGTAGTTACTTTGATTAAAATAGTCTCCAATACGCTTTCGAAGCTCTTTGGGTTTCATTGATGACGTATCAATTGTGTAATTGGCTAGGCTTTGAATCTCAGTTAATAAATTACGTTCTTCCTCAATTGCTTCAAGCAACGATCGCTGTCCTTGTTCATTTAATGGATGTGCACGTCTTGTTTCTTTATAACGAGAAATTAATTTTTCATTGGATGCTTCTAAAAACATCATATCAACAATAATATCTGAATTGCTTTTTATTTGATCTATTTCTTTAATTAGGGATTTAAAAAGTTCCTTTCCTCTTAAATCAATGGCAATAGCTACCTTTTGCAACGAAGGATTTCCTTGCCCCATCAATTCTACAAATTTCGGTAATAATATCGGTGGCAAATTATCTACACAAAAATAACCAATATCTTCTAAACTTTGAATTACTACAGACTTACCCGCACCTGACAAACCAGTTACCACTAATAATTCACTTTTAGTTACTTCCTTTTCTTCTCGTTGCATTGCTTTACACCATCCAAAAATTATTTTTAAATATTCCAATTTGTCGTTTATTTGCTTTAAATCAAAAAGTTAACTTTTTATTATGGTCATTTATGATCACTATGCTATCATATTATATTTTACATGAAAAAGGACTTCGGTAGTAGTTTTATCACTTAGCAAACAAATTTTACTATTAATCGTTGATTTAATCACGAATTGATAACAAAAAATAATGTGAATTAAATAAGCTTATAGCATTTTATTATCATTTTTCTATGTAAAAAAGCTAGAACGCCTCAACTTACATGAATAATGTAAGTCAGGCATTCTAGCTATGTCAGTACCTATAGATAAAGTAATCTCTCATCACTCTAAAAGCGTGTGCTTTAAAGTTATGCTTCTATAGCGTCTTTAAGTTCTTCAATATATGAAATTGCACTTTGTGCAGCAATACTTCCATCGCCTGTTGCAGTTACGATTTGACGTAAGCCTTTCGCACGCACATCGCCTGCAGCATAAACACCAGGTATTTTAGTACTCATATCTTCATTTGTTACAATATAGCCTACTTCATTTGTAATACCTAAATTTTCAAACGGAGTTGTTAATGGTTTCATACCGATATATACGAATACCCCGTCAGCATCGAATGTTTGCTCAGCGCCATCTTTAGTTGATTCCAATGTTACTGAGCCTACTTTACCATCTTTTTCATTAATTGTTTTAAGTGTATGACTCCAAATAAAATCGATTTTATCATTTTTAAAAGCGCGATCTTGTAATATTTTTTGAGCACGTAATTCATCTCTACGGTGAACAATCGTTACACTGTCAGCGAATTTTGTAAGGAATGTACCTTCTTCAACTGCAGAGTCTCCGCCTCCGATAACAAATAATTTTTTGTTTTTGAAGAATGCACCATCACATACAGCACAATAACTCACGCCACGGCCACCTAGTTCTTGTTCACCAGGTACACCGATTTTTTTATATTCTGCACCAGTTGAAATAATTACTGCGCGCGCCGTAACTTCACTGTTACCAAGGTTAATAACTTTATATGAACCTTTATCTTCGATTGATTTGATATCGCCATATTGATATTTTGCGCCAAATTTTTTCGCATGTTCGAACATTTTAGTTGATAAATCAGGCCCAGTTATCATTTCAAAACCAGGAAAGTTCTCAACTTCTTCTGTATTTGCCATTTGTCCACCTGGCATACCGCGTTCGATCATTACTGTACTTAAATTTGCACGCGATGCATAAACGGCAGCAGTCATGCCAGCTGGCCCTGCACCTACAATTGCAACATCAAAATCCACTGTTTCAGCCATTTAAATTGCCTCCTATTTATTAATTCATTATATGCATTATATACGTTTTCTTGCATTTTATAAAATTATATGCTTATCAAATAATCAATCGTCTTATTCAAACGATATGTTGTTATGTCAAACCACTCAACGACTTGTTGTTTCGTAATTTTCATATCCATACTCCGATAATACATATACACGAAAGCAGCAACATAATCATCTACGTGCGTTAAATCTGCTTTTTCAGCAATAATTGCTTCTGCTTTATCAATCCATACAATAAATAATTCTGAGTTGTTTTTCAAATAATCGATATTATATAACATTAACATGCCTCTATGAATAAAATCTAACTTATTGAGTTGTAATCCTTGGATTAGATAAGTTAAATATAATTTCTCATAATCATTCATACCTTCTAGCACAGCCCATATGTCTTGCGTTAATAAAACTTCTCGACCTTTTAATTGATTTAATAAGAAAATGCCATATAACCTATGGTGGCTATCATCACTTAACAGTAACGGTAATACTTGGTGATTAAAATAATCTTTACTTTCCTCAATTACCCATGGGGCGTAACCTACATCAACTTGCGAAATTTCTTGTAATCTAGACCAAAAATATTTGCTATCTTCAATATGATTTAAATGGAAATGATTATGGCTTAGGGCATTATACATTTGGATTGAAAGAAACTTACCTTTTCTATATAGAGGTTGTAATAAATTTTGCGAAGCTTCATATTGCTTTAAATAACAAAGTACAATACCTAGTTTAAAGGATTCGTCGTCATTCATCGGTATGACTTTACTTAAGATATTTAAATAGCGCTGATATTTTTCTTTATCATTTGTGTTATATAATAATAATGTATAATGACAAAGTGCATGTACATCTGTATTGTCTTCATTAAGCAGGCGTTCGAACATGACTTTGGCAGTATCATATTCGTTTAAATATAGGTAACACATTGCAAGCAGATTTCTGACAACACGATGATCTTGAATCTCTCCATTTTGGTTCAGAATAAAATTGCGTGCTTCAGGTAATCTACCTTGTGAAAATAAATATTGAAAAATGAGCTGAATAGCGAATAGTTGACACTCGGTCTCAATCTTTTCCTCAGAATTATAAGAGACCTCAAACATGTCTTCTAATTCTTCTCTATAGTCTTCATCTTCTGCTAAAATCACGTAATTCATCCCAAATAAAAACGCTTTGTTTGCTTCGTTTAATGTGATGTTTAATTGACTAAGTTGATAATAACTATCGATTACAGATGTTTGTTTAGCAATCATTTCATAAAAAATATGTTCTGCTCTGTTATGATAACCAAGATGTGCTAAGCATTCTGAAAATTTCACTTTAATTTCAAAATTATCAAATTCTTGGGGTGACATTTCAAGCACTTTTTCATAATATTCTGCAGCCTTTTTATAATCTTGTTGTTGAAATTTTTGATCAGCTAATTTTTTATAAAAAGGACTGTCTAGTTTCATTGATATAACTTTATTGTTTTTTTGCGCCATCCATGCTCACCTCCTGTATCACTAATTATTTAAATTGCATCGGATTGCCAAATGCTAATGTATCATTTGGAACGTCTTTAGACACCACTGTACCCGCTCCAACTTTTACATTATCTCCTATTTTAACGCCAGGTAATATTGTAACATTCGCACCAATTAACGTGTTATTTCCTATATAGACACGCCCTGTTCTAAATTCATCTACTAAAAATTCATGTGTCAAAATTGTCGTATTATATCCTATCACACAATTTTCACCAATTGTTATATATTCAGGGTGTAGTAAATCTGGCACCACTTTAAAAGCAAATGACGTATGACTACCTATATTCATATTTAATAGTTTATGGTAAATCCAATGTTTTAATTTAACATTTGGTAAATAGCGACAAACCTCTATAATGCATGTTTGTTTAAACATTTTAAAACCGTTTATATAACGATACATATACCATAGAGGATTTTTACCGTTTACCTTCGTCTTTTTTAAGTCACGCATTATATTCTATCACTTCACCTTTTGATTTGGCCATGTTAAAGGCCCCACATCTTTATATCTTGGTGCGTTATATTTCACTCTTCTTATAATCATAAGTATGACACCTGCAATAATAAGTACGATAGACATCACTTGCGCTACACGGATATCACTCGTAAGCATTAAACTATCTGTACGCATACCTTCTACGAAAAATCTGCCAATAGAATACCAAATAAGGTATAGTGCAAATGTATCACCTATACGTAAATGTTTTCTCAGCAAGATCAATACGACAAATCCTAAAATATCCCATACAGATTCATATAAAAAGGTTGGTTGATAATATTGGCCTTCTATATACATATTATTAATAATGAAATCTGGAATGTGAAGATTTTCTAAAACTGTTTTAGAAACTGGGCCACCATGGGCTTCATGATTCATAAAGTTACCCCATCTTCCGATACCCTGTCCTAAAATTAAACTCGGTGCGACTACATCACCAATCTGGAATGGGTTGATATTTTTTTGCTTACAGACGATGATGCCGGTAATAAAACCGCCGATAAGACCGCCATGTATTGCAATACCCCCATACCAAATCATTGGTATTTCTATTAGGTTTTGTGCATAGTATGGCCATTGAAAAATGACGAAATAAATTCTAGCCACGATAAAGCCAAATATGGCACTCCAGAAGATAATGTCTACTAAAGTATCTTTATCAAATCCTATGCGTTTAATGCTTTCTTGTGCAATAAAATAACCCATTAATATGCCAACAGCAATAATAATGCCATACCAATGTACCGATATAGGCCCTAGTTCAAATGCAATTGGGTCGATGTAATTCAGTACCATTATTCATTCTCCTTGTTATTACTACCGTTACGTAATATTTCAGCATTTAAGCGATCATTGAATTCTTCAGCGGTATTAATGCCCATAATATTAAGACGATAATTCATCGCCGCAACTTCTATGATGACTGCTACGTTACGCCCAGGTCTTACTGGAATTGTTTTTTTAGTAATTTCAGTATCTAAAATACGTAAAGTTTCTTCGTTTAACCCTACACGATCATATAGTTTATCTTTATGCCAATTTTCTAAATGAATATTTAGGCGTAAACGTTTTTCAGTTAAAATAGAACCCGCTCCAAATAATGTCATCACGTTAATAATACCTAAACCTCTAATTTCTAGTAAATGCTCAATGAGTTTAGGTGGTCGACCTATTAATTCATCCTTACTAATTTCTCTAATTTCTACATTATCATCTGCTACAAGTCGATGCCCGCGCTTTATTAATTCAAGCGCTGTTTCACTTTTCCCTATGCCTGAATCACCAGTAATGAGTACACCAACGCCGTATACGTCTACAAGTACACCATGTAGAGATGTTGTGCGTGCTAATTCATGTTCTAAAAATGTAGTTAAACGACTCATCAATTGAGTCGTTGCAACTGTTGATGTAATCAATGGTGTATCAAACTCTTTCGCTGATGCCACCAATTCTTCAGGCGGTTCTAAATCTCTTGTCACGATAATCGCTGGTGTTTCTGGGCGACATAATTTTCTCATTCTACCTTTGCGTTCTTCGTCTGGAAGTAAATTATAAAATGATAATTCTGTTGTTCCTAGTAATTGAATACGGTCAGAGGCATAATGCGAAAAATAACCCGCCATTTCTAATCCTGGTCTTGAAATATCTGTATTTTTTATTTGTTTATTTAAACCCGGTTCCCCTGCAATAAGTTCAAGGTCAAAGCGTTCAATTAAACTCTTGGTTGTTAACATAAGTTCACCTCTATTAATATTTCTCCTGAATTTTCATATGTCATTATCATATCAAAAAGGAATGATAATCTATATAAAAAAGGATAAAAGTATAAAATTAAATTCCCATCCTTAATATCATACCTTATATTATTTATTAACGATATTACTAACTTTTATTTTATTTACGATACACTTAGCATTTGACATAGATTATTCAATTTTACGGATAAAAAAACTACTCTGTACATCCGGTTATGCCAGTTGTATAGAGTAGTTCCATCTCATTTATGAGAAATGATTATTTATTTCTTATTGATGCACTGTATCTCGCTCTAAGATTGGTTTTAAATATTGACCAGTATAACTTTCTTTCACTTCTGCAATAGCTTCTGGTGTACCAGTTGCCACAATAGTACCGCCGCCATCGCCGCCTTCTGGCCCTAAATCAATAATGTGATCTGCCATCTTAATAACATCTAAATTGTGTTCAATCACAACGACAGTATCCCCATTTTCTACTAATTTATTTAACACTTTTAATAAACGACTAATATCATCCGCATGTAAACCAGTGGTTGGTTCATCCAAAATATATATCGAACGACCTGTAGAGCGTTTGTGCAACTCTGAAGCAAGTTTAACACGTTGCGCTTCTCCGCCAGATAAAGTAGTCGCTGGTTGACCTAAAGTAATATAGCCTAAACCAACATCTACTAATGTTTTCAATTTACGGTAAATTTTCGGAACATTTTCAAAAAAGTTTGTCGCTTCTTCCGCAGTCATTGCTAAAACGTCTGCAATATTTTTACCTTTATAAGTCACTTCAAGCGTTTCTCGGTTGTATCTTGAACCGCCACAAACTTCACAAGGTACATACACATCTGGTAAAAAGTGCATTTCTATTTTAATAATGCCATCACCTTTACACGCTTCACAACGTCCGCCCTTAACATTAAAGCTAAAGCGGCCTTTAGAATAACCTCTTACTTTTGCTTCGTTCGTTTGGGCAAAAATATCTCTGATGTTATCAAATACACCTGTATAGGTCGCTGGATTTGAACGTGGCGTTCTTCCAATAGGTGATTGGTCTATATCAATAATTCTATCAAGTTGATCGATACCTTGAATTTCATCATAATCACCAGGTTTAACTTTAGATTTATTAATTTGTTTAGCCAAAGATTTATATAGTATTTCATTGACTAAAGTACTCTTACCAGATCCAGAAACCCCTGTAACAAGCGTCATAGTTGAAAGTGGGAAGTCCACATCGACACTTTTTAAGTTATTACTACGCGCTCCTTTAATGCTGACCGCTCTATCTGTAACTTCACGGCGTGATTCCGGGACTTCTATTTTCTTTTTACCACTTAAATATTGACCCGTTAATGACTTAGCATTTTTCATAACTTGTTTAGGTGTTCCACTAGCAACAATTTCTCCACCATGGTCTCCAGCGCCTGGACCAACATCCACTAAATAATCTGCAGCACGCATGGTATCATCATCATGTTCGACTACGATTAACGTGTTACCTAAATCACGCATTTCTTTCAATGTATTGATTAAACGATCGTTATCGCGCTGATGTAAACCAATAGATGGTTCGTCCAACACATAAAGAACACCAGAGAGCCTCGAACCAATCTGTGTTGCTAAACGAATACGTTGTGCTTCCCCACCTGATAAAGAGCCTGAAGCACGGTTTAATGTTAAATACTCTAACCCTACATTATATAAAAATTCTAGCCTAGAATTAATTTCTTTCAATATTTGATTGGCAATTTTTCTATCTTGTTCTGATAATGAAATATGTTCATAATTATATAATGCATCCTTAATAGAACGTTCTACAACCTCGCCAATGTTTTTACCATCTACGTATACAGATAATGCCTCGCGGCTTAACCTTTTACCATGACAAGTTTCACATGTAAGTTCTGTCATATATTTACTCATCATTTCTCTTACTAGTTCTGAAGGGGAATCATGATAGCGTCTATTAATGTTATTTATAACGCCTTCAAAAACCATTGTACGTTTTCTGGTTTGACCGTTACGTTGTTTAAAAGTGAATTCAATTTCTTTATCTTTTGAACCATAAAGTATAATGTCCTTTTGACGCTCTGTTAGTTTTTCAAAAGGTTTATCCATGTTAATTTTATATACTTCGCATACACGATTCAACAATGTTGGATAAAAATCTGAACTCGATGACTCCCAAGCGACAATTGCGCCTTCATTCAACGTCTTATGGTTATCAGGTATGACTAAATCTAAATCCACCATAAGTTTTTGTCCTAACCCATCACAAGTCGGACAAGCACCGAACGGGCTATTAAAACTAAACATACGTGGTTCTAGCTCTCCTATTGAGAATCCACAGATAGGGCAAGCATGATTTTCGGAAAATTTTAATGCTTCTCCACCAATGATATCTACAATTAAGTTACCTTCTGCTAGTTGCAAAGCAGTTTCGATAGAGTCAGCTAAGCGTGTTTCAATGCCTTCTTTTATAACAAGACGGTCTACCACAACTTCTATCGTATGATTTTTATTTTTATCGAGGTTTGGCACCTCATTAACATCTGTAATTTCACCATCAACGCGTACACGAACATAACCTTTTTTACTAATATCATCAATTAATTTCTCATGAGCGCCTTTTCGATGTGACACTATTGGTGCAAGTAACTGTATCTTAGTACGTGCTTCCAGTTGCAATACTTGGTCTACCATTTGTTGTACTGTTTGTGATTCTATTTCAATACCATGATTAGGACAAAATGGTTTCCCAATACGTGCATATAATAAGCGAATATAATCATAAATCTCTGTAACTGTCGCAACAGTAGATCTCGGATTCTTGCTCGTTGTCTTTTGGTCAATTGAAATAGCAGGCGATAAACCTTCTATCGTATCAACATCTGGTTTATCCATTTGTCCTAAAAATTGTCTTGCATATGCACTTAAGGATTCAACATATCTGCGTTGCCCTTCTGCATATATTGTATCGAAAGCAAGCGATGATTTACCTGAGCCTGATAAACCTGTCATTACAATAAGTTTATCCTTAGGTATTTCTATATCTACATCTTTTAAATTATGGGCACGTGCCCCTTTAACTACAATGGATGGTTGTTTCATATTTGTCACCCTTCTGCTTTTAATTCAAATAACATATCTCTGAGTTCAGTTGCTTTTTCAAAGTCTAGATCTTTAGCTGCTTGTTTCATTTCTTTTTCTATATTAGCAATTGTTTTTTCACGTTCTTTTTTCGTCATTTTCTTAGGTACTTCTGTACGTTGTTGTTCATTGGTTTCATCAGTTTCAACTGTAGCACTAATCACGTCATGTATTTTCTTGTTAATTGTAGTAGGCGTAATGTTATATTTCTCGTTATATTCTTTTTGGATGGAACGACGCCGTTCTGTCTCATCTAGCGCATAACGCATAGAATCAGTAATTTTATCACCGTACATAATAACTTCCCCACCACTATTACGCGCGGCACGCCCTATCGTTTGGACGAGTGATCGTTGTGAACGCAAGAAACCTTCCTTATCCGCGTCTAATATCACAACAAGAGATACTTCTGGTATATCAATACCCTCTCTTAATAAGTTAATACCCACAATAACATCATATGTGCCTACACGTAGGTCGCGAATAATTTCAATACGCTCTAATGTCTTGATTTCTGAATGTAAGTAATTGACTTTGATACCAGCTTCTTTCATATAAGTGGTCAAGTCTTCACTCATTTTCTTAGTCAGTGTTGTAACTAAAACACGTTCATTGCGATCGATACGTTCTTGAATTTCTCCAAGCAAGTCATCAATTTGATTCTCCGTTGGTCTTACTTCTATCTGAGGATCTAATAACCCGGTAGGACGTATGATTTGTTCGACCATTTCATCGGTATGTTCTAATTCATATGGCCCTGGCGTCGCAGAAACGTATACAAGTTGTTTTGTTTTATCTTCAAACTCTTCAAACTTTAATGGTCTATTGTCTAAAGCGCTAGGAAGCCTGAAACCATGATCAACTAAAACTTGCTTACGCGCACGGTCACCGTTATACATACCTCTAATTTGTGGCAACGTTACGTGTGATTCGTCTATCATAACAAGCCAATCGTCGTCAAAGTAATCTAGTAACGTATATGGTGTAGACCCCATCGGCCTTAAAGTCAAGTGTACTGAATAATTTTCAATACCTGAACAAAATCCCATTTCTCTCATCATTTCTAAATCATAGTTTGTTCTTTGTTCAAGACGCTGCGCTTCTAACAACTTATTTTCTGCACGAAGCTCTGCCAAACGTGCCTCGAGTTCATTTTCAATGCGCTGAATAGCTGATTTCATTTTCTCTTCACGTGTAACGAAGTGGGAGGCTGGGAAGATTGCAAAGTGTTCTCGGTCTCTCAATACTTCACCTGTTAAATAATTCACTTCGCGTATACGATCAATTTCATCACCGAAAAATTCAACGCGAATACACATTTCTTCACGAGAAGCTGGGAAGATTTCTACAACGTCACCTCTAACACGAAATGTACCACGTCTAAAATCAATGTCGTTTCTAGTATATTGTACATCTACAAGTTTTTTCAGCAATTCACTTCTATCCATTTCCATACCTACGCGTACACTTACTACTAAGTCACGGTATTCTTCCGGGTTCCCCAAGCCATAAATACAACTGACACTAGCAATAATGATTACATCATCTCTTTCAAACAATGCACTCGTAGCAGAATGGCGCAATTGGTCAATTTCATCATTGATTGACGCATCTTTTTCTATGAAAGTATCTGTCGATGGGACATAAGCTTCTGGTTGGTAATAATCATAATAACTGACAAAATATTCCACTCTATTTTCAGGAAAAAATTCTTTAAATTCACTATATAATTGACCAGCTAAAGTTTTATTATGGGCAATGATTAAGGTTGGTTTGCCAACTTGTTGAATCACATTACTCATCGTAAATGTTTTACCTGTACCTGTAGCACCAAGTAATGTCTGATGCCTTTTTCCTTCATTCACGCCATCTACGATTTTTTGTATTGCTGCTGGTTGATCCCCTTTAGGATCAAAATCTGATTTCAATTTAAATGGGTAGTGTTCCATAATAACACATGCCTCCTATTGTATTTCTATCGTACGAACATAACTTAACTAGCTAATTAATCACTCGACTAATTTATTTTTGGCGTATCTAGATTTTATTAAAATATACTCTTAACATTTTATATTTTAACAGATGCACAGATTCAAATACAAACATTTGTTCGTAGTTTCATATTACTTTATTCCTAAATAAAAACAAACATAGTAAACCACCATGTTTGTCTAAGTTACTATTTTTAATTCTAGAAAATGAAGTTAAATCATTATATACCGTTCCTAATATCGTATCAATTAAGTTGCTTAATACCTATTATTCAATCATCATCTTTTTTATGTAGCTCGAGTTGATCAATAATCAAGTAACCAGTTAATAATGAAGCTACATCTATAAAAATTATCCATTCATCATGGAAAAAGCCCTTTTCAATTGAAGTCCCTATTAAAATTAAAGTTAAAATAGTTCCTACCCATTTACTTCTTGTCAATACGCTAAAAAGCACTACAAGTATACAGGGAAAAAAGGATGCAAGTATATACCAAATCATTTATGTCACCCATTCCTATTATTTAAAATAGACATCGTCGTTTCTCGTAGTTCAGATTTAGGTATAAATTTCTCTGTTAGCATTTCTGGGATAATATTTTCTATAAAATCTTGTACTGAGTTTAAATGGTCAAACTGCATGATTGTTTCGAGAGACATTTCATATATCTCAAAAAATAAAGGTTCAGGATTACGTTTTTGTATTTCACCAAATGTTTCATATAATAAATCAATTTTATCAGCAACAGATAGAATTTGACCTTCTAGCGAATCATCTTTGCCTTCTTGAAGACGTTTACGATATATCGCTTGATATTGCTCTGGTATTTCTTCACTGATAAAATGATCAACCATTTCTTCTTCTACTTGAGAGAATAATTTTTTCAATTCACCACTAGCATATTTGACAGGCGTTTTAATATCTCCTGTGAAAATCTCAGCGAAATCATGGTTTAAGGCTTTTTCGTATAAACTTTTCCAATCTACTTCATTGCCGTGGTATTCTTCGACTGTACCTAAATATTGAGCAATTTTAGTTACCTTAAAGGAATGGGCAGCAACATTATGCTCAAAATATTTAAACTTTCCTGGCAATCTAATTAATTTTTCTAAATCTGATAAGCGTTTAAAATATTGATGTATTCCCATGATAGCGCCTCCTCATTTATTTAATGATTGATTATACTTGGTTTTATAATATCATTCAACAAGTAAAATGTCTTTTTAATATGGTTGATTGTCAATAATTAATACTAATTTAAAGATATAATCAAGTATACGCTTGTTTCAAGTTTTATCTGTTTTGATATTTTCAAAATACCACAAAAGTAGTTTAGAGATGTTATACGTTAAAAGTGGCATTATCTTACTATATAATAAATGATTTTATACAACATGTTTAATATAAATACATTTTCGCATCCATTTATTTAAGGACGTCATCATAACTAAGAGGCCGTGACATAAATAATGTCTCGACCTCAAATATGGTATCGTCAGCATATGGCTAAAATGAAAATAACTTAAGTTTAATTTCTAAAGCATTATTGCTTATAAAGCGTTGCTTCTAAAGTACTACTTTTAAAGACATACTTATGCATGAGCTGAGCTCATGTAATACACTGAAACTAGCTAGTAGGAAAACTATAGCCCATGTATCACACTTGTTTCTAGTCATCTTTGCTAGGATGGGTAGCAACGTGATTTTAGAAAATACGTTTTCTGGGCCATATCATCGTTTCATATATAAATGCTTATTGTTCCTACTGAAATGGAATCTATTTTATGGTAGTTAATGAATGTAATTATATTGTCCTGTATTATGAATCGTTCTATAAGATTTTTGGCCAAAGCCGTTCCAATTCATTTCTGACACTAAAATGGATCCGTCCGTATTTTGACGTTCAACATCGCCTACGTGACCATAATTTCCGGCACTGCTTTGAATGATAGCACCTACTTCTGGTGTGGAATTAACCACGTAACCATTTTGACGTGCTGCTGACGCCCAGTTATTTGCATTGCCCCATAGGCTACCCACTGATTTGCCAAGTTGTTGGCGTCTATCAAATGCATAATACGTACACTGACCCCAATCATAGTAATTCTGTCCATTGGCTACAGTTTGAGACGGTTGATAATAACTATCATGATGACCAACGTCGTTTACTTCATTATTTGAAGCCACGGCATTTGAATATGACCAAGTCTGTTGATATACAGGCGTTGAATGATTGGATAACGATGTAAAATGATGTGTATTTGAAGCTGTTGATTCATTTATACTCGCAATACCAGACTCATTATTTTCATTGTTCGCACGTTGTGCATACATACTTGTTATTTGATTATTTAAATGCGATGAGCCCTTTTGCGACACAGCAATTAATTGTCCAGGATAAATGATTTCATTTAAATATGGATTTAATTGGTAAATTTCATCCAAAGTTAATTTATACTTATTCGCAATATCTTGTAGCGTGTCTCCTTCTTTAACTTCTACAATATCTGTATCTGGAAGTACTAATGTTTGGCCAACTTGAACTATTTGTACGTTCTCCAAGTGATTTAATGATTGTATTGTGTTTGTCGTTGTTGCAAACGCGCGCGCAATATCTGACAAGTTAGCCTCTTCTTTTACTGTATGAGTTTGATCAGCCGATGCTAATCCATTTATTCCTAAAAACAAAGCTGCTGATGTTACAGAAAATGTTAAGCCTTTCTTCATTATAAGTTTCAATCCTTTGCTGTCTAAATTTAATCAATCATAATATAGCATAAGCACTTAAGATTTAGGTGAATGTTATAGTTTTGTAATACAATAGATAATTATTAAAATATCTTTTAAAGTATAACGAATAAAAATCTTTCTATCTCTTGATACTGCCCCCCTTATGTAAGAGGGCTGTTTTATATAAAAAAACGACTGTAACATTTTAGTTTGCGTTTTACATATAACTTAAAATATTTTAAATTTTTGATAAAAATAACACTAAACGCTATATACTTACTTAAAATGATTGATTACATCAACAACAACTTTAGGTGAATATTTAAAAAGAAAGATAATGAAATAGTAGCTTATTAAAAACAGGAGTGAGTTAGAAATCAAATAAACTAAATTGGTTTCTTATACTCGCTCCCGTCATAAAAATATAATGCGGTTAAGGTAACAACAAGCAAACTTAACTTCAAAAAATATATTGGTAGATAACTGAGGTAGTACATGCATTTATAGTTAACTGTTTTCTGGTCAGTCGTCAGAAAGTTTCCAACCTACTCAAGCTTTACTATTTTCAGTATAATACTCTTCTAATTAATCCATTTGGCTTCGTAAATACGCTTCAATAAATGGACCTAAATCACCGTCCATGACTGCGTCTACTTTTCCTGTTTCTTCATTCGTTCTATGGTCTTTAACCATTGCATAAGGATGGAATACATACGATCTAATTTGACTGCCCCATCCGATTTCTTTTTGTTCACCACGAATTGCAGCCATCTCTTGTTCTTGCTCTTCTATTTTTAATTGATACAATTTCGCCTTCAATGTTTTCATTGCTGCTTCTCTATTTTTGATTTGTGAACGTTCGTTTTGGTTATTCACAACGATACCTGTTGGATGGTGTGTAATTCTAATCGCTGATTCCGTTTTGTTGATATGTTGGCCACCTGCACCTGAAGCTCTAAATGTATCAACCGTAATATCGTCAGCATTGATTTCCACTTCTATTTCAGTGTTATTAAATTGAGGTATTACATCACATGATGCAAAGGAGGTATGTCTACGCCCAGATGAATCAAATGGTGAAATACGAACGAGTCTGTGCACGCCTTTTTCCGCTTTTAGATAACCATACGCATTATGACCTTTCACAATCATAGTCACACTTTTAACACCCGCTTCATCGCCTGGTAAATAATCTGCAATTTCAACTTTAAATCCTTTTTGTTCGCAATAACGTTGATACATTCTTAAAAGCATATTCGTCCAATCTTGTGATTCTGTGCCACCTGCACCTGGATGTAATTCAATGATTGCATCATTTGTATCATAAGGACCATCTAATAATAATTGCAATTCAAATTGATTTAGTTCTTTTTCAAAGTTGTTGACGTTTTCTTCTAACTCATTTTTCATAGAAGCGTCATCTTCTTCTAATAATAATTCTCTTGTTGTTTCCATATCTTCAATACTCGCTTCTAAACTTCTATAAGCATTGACAACTTGTTTTAAGGTATTATTTTTATCAATGATTTCTTGTGCTTTGTCTTGATTGTCCCAAAATGTAGGATCCGTCATCATTTCTTCGTATTCTTGTATATTCGTCTCTTTTTCTTCTAAGTCAAAGAGACCCCCTAAGCTGTTCTAATTTTTCCTTGTAAGCATCTAAGTTACGCTTCATTTCAGATAATTCCATTATGCATCTCTCCCGTTTTGTACGAATGAATATTTTCATTTCTATATTTATCACTATACTATCATACTTATTTTACAAAATTTAGAATAGTCATTTCAAATCAAGCATAGAAACAATACACTTGAACCTCACAAAAAAGCACCCTTTACAGATAGGCTAAAGCGTCTAATTGTAAAAGGTGCGTAGTATTCATGGTTTTATTAGTATCTATTCAACTGTCACAACAATATGCTGATTTTAAAGTATGACTAAGCACCATGACAGTTTTTGTATTTCTTACCACTGCCACAAGGACATGGGTCATTTCTGCCTATATGTTCATCTTTGACATATGGTTCCGCTTTGGCTTTTTCTTTTCCATCTTCTGCTGAAACATGTTCAGCTTTACCAAAATCAGTTGTCTTATCACGTTCTACATCATCTTCCACGGAAATAACTGATTTTAAGATATACTTGCTTACATCTTCCTCGATGTTCTGCATCATTGTATCAAATAGTTGGTGACCTTCATTTTGATAGTCACGTAATGGGTTTTGTTGGCCATAAGAACGCAAATGAATACCTTGACGCAATTGATCCATTGTATCTATATGATCTGTCCAATGTGTATCAATAGAACGAAGTAAAATCATACGTTCAAACTCATCAAATTGAGAGCCGATTTTCTCTTTTTGGTTTTTTAACGCAACCTCTATTTTAGACCATACAATATCAAAAATATCTTCATTATCTTTACCTTTAATCTCTTCTTCTTTTAATTCGCCTTCATTTAAGAACACGTCACCAATATAATTGATAAATGGCTCATAATCAGGCTCATCTTCTTCTTCACTTACATAATATTGAACGCTTCTTTCTAAAGTTGAACGAAGCATCGTATTAATTAATTCCCCGCTCTCATCACTATCAATGATATTATTACGCTCACTGTATATAATTTCACGTTGTTTGCGTAAGACATCGTCATATTCAAGCACACGTTTACGGGCGTCGAAGTTATTACCTTCAACACGTTTTTGTGCTGATTCAACGGCACGTGATACCATTTTAGATTCAATCGGTGTCGAATCATCCATACCTAAACGGTTCATCATATTTTGTAATCGTTCAGAACCAAAGCGCACCATTAATTCATCTTGTAGCGATAAATAGAAGCGGCTGTCACCTCTGTCACCTTGACGTCCTGAACGACCACGCAATTGATCATCAATACGACGTGATTCATGACGTTCTGTACCAATAACTGCTAATCCGCCAATTTCTTCTACGCCTTCACCTAGTTTAATATCTGTACCACGGCCTGCCATGTTTGTAGCAATCGTTACAGCACCGCGCTGCCCTGCACTCGCAATAATATCGGCTTCACGTTCGTGATTTTTCGCATTTAACACATCATGACGTACGCCATGCTTTTTCAATAAATTAGAAATATATTCACTTGTTTCAACTGCTACTGTACCTAGTAAGACAGGTTGACCTTGTTTATGTTTTTGAATCACATCTTCAACTACTGCGTCAAATTTACCTTTTTGGCTAATATAAATTAAATCTGGTTTGTCTATACGTTGAACAGGTCTATTGGTAGGAATTTGGGTTACTGTCATATTATAAATATTTCTAAACTCTTCTTCCTCTGTTTTAGCAGTACCTGTCATACCAGACAATTTATTGTACATTCTAAAGTAATTTTGGAAGGTAATAGATGCCATTGTTTTTGATTCATTTTGAATCTTTACGCCCTCTTTAGCTTCAATTGCTTGGTGCAAGCCTTCTGAAAAACGACGCCCTGGCATCGTACGACCTGTAAATTGGTCAACAATTAACACTTCACCGTTATTTACCATATAGTCTACGTCTCTTTGTAATGTCACATGAGCACGTAATGCTGTATTGATATGACTAATAATATCAACATTTTTCACATCGTACAGATTATCTATTTTAAACATACGTTCTGCTTTATCAATACCTTGTTCTGTTAATTGAACTGCTTTTGTTTTTTCATCATAATTATAGTCATCTTCATTTTTAAGCATTTTGGCAAAAACATTTGCTTGTGTATAAAGTGAAGTTGATTTTTCTGCTTCCCCTGAAATGATCAGCGGCGTACGCGCTTCGTCAATTAAAATAGAGTCAACCTCATCAATAATCGCAAAATTAAGTGGTCGCATTACGCGTTCTTCTGCGTAGTTCACCATATTATCACGTAAATAATCAAAGCCTAATTCGTTATTTGTACTATACGTAATATCGCAAGCGTAGGCTTCTCTTTTTTCAGCAGTTGTCTTGCTATTTAAATTCAAACCGACACTTAATCCAAGGAACTCGTATAGTTCTGCCATTTCTTCACTTTGTACACTAGATAAATATTCATTGACCGTGATTACATGTACACCACGTCCAGTCAGAGCATTTAAATACACAGGCATGGTTGCTGTTAATGTTTTACCTTCACCAGTTCTCATTTCAGAAATGTCGCCACCGTGAATAGCGATACCGCCCATAACCTGTACTCTATATGGCGTCATATTGAACACACGTTTCGAACCTTCTCTAACTAATGCAAATGCTTCTGGTAAAATATCATCTAACATTTTATTTTGTTTTTTAATATCTTCTTCTTCTTGCAATTGTTCTTGGAATGATTTTGTTTTTGCTTTAATTTCTTCATCAGTTAATATCGACATATCCTCTTCTAATGCAAGGACTTTGTCGGCTAATTTACCAAGGCGTTTTATTTCTCTTTTATTGCCATCTGCAATTTTTGATAAAAAACCCATTTTGTTCGCTCCTTTAGCTTTATAACTCTTTGTTTACAACAATTTATAATATCATTTATTAGCTTAAATTTACACTTATTACATTTATTGTTTTACTATTTCCGCTGCTACTTTACTTACAGTAGATTGAATATTTTACAATTCATTAGATAGAATATACATAAACCTACTGTCTTACTTTCAAATTATTACATAATAACACAGCAAAAAATGAGCGTCCATGATTTCACTCAATCATGAACGCTACAGTTTTACATATTATGGCGCTAATGCAACTGAATTATTCAGTTGTTTCAATCAGTCCATACTTTCCATCTTTTCTTTTATATACGATACTAGTACCATCTGTTTCACGGTCCGTGAATATGAAGAAATCATGGCCTAATAAATCCATTTGTAACACTGCTTCTTCTGAATCCATGGGTTTTAAACTGAAATTTTTTGAACGAATAATTTCGATTTCACTATCATTGTCATCGTTTTGAAGATTTTCTGCTTCTTTTTCTTCGGGCAATGATGCAAATGCTTCTTGTTCGTCATTTTTTCTATTTTTACGATTTACGCGTGTTTTGTATTTTCTAACTTGTCTTTCTAATTTGCTGTTAATTAAGTCAATACCCGCATATAAATCATCATGACGCTCTTCCGCTCTTAGTGTAACATTCTTCAATGGAATAGTTACTTCTATTTTAGTAGTTGAGTTTTGGTATGTTTTCACTTTAACGTGTGCGGTTGCATTGGGCACATTGTTAAAATAACGTTCTAATTTACCAATTTTTTCCTCAATATAGTTGCGAATCGCATCAGTAATAGTGAGGTTCTCTCCGTGAATTTCAAATCTGATCATAGTAATCGACTCCTTTAAAACCTCTATATTGGTAATAGTGCTTATCTATATAATACCACGAATCACCTAACGTGCAAACGTAAACACATCGAATTTTCTGATTTTTCTATCAAATAATAGTTGTGCGGCATGATGAGCCGTTAAACCCGTGGTATAGATATCATCTACCAACAAAATATTTTTTTCTTTTAAATCAACCATTGAGATAATTTCAAATGGATTCGCTAATTGTGCACGCATTGGCTTACTTAACTTTGATTGTTTAGGACGTGATTGCATACGAAGCAAGCAATGATAGTTAACTTGTTTTAAATCTAAAACAAATCGGACGGGGTTAAATGTTCTTTCTTGATCTTTATAAACGGAAGAAGGTATAGGCACTACATAGTCATACTTTTGATGAGGTAATCTTATTTTTTCTACTAATATCTCAGCAATTGCAACGTCTTTCATAAATTTGTATTGATGTATCATTTCTTTTACAATGCCATCATATTGGTATGCGCAGTACAATTTATCCATTAAATTAAATTTTCGGACAAGAATGCACAATCTAGACATATTGTTTCTGCGACGTTTAATTGCTTCAAACACTTTTGACAACGACCATCTATCTCTAATTTCATTTCGTCCCACTGTTCGTTACATACAGTACATAGTTTTGATGCTTTCTTATAAAATGTGGTAGCGTTCAAGGATTCAAACAAACGTGTTTGGCATTGCATGCATGTCTTTTTCAATCAATCCACCCTCTTTTTTGTGCGAGTTTGTTCATTTTCTTTATACTATGCCTGGCTTGTAACATCGGTAGTGTAATACCTTCATGCATACACAATACAAGACCTGTGGGTGCTTCGGCTTTTCTCCCTACTCTACCAGCAATTTGGACGATAGCATTGGCTTCGAACAAATGACTATTTAAAATCAAGACATCTAAATAGGCCATGGTAAATCCTCTTTCTAAAATAGTCGTCGTAAATACAATTTGGTGGTCGCCTCGTCTCAAACGCTCTATTTTATCAAATCGTAACGCGTCATCACTATATACATAAGTTAATGAAGGCACCTCATTTTTATATAGATGAAATAAACGTTTCATCACATCAATATTATTAAAAAAGACTAAAGTGTAGCGCTGTTGTTCGATTTGTTGTTGCAAGTACTTTAATAATTTATATTGCTTTTTATGGGGATTTATTTTTAAAAATTGGAAGCGAGGTACTGGTAAAGGATATCTGTGGAAACGGGCAGGTAATGCTATAACTTCTAAGTGTTTAATTTGTCTCATTAAAACACGTGGAGGCGTAGCCGTCATCAATATATGACAGTGTTTAAACTTTGAGGCATGTACTAATGTCTGCATTAAGGTAGGATCTACAGATAAAGGAAACGCGTCGACTTCATCGACTATAATTAAATCGAAATGTTGTTTAAAGCGGTAAAGTTGATGTACTGTAGCAATAACAAAATGACCGTCAAATTGTTGTTGTGAAGATTGATGTAAAACGTCGATATCTTCATCAACAAAAGCTTTCTTAATTCTCATACTTACTTCTATCACTACATCGACCCGTGGAGATACAATAGCAATATTAAGCCCTTCATTTCTCGCATATTTAATGCCTTCAAATATCATTTCTGTCTTACCCGCGCCTGTGACTGCATGGAGTAATAATGAACGTAAATGCGCAATGGCTGTTACTATTTTTTTAGAAGCAAACTGTTGTTGTTCAGATAATTCAAAGGGCAATTGGTAATGACATGAGGATTTAACATTGTGGGTTTCAATTAGAAACACATCATTCATATTATCCACCCTGCCGATATTCACACAATTACGACAATAAACTATCTTTTTATCCAAAATTACAGACCTATATTGATAAAAATGGGATTGCCGAGTTGAATGACATTGTGAACAAATCCATCTTCCATGCTTAAGCGTCACCCCCTTAGAAATTTGTTTCACATGTTCTCCAGTTAATAATGCTCGATTATGAATCACTCTTCCATAGTATTTAATCTCTTATAACCTCCAAACAAAAAAGCGGATTAGAAATTAAGTATTCACTTTTAATTTCATCCTCCGCTCTATAAAATATCTAACCATTTTTTAATATATATTAATCTAAACGAATTGCTCTACCAGTGTACCCTAAACCCATACCGCCAGAACCTAGATGCGCTGCTATAACAGGCCCTAAATGAGAGTAGTGAACTTTATATTGCGGGTATTTTTCTTGTAATTCGTTATACATCCAGTCTGCATCTTCTTTAATATCGCCACCAATTACAAATAAAGTCACGTCTTCATAATCTTTAACTAAATGTATCACTTTATTTATGATTTCTTGTAATGCACGTTTTTTGGTACGTACTTTTTCATCCGGTAAAATAAGTCCATCTTCAAATCTTAAGACAGGTTTCATTTTTAACATTGTACCAATCCACGCTTGAGCACCAGTAATACGACCACTTTTTTGCAAATTTTTCAAATCATCGACCATCAATATCGCACCTGTCTCTGCACGCATCGCTTTTAAATCGTCGATAATTTCTATTGGTTCATAACCTTGTTCTATCATTTCAATTGCGCGAAGTACATAGCTTCCTTGTACCATTGCTGAAATTTTCGAGTCGAATGTATGAACATCGATACCTTCTACCATTTCCCCTGCTTGTGTAGCAGTTTGGTAACTACCACTAATACCTGCAGAAAGAAAGACACAAATAACATCTGTATAGCCTTCATCACGTAACTTTTCAAAATTCGTTATAAATTCGCCAATCGCTGGTTGACTTGTCGTAGGAATTGTTTTAGATGATTTCATTCTTTCATAGAATTCATCTGCTGAAATCGATGCATTTTCCACAAAATTTTCACCATTGTCAAAAGTTACACTTAACGGAGCAATTTTTATATTATATTTATCAATTAATGTTTGAGACAGATAACTCGTTGAATCTGATAACACAGCAATTTTCATCATAATCCTCCTCAATTATACTCACAACTATGATACATTATTTTATATTAAAAGAAAATTTATTTTTACATTAAACTCCAATTCATAACAGTGTATAATACGATATAATGAATTGATGTATACTATGACTGGAGTGATTAGACATGGACGAAGCAATCATTACAATAAAAGAAGCACATACAATAGAGAATGTAATTAGCAAATCGCGATTTATCGCCCATATTCAACCTGTTGAAACTGAAGCAGAAGCCAAAAATTTTATAAAATCTATAAAATCACAACATCACGAAGCAACACATAATTGCTCAGCTTATACTGTTGGTGATCAAATGAACATTCAAAAAGCAAATGATGATGGTGAACCAAGTGGAACTGCTGGCATACCGATGCTAGAAGTATTAAAAAAACTTGAAGTACATAACGTTTGTGTCGTTGTAACACGTTATTTTGGAGGAATCAAACTAGGGGGTGGCGGTTTAATTCGGGCTTACAGTGGCGCGGTGAGAGATGTCATTTATGATATAGGTCGCGTTGCACTCCGTTCAGCTATACCTACGACTGTAACGATAGATTACGACCTTACTGGTAAGTTTGAATATGAGTTAGAACGGACATCTTTTTTCTTAAGGGAAACGCAGTATACTGATAAGGTCAGCTATCAAATAGATGTAGTTGAAGCAGAGTATGAATCATTTATCTCATTTTTAAATAGCATTACTTCAGGTAAGTATGGCCTGATTAAACAAGATATGGTTCAATTACCATTTGATATACCAACAAACTAACCGGTATAAAAAAGATGTTTTATCATATAGTTAGTTCAATTAACATTTAAAATAACCGGTAATTTCAAATTCTGTTGAAATTGCCGGTTACTTTTTATGGTATGTCATTATTTATTTTTCTTTATGCCTATCTTTATTTTCAATTAATTTCAATAGTGGTTTGTAATCATCATCTATTAATCCTGTAAACTCTACGATAAGTTCGATTGTAATTAGTATTAGAATGAGCATCATAAGTACGCCCCACGGTTGTGATAAGTATAAGATGATACTCGAAAGACTAAATAACAATGCGATAGAATAAATAAGGATAACCGTTTGACGATGAGAATACCCCAATTCTAGCAATTTATGATGCAAATGTGATTTGTCTGCTTGCATAATATGTTGACCTTTTTTCACGCGTCGAATCATAGCAAACAGCGTATCAATAAATGGAACAGCTAAAATAACAATTGGGAAAAATAAAGACACAAACGTAATATTTTTAAAACCTAAGAGTGAAAGGAAGCCCACTATAAATCCGATTAGCAATGCACCACTATCACCTAAAAATATTTTAGCAGGATGAAAATTAAAGAATAAGAACCCTAATAGTGCACCAATTAGCACACTACAAATCATCATGATAAATATATTTGCTTGTAATATAGCTATAAACCCAATAGTCATTAAAGCGATAGTTGCTACACCAGAAGCTAACCCATCTAACCCATCGATTAAGTTAATCGCATTGGTAATCGCTACAATCCAAACGACAGTAATAGGAATACCTAATATACCAAAATGTATGGTTGGCCCAATTGGTAAAGATATGAAATCAATGGTTACACCATAGTATACTACAACTAATGCTGCAATCACTTGCCCTAATAATTTAATTATTGGCGTCAGATCATAGATATCATCTATTAATCCTACTAAGTAGATTAATACTGCCCCAATGACAAGTGGTTTCACTTCTGTTTCGATTGGATGTCCCAACCAAATACCTAGTAAAAAAGAAAGAAGTATAACGGTACCTCCAAGCACAGAGGTTGGGTTTTTATGTACTTTTCTAAAATTAGGCTGATCTACAACCCCTAATTTATGTGAAACTTTGATAACAATGGGTGTAAGTATTAAACTGACAATCATTGAAAAAATGATTAATAATAATGTATACATCAGTTCACCTTCATTAATTTAAGTCTTTAAAAATTGAATTTAAATATCAATTATCTATATATTTCAAATACGAAATTTTATTTATAATGAATACACATAGTGTGTTTTATGCCATAATAAAATTTATTTTTATTGAGTGATGCTATGAACAATCTCATTAATTCTATAATACATGATGTACTTTTGCTAATACAAATAGTAATGTGGTGGTTAGAGCAAAATAACTCGTAACTTAGTATTTTTATAGAATAATCAAATTATTTATTTTATAATCACTCAAATTAACATTTTAACATGAATTTTAAACAAATGTTATTAATATCTATATATCAATGATGACAAAATGTAACTTTTCACTTACAATAACTAAGTGTTTATTTAAAGGAGCGTAAGGAAATGTTTGAAGCTATTATTTACAATATTGCGGTTACTGTCGCAGGCATCTATTTATTCCATCGTTTACAGTACTCAGAAAATAAAAACATGGTATTTTCAAAAGAATATGTCACAATTTTAATGACAATTGTAGCGTTGTTATTAACCATAAAACCAATACCTATTTTCCATGAATATGTACTTTACTTATCTTTTGTTCCTATTCTATTTTTAGGTAGATATACAAACATGGTTTATACAGTGCTAGCAGCATTTATAGTTTCTCTCGTCAACGTATTAATTGGTGATTATACCATCATTAGCGCAATGATACTCATTGTTATTGCTATAATTGTAGGCGCAGTCGGACCATTTTTAAAACAAAATGATATTATCTCGTTACAGATTCTCAACTTAATTACGTTAGTTATCTTTATCATCTTGTCATTTATCAGTCCTTATTATGAATTTAAAGAAGTATTATATTTAATTCCATTATCTTTCATCTTAACTATCACTTCTTCGATTACGTTCGTGGACATTTGGCATTTCTTCTCATTAGTAAATCGATACGAAAACGAAGATAGATTTGATTATCTAACGGGGTTAGGCAACGTCAAAGAATTCGATAGACATTTAAACGAAACGACGCGTATTGCTGAGAAAAATGGTGAAAGTTTAGGTTTATTACTTATTGACATAGATGGATTTAAAGACGTGAACGACACGTACTCACATGATTCTGGCGACGCAGTGTTAAGACAAATCGCCCAATTGTTAAAAAATTACGTCCCACAACAGTTTAGTATCTATCGTAACGGGGGCGAAGAGTTTTCTGTAGTTTTATATGACTATACATTAGATCAATGTGTAAAATTGAGCGAAAGCATCCGTAAAGGGGTTGAACAATCAACGTTCCACTTGCCAAATAAAGAAGTTATTAAATTATCTGTTTCTATCGGTGTCGGTTATCTAACCAAAGATGATTATAAATCTCAACGTACAGTCTTTAAAGTCGCGGATGATATGTTACACATGGCTAAAAATGAAGGCCGCAACCAAGTTATGTTCAACCCTATTGTTAAGCTATAACGCTCGAATAATATAATGATAAAAGGCATTGAATTTTGTTGGATTATTAAAATGAACGATTTGTTTTAAATTGATCGTGCTAGGAATAAGACAGAAATTACATTTTCATTCCAGCCATCCCTATCCCTTACTTGTACTATATCTGGCCGAAACATCTTTATGTTTCGGCCCTTTTTGTGTTATATAATGAAAATATCAATGAATGCTATTTAAAACAATAGTCTTCTTGGGCACATATGCTTTTAAAATCAAATGTAAAACATATCATTTCTAAATTTAAGTTTGTTACAATATAGAAGGTAATTATAAAAACCATCTATACAGATGAAACACGAATGAAAGTTGCATGCGTATATTGTAAACTTTTTATTCATTTATGAACTACTTAGGAGGTGCAAAGCTATGACCGATTCAATCACTATCATCGATGAAGATAAAGTAATTGATGTTGTACTCATTGCAGGCAGAATTTTGCTTGAAAGTGGTGCAGAAACTTATCGTGTAGAAGATACGATGACACGAATTGCCGCTAGTTTCGGTTTGGATGATACATATAGTTTCGTGACATCTACTGCGATTATATTTTCACTTAATAATCGCACGAACACTAGATTAATACGTATACGTGAGCGGACTACTGATTTAGAAAAAATTGCATTAACTAATAGCTTATCTCGAAAAATTTCAAGTAATCAATTGAGTATAGATGAAGCAAAATCAGAACTTATTCACCTACACCACGCGTCATTACAATTTTCATCTGTCACTAAATTCTTTGCAGCTGCTATTGCATGTGGATTTTTCTTATTTATGTTCGGTGGCGTTATAAATGATTTCTTTTTTGCTATACTTGCAGGAGCTGGCGCATTTTTAACATTTGATTTTGTGCAGCGCTATATTCAAATAAAATTCTTTTCAGAATTTATCAGTGCTGCCGTTGTTATTATGATAGCGGCCACATTTTCAAAATTTGGCCTAACAGAAAACCAAGATATTATCACCATAGCCGGCGTTATGCCTCTTGTACCTGGTATTTTAATTACAAACGCAATTCGAGATCTCATGGCGGGGGAATTACTTGCTGGCATGTCACGTGGTGTAGAAGCAGCACTAACATCATTTGCTATTGGTGCTGGCGTTGCAATCGTTTTATTAATATTTTAAAAGGGGTGCTTGTATGGTCATTGGCTACTATGTTTTACAATTTATAATTAGTTATCTAGCAACGATGCTATTTTCTGTTATTTTTAATGCACCCCGACGTCTCCTTTTAGCTTGTGGTTTCGTTGGCGCTATGGGGTGGATTATTTATAAAGTGACATTTGATTTAGAATTAGGTAAAGTAATGGCCTCATTTTTAGGTAGTTTTATTTTAGCTATTATGAGTCACACGATGAGTAGACGTTATAAACGGCCCGTCATTATTTTTATCGTGCCTGGGATTATTCCACTTGTTCCTGGTGGACTTGCATATGAAGCTACACGTTTCTTAGTGAGTAACCAATATACCCATGCTGTAAATACTTTTCTTGAGGTAACACTGATTTCAGGCGCCATTGCTTTTGGTATTTTATGCGCCGAGATTATATACTACATCTATACGCGTATTAAACAGCATTACGGTAAAATGCATGGTAAAATATATAAGAAGTCGTATAATATGAATAACAGAGCATAAGGGGTGTTTTTAATGAAAAACGATATTATAGATAGGCTTACAAGATATGTAAAAATTGATACACAATCTGATCCACAATCTAATTCAACACCTTCCACTCAAAAACAGTGGGATTTATTGAATTTATTAAATGATGAAATCACAGACTTAGGGTTAGAAACAGATATGGATGAAAATGGTTATTTATTTGCAACATTAGAAAGTAATGTTGACCAAGAACTTCCTACTGTAGGATTTTTAGCACATGTTGATACTTCTCCAGATTTCAACGCTACAAACGTTAATCCACAAATTATTGAAAGTTACGACGGGCAACCCATAAAACTTGGAGAAACAAATCGTACTTTAAGTCAGGATGTATTCCCTGCTATGAAAGAAGTAGAGGGACACACATTAATGGTTACTGATGGTACATCATTGTTAGGTGCAGATGATAAAGCTGGCGTAGTTGAAATTATGGAGGCTTTAAAATACTTAACGATGCATCCAGAAATCAAACATGGTCGAATTAGAGTAGCTTTTACACCTGATGAAGAGATTGGTAAAGGTCCACATGCCTTTGATGTCGAACGTTTCAATGCTGATTTTGCCTATACAATGGATGGCAGCCAATTTGGAGAATTACAATACGAAAGCTTCAATGCTGCAGAAGCGATTGTCACTTGTCATGGTGTCAACGTTCATCCAGGTTCTGCCAAAGATGCAATGGTTAACGCTGTGCTTTTAGGTCAACAATTCAATACGCTATTACCACAAAATGAAGTTCCTGAGCGTACCGAAGGCTATGAAGGTTTCTATCACTTAATGAAGTTTGATGGTGATGTTGAACAAGCAAAACTTTACTACATTATTCGTGACCATGATAGCGTTAAATTTGATTTACGTAAAAAACGTTTAGTGGAAATTCAAAATGATATCAACAGTCACTTTGAAGATGAACCAATTGAAATTGAAATGAACGATCAATATTACAATATGGGCGAAAAAATTAAGCCAAATCCACACGTCATAGATATTCCTAAACGTGTCTTTAGTAAATTAGGCATTCCAGCTAATACCGAGCCTATTCGTGGAGGTACAGACGGATCCCAATTATCATTTATGGGACTTCCAACACCAAATATCTTCACTGGCTGTGATAATTTCCATGGTCCTTTCGAATATGCTTCAATCGACGTCATGGAAAAAGCAGTTCGCGTTATTATTGGTATAGCACAAGAAGTCGTACAAACTTATGAGAAATAACGAGTGGGATAAAATCTATATTTCTATGGTATGATTTTATTGGTCCCTTTCAGTAAGAATGAATAGAAAAAAGAGTACAATTAAATAATTAAAGTTGTTAACTAGGCTGACTTCCTACCATTCGGTACGTAGTCAGCCATTTTTAATGAAATTAAATAAAAAGTGATGTTAACCAAATGTCAGTTTATGAATTCAATCTAAAACTGGTTGATTTATATGAAGTGTTTGATTTTGAAAGCGCCCCACCATTCTAATACTCTCATTGAGTAACTTTTTTACTTTATGACTAGAAAACACAGTTCGTGTATAAGCGTATAGCATAATTTTCAGCATGATTTTTGAATGTTAAACAGATGCCTCACGATGATGTTGCAATTTGTCGAATTCGTTTTCAAGTGTTGCTTCAATAATGTTATTTACATAGCGTGGTATATCTTTAGTAGAAGTTAAAATTGAAGTTTCCAGTGTTAATGTAAATTGAGTCATGTTATGACTATTATACGTACCGCGCTTCGCTAATTTAGTTTAGTGATGTTTATTAAATTATACAAAGTATCTTATTTTTGTAATAAAAAATCTGTGATAATGATATGTAGTTTAAAAAATCGTTTCGGTTGTGAAGCACCTGCAGGAAGGCCGTGTCCTAAAGGAGCAAAATAATATGAAGGGACATAAAACAAGCCCCAAAAATTCCTTGTGTTAGAAATATTTTGGGGCTGAATGATGAGATTGATGTCTCAACTTCTAGCATATCTATACTACATTATTTATTAAACACGCTATAAAAGCGTGGCGCGCAGTTGTACAAAATAAATAAGGTGTTATAGATTATAACTTTATCATCGTGTGTAACTTATGATTTTTCAAAATTTGAATGTTATAACGCTTCTACTAAATAATATTTAAGCCAAAACTAATTTAAAACATAATCCTTTTCTGACCATATGAACCCTTTTTCAATAGGTTTGAAAGCAACTTGACGAGTAATCCTAATAGTTCTTCTAACCATTCAAAAAATTGGTTGACTTATCATTTTAAATTTTTAATCATACTTGTTCGTCTCACTCATCTATATGGCTATTATCAGTGATAGCCTCTTAAGCTATTATTGGTTTACATCAAATTGCGTTTTTAATAGCTTAATCGCTTGAATCGTATAATGTCTAATTTGAATACCCATTTTAAAATCTGTAAATGTTTCTGGCATTTCAATAAACGTGTTAAACATTGCTGTCACGCCCATTGATTCAAATAAATCGAATTTATCATCTGTTGCACAAATTGCTATTGAAGGTTTTTCATGTTTCGTAGCCAGTTCTGCTAAACGCACTGTTGTCGTTTCTAAAATTTGATCAGCTTCATTCACACCTTCACCAAATATAATTAAATCCGCTTGTTGTATTAAAGTGTCCAAATGCGTTATTTGGTCTACTAATTCATGACTTGTCATAATTTCAGCACCATATAGTCCATTGAATACTGCAGCGATACCGCCGCCAGCTCCACCTCTTTGAACGGGACCTAACGCGATTTTCAGCTCTGCTTTAAATATCTCGCTTAAATACCAAACTAAATTATCAATTTCAGCAGCTTCTTGATGTGTAACATGATATGTTTCATACGTTTGCATAATTTCACTGTTTTTACCATATAATTTACTATCAAAATCTGACATTAGTTGAATGCGCATATCTTTCAACTTAGGGTTGATTTGAGACATATCAACACGACGAATATATTTTAAAACTTGACTACCTTGCGTAACATCAACCACTTCAGCTTCATCATCAAAGAACCTAACACCTAGTGCTTGTAGCATACCAGCTCCACCATCAAAGCTACCAATACCTCCAAGAGAAATGATTAAATGCTCAGCGCCGTTATCAATAGCATCTTCGATTACTTCACCCAGACCAAAACTTGTTCGTTCTTTTATAGGTTTTTGTCCTTTTAAAAACAAATTGCCTTCAATAATCGTCATTCCATTATCTGTAATGCCATAGACAGCTTCTACTTCATTCATATCTGCATCATGTGCAGCCACTCTATATTTCCTCCCAGATTGCCATAAAAAAACTGAATCCATAAGCTCATGTCGACCATTAAATAAAGGTACTTGTACAATGTCAGCTTTCTCTATTTGACTAGCTACTGCTTCCTCCACATAACGATTAGCTTGATAGCTAGATATAATACCATTAAATTCATCCATTGCCACTAATACTTTCATTTTGTCACCTCTAATATTAATATACATCGTTAACTGTATTTTATTTTAATATAATGTATTTAGACTTTATGTAGTATAATTAACTAAATCTTACTTTTATCATTATATTGTTGAATTTCAAATACTTGGTACATTTTAATCCAATTTTTATTATTTTACGCTTCAAAGTTAGATAGATTTTCAATCAGGCTAGACTATAGCCTTTTTTTGAAAACACTCTCTTTCATCCATGTGCATTTTTTATAAAAAATACGCACCTCATTATTCTAATCGTAGGGATTCGAGATAACATCTAAACCACACCATATCAGTAGTTGATATGATGAAAATTACTCAAAACATGCAATTGATTTTATCAAACTATTCTCCACACAACTTATAAACCATCACGATTTCTAGTATGGTTTTAGGCATAGCGAGTGTATATGATATATTACATGTTTATTTAGTAAAATAATCATATATAAAATTGAACGCACTGTTCCTAAACTTTTTTACTAATTCAACTACTTATTATACATGTCCTAAGACTTTTTTTCACATTATAAGAAACGCTTGTTAAACTTCTCAATGTTAATTAGAGTCCAACAAGCGTTTCATTTTAACGTATTTATTTTTTATTCTTCAGCATCTGCTAAAGATTTGACATTAATATGATCGTGATCAGCATTCCAAATCGCTTGTCCCTTCACAAAATAAAATGCTTGTGGCGATTCATGCTTCACTTTTGTTTTTTCTTCAATGTAATCTGATAAATCTCTTTCTTGTTGTACAATTAAATAATAGCCATCCATATCTCTTTCATATAAAAATTTGTTGAATTGATCCATCGCGTTTGCTGAAATCGGGCATGTTTCACTATGTTTCAACACAAACACATAATTATTTTCTTTTAAAACTTGCTCAAACTGGTCAATCGAACTCAGCTTTATAGCCATTCTATTCACCTCTAAAAATATTTAACACACCATATCGTTTCTAAAAGTGTGAAATTCCAACGATATTCACATATCATTGTTTCCAATTATACACAAATACCTTTTTATTGTTAACAGTTTATTCTAAATCTTATGACTTAACTAGATCATTTATTTTTGATATTTATCTTTTATATCGGCATATTTCTCATTAAACTTCTTATCATATGGCTCCAAATCTTTGCTTTCTTGAGGTAATTTATTGATGTCGATTTTAGCCAATGATTCACCAATTTCAATTGTCTCTTCTCTAGTTTCATAATAATTTTGTAGACTATAGTACATTTCAATCGTATTTTTACGTGCATCGTTGACATAGCCATCTGTAATCTCTGCCTTGTTTAAATCTTTAATTTGTTTATTTATGAGCGGCATAATTTGTGTCTCTATTGTTTTCTTTTCTGCTTTAGCATCCATCATATTGGATTGTTTTTCTGCAGTAAGTTTCAAATCTCTATTATTCTGTTCTAATTTATGTTTAAAATCTTTTACATTTTCACCAGCATTATTAGCTTTTTCCATATTATCTTCTACTTGTGATCTGTTTTTCTCAAAGAGTTTTGTATAATCTAATATATCTTCATTCGCTTTAACTGATTGATTATATAAATCTACAAAGTTTTTAACTTCATTAATTGCGTCTTTTTTCTTTTTAACCGCTTCTAAGTATTCAGCTTTTAATTCTTTAGTTTCTTCTGATTCTGCTGGTAACTTTTTAGCAGCTTTATCATAAGCCTCAAGTTTAGGCATTAACTTGCTATTTAACTTGTTTTGTAATTGATTGAATTCTTTTTTGTTTTTATCCGTCATATCTGTTTTACTTAAATCATCGATATAGCTCAAATCAATTGAATCCATTGTTTTATTGAACGCTTTTTCTTTGTTATTCACATCGCTTAGCGTGCTATCAAAATCTTTAAATTCATTTGCACCTTCGCGTCCGCAAGCTACAAGTACTACAGAAACACACACTAATAAAATAAAGCATATTATTTTTTTCATTTCTGCACTCCTTATCATTTTGTATTATACAGAAACTTATTTGACTTGAAAATAATATATGATATATTATTTCAGAATTTACAGTTTAACAATTAAATATTCATATTTAAAGGAGTGTTTTAATTCAATGCATTCTGACGTTCAACCTTTTATCAAAGACGATGTTCAGCAAAATTTTATAAAACAATATGAGGCGCTAAGCCATAAGTTATTTAATCTGTTAGATACGCCAATCCGATCAACGCATCACATAGGTGAGACGAGCCATTTCAATTATCCAACAGAGCCTATTTTAGATATTTTAGCCGGTGTCAATCATTTACATGACATTACTTCTTTAGGTGAAAAACGCTTGATTTATGAAGGGTTTTATAGGCTACATCATCCATATAATAAAAAAGTAATCATGGCTAAATTTAATAATTTAATTGACTTAAAACAAACCGTACGGTTACATATTATTCAAAAACACTCAAATCTTTATGATGATTATTTAAAAACAAATGATTTTCTATAAGCCAACCCATCTTTAGCAACACATTTTGGTGAACAAAAATATTCTTTAGCCAATGATGTATTACAAATACGTATTTATAAAAATCAAAACAAGCGCTTTTTAACCAATTGTTACGGCAGCTAAACAATGAATGACCTAGAAACCAAAAATAATTATTTATAACTTAAATCGTAAGTCAGCTTATTAACTTTCAAAATAAATATTTCAAATTATCCTTTATACTATTTAACAAATATGGTAAATCATTGGTATAATATATAAATGAATTCAACAGGAAAGGATGTTCTATAATTGCATAAAGATGACATCTTAAAAGAATTAGAATCGATTGTCCCAAAAGAAATTATAAAAGTAGATGAACCTCTAAAACGTTATACATATACAGAAACAGGAGGACAAGCTGACTATTATTTATCTCCAACTCAAAATGAACATGTTCAAGCCATAGTTCACTTTGCATACACAAATGATATTCCTATTACTTATTTAGGCAATGGATCAAATATCATTATACGTGAAGGTGGCATCAGAGGTATTGTAATTAGTTTGCTTCAGCTAGATTATATCGATGTATCTGACGATGCGATTATCTCAGGTAGTGGCGCTGCGATTATTGACGTATCCCGTACTGCACGCGATTATGCGCTCACTGGTTTAGAGTTTGCATGTGGTATTCCAGGCTCTATAGGCGGCGCTGTATTTATGAACGCAGGCGCATATGGCGGCGAAGTCAAGGATTGTATTGATTATGCACTATGTGTTAATAACAAAGGTGATTTAATTACACTTACCAATAAGGAACTTGAATTAGATTACCGAAATAGTATCGTTCAGAAAGCGCACTTAGTGGTATTAGAAGCTGCATTTACGTTAGCGCCTGGCGTTAAAAAAGAGATTCAAGCAAAAATGGACGATTTAACGGAAAGAAGAGAATCTAAACAACCTTTAGAATACCCATCTTGTGGCAGTGTCTTCCAACGACCACCAGGTCACTTTGCTGGGAAATTGATACAAGATTCAAATTTACAAGGCTATCGTATAGGTGGCGTTGAAGTATCAAAGAAACATGCTGGCTTTATGGTAAATGTGGGTAAGGGCACAGCAACTGACTATGAAGATTTAATTCACTACGTGCAAAAGACAGTTAAAGAAAAATTTGATGTTGAACTTCACCCTGAAGTAAGAATTATTGGTGAACATCCAACAGATTGATAGGAGCAGGTCAATGATACCCAAAATTTACGGTGCGACTATAGATAATGAAACTCGTTGTACACACTATCACACGCCTTTAGATATTATTGCTATCAAATTCAAGTGCTGTGATAAGTATTATCCATGCTACAAATGTCATAATGAAGATGTATCTCACGCGATAAAAAGATGGTCTGCTGATGAATTTGATACGAAGGCTATTTTATGTGGTGTATGCAAATACGAGATGACAATCAATGAATATATGCTTATTGAAGCGTGCCCAAACTGCGATGCGCATTTCAATAATCGATGTAAATACCATTACAGTACTTATTTTGAAATATAAATAATGACAAAATAAAAAATCTGGAACACAAATGAATGCCCCAGGTGTGCCCATGCTATCGTCAGATACAATTAGTAATTTGTATACAATCAAGCACTTGGGCTTTTGTATTCTGTTACTCGTTACCTTTTAATAATAGCGCAACAAGACCCAATTTAAAAATTAGGTTTCTGTCTGCGCTTTTTTATTTATTTTAAACTTTAAACATTTGGCTTTAAATGTTGCATAAACGATTTAATTTGCCTCAGATATTCTAGTCAAATATCTATTCTATTTTATCATTAACATATTGTACGAACGCCTCAGCATCGCCCTTTTGTATCGCTTTCATTGGCATAAGACCGATATTAAATGTGAAATGAATTTGGCCATCTTCATATGTAATATTTTCTACTTCATCATATCCAATATTTCTATAATAAAATTCTCCATTCATATCCACATTTAGAATAATTCGCTCATTGGTAGCTATAAATGCCCCTTCAAATTCAGAAGTACCTTGTACTGAGTATTCAATTGTACCTAACACGCTTGGCCCTTTCTTCTCTGTTGGAAACAAATCATTTGGGTTTACATTATCTAAAATCATTGACATCCTACCTTTCTCGTATTTTAATTCATTATACAAGTTTTCACATTATTTTATTATCGAACTGCTCAACTAGAAAGTTAGTAAAGCTATCAAATTTTCCAATAAGTATTTATGCTCTTAATTATTGAGAACGAATAATGAAACATTTAATATAAATGCTTTTTCTGACTTGGTTAACGCATACGCATATTATATGCAACTTAGAAGCTAATTTTGAGCCCATTTTGAATTTTTATGAACATATGCCAGCTATAACTTCATCCTCCCCCTTGTTAATGCGTAAAAAAGCAGCAGTGAAAAATCATATTTATCGATTCTTCACTGCTGCTTTTAAAAAGTCATACTTTAGACAGTCCCCACTTAATGTCTATTTTATTTTTTATCTAATGCTTTTTCTACTTCGTCAATTTGTTTGATTGCTGTAGTCGTTGAACCACTTGCAAAGTACCAAAGTTTTGGATCTAATTCATAAACTTTGTCATTTTTAATTGCATCAACGTTTTGAATAACATCGTTACTTAACGCTTGTTTAGCAGTTGACTTACCACCAATGGCTTGTCCACGGTCCATAGCAAAGATAATATTTGGATTTTTCTCTGAAATATATTCGTTTGTCACGTTTTGTCCATGTTTACTATTTTTGATATTGTCATCAGCTGCTGTGAAGCCCATTGTATCAAAAATCATTGCACCAAAACGTTCACCAGATCCAAATGTAGATAGTTCACCTTCATTAACTAATAAGAACATTGCTTTTTCGTCTTTTAAGTCTTTAGTTTTATCTTTGATGCTTGAAATTTTGTCATCTAATTTTTTATTTATAGATTTAACTTTATCTTCTTTTTGATAAATTTTACCTAATTTTTCAGCATTGTCTTTTAATGATTTCACTTCATCTTTATCGTCAGCGCCCATGTATACTACTTTTGCATCAGGAGCTGCTTTTTTAAATTCATCAAGATTTTTTTGATTTGCTGTACGTCCAGATATGAAGATAACTTCTGGTTTAGCTTCTGCAACTTTATCAAAATTAACTTCTTTCAGGCTACCAGTGTTTAAGTATTTTTCGTCTTTAAAATCACTTAAGAAATCAGGTAGTGATTTATTTCCTTCACCTTTAGGAACTGCTTTAACTTTATCTTCGACACCCAATTCTTTTAATGTATCTAATGTACCATAGTCAAATACAACTGCATTTTTAGGGTTTGTAGGTACTTCAACTGTTTCTTTAACTTCTTTAGCGTCACTACCGTCACGCTTTTCCCCACTCGCTTGATATTTATTTTCAATTTTTACAGTTTTATTTGAATCTTCATTATCTGATTTAGTATCTGATGATTTTTTATCATCTGATCCACCATTACTACATGCTACTAATAAAAACATTAATCCTACTACTAACAATAAAGCAAATTTTTTCATGTGCTTACTCCTCCTGAAATCCTAATGGTTTGTCCCTTTTATACACCTAAAAAGTTAAACAACGTTACAGGTGCATCACTCCTTTCAATGAATATATCTATTTGTACATCATACAGATTCTACTAACGATAATTCTTGGTCTGTTGTTAATTCATCGAAATAAATACAAATACGTTGGCCTCGAATTTGTTCGATTTGGACTTCCATTTCATATAATTCTCTCAATGTGTCGCATTGAATCACATCATCCTTAGTACTCGCTTTAATGACTTCGCCATCTTTGAGCGCAATGATATCGTCTGAATAACATGAGGCAAAGTTAATGTCATGTATTACTACAACAATAGTTTTATTCAGTGACTTCGCAAGTTGACGTAGCGTCTGCATAATTTGAACTGAATGTTTCATATCTAAATTGTTTAGCGGTTCGTCTAACAATATATAATCAGTATCTTGGGCTATGGTCATCGCAACATATGCACGTTGGCGTTGGCCTCCAGAAAGTGTTTTTAAATAGCGATGTCTGATTTCTTTAAGCTGTAACAATTCTAACGCGTATTCAACTTGTTCTTTATCCTCTTGTTTTAAATGTCCTTTTGAGTATGGAAAACGCCCAAAATTAACTAATTGTTCGACCGTAATATTCAATTCTGTATGGTTAGATTGTTTTAAAATAGATAGTTTTTTAGCTAATTCATTACTTTTATAATCTGAAATAGATTTATTCTCTATTTCTATACCACCATCTTCAAAATCTATAAGTCGCGTAATAGCTGAGAGCAGTGTACTCTTACCAGCCCCATTAGGCCCAATTATAGAGGTCAATCGACCTTTATTTATATCAACATTTATCTCTTTTAAAATCGCTTTATCTTGAATCGTTTTATTAAGACCTTGTACACTAATCAATTTGCATGTCTCCTTTTTATCAATAAATAGATAAAGTAAGAACCACCTACTAAATCAATAATAATACTTACTTGCGTTGTTGCTTCGAATAAATTTTCTACGACACCTTGTGCAATAAATAAACTTAACCAACTAATACAAATTGTTGCAGGCAGTATATATTTATGTTCATACGTTTTCATCAATTCATGTGCTAAGTTTACTGTTAATAAACCTAAAAATGTAATTGGCCCTACAAGCGCAGTAGAAATTGATACTAATATTGCCACAAGAATGAGCAATAGCCGTGTTAACCGCTTATAAGAAATGCCCAAATTAATAGCCTGGTCTTTACCTAATAAAAGCACATCTAGGTAAGGTATGGCTATCACTGTAATGAACACCAATATAATTAATATGATGCCGCATAATGTTACTAATTTACTATTAGAAGCATCAAAGTTTGCAAACATAGCACTTTGGACTGCTAGAAAATCTTCTGGGTTAATGATAAGCTCTAAAAATCCAGTAATGCTTCTAAAGAAAGTACCTAGAATGACACCGACTAGCAAAATAAAATAAACTGATACGTTTCCTATTCTAAAAATGCCTTGGAATAATAATAATGAAAAAGCAACCATAACAATTAATGTAATCGCAAAGCTCAAATACAAGTTAGTTACTAAAGCTGATTGAACACCAAATACAAAAACAATTAGAACTTTAACAAACATATATACTGCATCCAGCCCCATAATTGAAGGCGTTAACAGTCGGTTATTGGTAATTGCTTGAAAGATAACTACTGATGCAGCTATTGCCCCTCCAACTAACACCATAAGAATAAGTTTTCTTAATCGACTAGAAAATTGATATTGGAAAATATCAAAATCAATACCTATAACAAGATAGAGTCCAGCTGCTAACAGCGTTATTGCTATTAAAATAAATAATTTTGTCTTAGCGCTAATTTGCATAATCATGTCGTCCTTTCATCAGCAAAATCAAGAAAATAATAGTGCCAAATACACCTATCGTTAATCCGATGTTAATTTCGTACGGATATACTATAATTCTGCCGATTATATCTGAAAACATAACAAAAACAGCGCCTAACATGGCCGTATGAGGCAATGCGTTTTTCAAGTGGTCTCCTCTAAAAATTGACACAATATTCGGAACTATTAATCCTAAGAAAGGTAAAGTTCCAACAGTAACAACTACTAACGCAGTAATCGTTGCTGTGATAAATAAACCAATATTAATTATTTTTTCATAATTAACCCCTAAATTATTGCTAAAATCTTTCCCCATGCCAGCAATTGTAAAATGATTGGCAAATATGTATGTAAGAATTAGTAATGGGATGCTTAAGTATAATATTTCATATCTTCCACTGGTGATGATTGCAAAATTGCCATTTAACCAGTTTCCAATACTTTGAACTGTATTGGTTTTTAACGCTGTAAATGTTGAAAAACTAGACACAATACCACCGAGCATAATACCTAATAACGGAATAAAAATAACATCTGTAAAACGTATATATTGAACTAATTTCACAAATATAAATGTTCCACCAATACTTAAGATCACAGCGAATATTAATTTAATGATAATATTTTCTTGTGGAAAAAAAATCATTGATATCAATATGCCTAACTTAGCCCATTCGGTCGTTCCTGCAGTCGTAGGACTTACAAATTTATTTTGCATCATCTGTTGCATAATGAGACCCGAAAGTGCCAAAGTGCTTCCTGAAATTAATATACTAACTGTTCTAGGTATTCTACTAGATACAATGATATTAATTTGCTCTTGGGATAAATGAAAAATATCAGTAATCGACACCTTACTTACACCGATAAATAAAGAAAGGATAGTTAAGATGAATAAAATAATAGATAAGACCACACCATTTAATAAAAATTTCATAGTGAGTATATAATCCTTTCATAAACTTTTATATTTCATTGGCGATGATAATCATTATCAACGTTTATAATTAAATTTTATCATCTTTATATGTAAATTCAATAGCTACTACTGAGTTTGTACAAATAATTAGCTTAATAAATGAATAATCTGCAATAAAAACCCATCCAATCTATTAATAGCCAATAGAAAGGATGGGTTTTTTAATTATTATAATTATATTTATGTGACTTTCACTTAATCTTCAAATATGAAATCTTCGTCTTGTAGTGCTTCAACATTTAGCGCTAAAGTATATCCATCGCCTTTAACAGAGAAAAAATCATGGTTTTTTGTGGATGTATCTAAAGCATTTTCGATAATTGGGTTAAATTCTTTTTCTTCAAAATACGGATCAAATCCAAGGTTAGATAGTGCTTTATTACCATTATATCTCACATAATTCAGCACATCTTCAGTTAAACCAATATCATCATATAACGACTGAGTATAAGAAACTTCGTTTTTATATAATTCATCTAGTAGTTTGTACATTTCTTGATCAGCTTGTTGTTTTTCACTTTCAGATAATTCATTACGTAAACTTTGTGCATCCATACCAGTAAACACACCATGAATAGATTCATCTAATAAAATTTTACGAATGATTTCTCCTGACGTCGTCATTTTTCCTTGTCCAGCTAAATATAATGGATAATAGAAACCAGAATAGAATAAAAATGTTTCTAGAAAAACACTTGATACACGAGCGATGTATTGATCATAAATTGAGGCTTCTTTGCCCCAAAGTTTATGATAGTTATTTACAATTTTATCTGATTTAAATTTCAAGTGTGGTTCTTCTAACACCCATTTATCTAATAAATAATTAGTTTCGCTAGATGGTAATAATGTAGTAAAAATATGAGAATAACTTTTAGCATGAATTTGTTCCATCATTGCCATAAAAGAATACACAGCCTTTTTACGTAAATCTGTTGTATGTAACATGATTAAAGGCATACCATCATCTGCTTGATGTGTGTCTAAACCAGTTAAACCAGCTAATGCTTTTTTGAATGCATTTTTTTCTTCATCAGATAATGTCTTCCAACTTGCAATATCCTTTGATACTTTAAACTCAGTTTCTACCCACATTTGTGAAATATTTTGTCGCCAAAACATATTTGTCATATCTTCTTGAGTATTCCAATTGACTGCTTTCATTTAGATAATTCCCCTATCTAGTAAATATTTAATTAATAAGTGACTTACAGAAAACGGGGCAGAAATCTAGATTTAAATCTAGATTTCCTCCCCTTTGCAAAAAGAATAAATTTCGAAAAACTCGGTATATATTACTTTGAAATTCATTCTCTTAATACACTTTAACTTTACCTACTTAAAGCATATGCTATTTCCATTCTTATCAACGCTCGTTATCATTAATACAAAAGTTACATTTTATATTGAACAGCTCGTACATTCTTCAACACTTAATAATTTATTTCTAGTGTAATATAAAGATTTCAATCCTTTATGATGCGCATAAACGTATAATCTAGATAATTCACGTGTAGATATTTCTGAATTAACATAAAGAATTGTAGAAATGCCTTGATCCACATGTGTTTGAATCGTTGCAATTAAATCAATTAGCTTCATTTGATCAGTGTTAAATGCTGATTTATAGTACCACATTGTTTCTGGTGATAGGAATGGCATCGGATAAAATGTTTCCGCATTGCCATAAGTACGACGTTCAATTTGGTCTACAATAGGCATAACAGAGCTTGTAGCATTTTGCACATATGAAATACTTTGAGTCGGTGCAATCGCTAAACGATAAGCATGGAATAAACCGTGAGTTTCAACTTCTTTTTGCAATGCTTTCCAATCTTCAGGCGTTGGGATTTCTAAACCATCAAATAATTTACGTACTTTTTCGTATTTCGGTTCAAATGATTGCGAAGTATAAAATTCGAAATATTTTCCATTTGCATAATCTGACTTATCAAAGTCTTTAAACGTTTCCTGTCTTTCTTTTGCTATTTGCATTGATCTTTCAAGTGAATAGTAATTCATCATCATAAAGAATATATTAGCAAAATCTTTAGCTTCTTCCGACTCATAGCCAATTTTGTTTTTAGCAAGATAGCCATGTAAGTTCATAACACCTAAGCCGACTGAATGAAGCTCACTATTGGCTTTTCTAACGCCCGGCGCATTTTGTATATCAGCTTCGTCACTCACTACAGTCAACGCGTCCATGCCTGTATGCACTGAGTCTTTAAACTTCCCTGATTCCATAACGTTAACAATATTTAAAGAACCTAAGTTACATGAAATATCACGTTTAATTTCATCTTCCATACCATAGTCATTAATGATAGAAGTTTCTTGTAATTGGAAAATTTCAGTACATAAGTTGCTCATTTTAATTTGACCAATATTAGAGTTTGGGTGCACTTTATTAGCATTGTCTTTAAACATTAAATATGGATACCCAGATTGTAGTTGTGTTTGAGCAATCATATTTAACATTTCACGAGCATCTTTTTTCTTTTTATCAACATTTGGATTAGCAACTAAATCATCATAATATTCATCTAAATTAATATCATCTAGTGTAACACCGTACTCATTGTAAACTGTATGCGGCGCGAACATATGAAAATCTTTACCTTCTTTAGCTAAGTCAAAGAATTTTGAAGGTACGATTAATCCAGTAGAAATCGTTGATAAACGTAAGTCTTCATCTGCGTTCACTTTTTTAGTATCTAAAAATTCTTCAACATCGTAGTGGAAGATATTTAAATATACAGCACCCGCGCCGGGACGTTGGCCTAATTGATCTGCATAACTAAAGCCGCCTTCAAGAGATTTTGCAACTGGTAAGACACCTTTGGCTACGCCTTTAATGCCTTTAATCGCTTCACCTCTTGCACGTAATTTAGATAAGTTAATCGCAACGCCGCCACCAATTTTACTCAATTGTTTAGCTGTGGAATCGATAAAGTTAATTGAATTTAAACTATCATCTACTTCCAATAAGAAACATGATACGAGTTCACCACGACGCGCACGACCAGCATTTAAAAATGTAGGTGTTGCTGGTTGATAACGTTGTTCAATCATAGCTGAAATAAGTTGTCTAGCTGTAGGTTTATGTCCATTTGCTAAATAAAGCGCGACAATGACAACATGTTGCTTGTAATCTTCTAAGAATTGAGATTTGTCATTTGTTCTTAATGCATAATCTTTAAAGAATTTACTAGCTGACATATAGCTTGCAAAACGAAACGGAATACTTTTAGCATAATCTGTAATTTCCACCAAATCTGCTTCAGCGTATTTTTCGAAAACATCAAAATAAAAGTCATTATCTACAAGATAACGAAGGCGTTCAATTTCACTATCAAAATAAATCGTTTTATCTTGAATTTCTTCTAAATAAACTGCTAACGCTTCTTGATCTTTTTCTAAATTAAAGAAACCATTCTCTTTACGCTTTGTAACCTCATTATTTAATTCAATATGATTGTATTTCTTCTCGTCCATAATCTTCATTGAAATTACCCACCTTCTCTTTAAATTCATTTACATCATTTGCTGTACCTTGTACTTCAAACTTCAATAGCAATGGAACTTGATAGCGTTCCGAAATAGATCGTCCAGCTTTCGCGAAATTTTGTCCCCAGTTACGATTTCCGCTTGCTGCAACAGCTTTTAATAAATCTTCATTTACATCTAAAAATGATTGAACTGGTTGGGGCACTTCACCAAATCCTATTGTTCCAGTGACCAAAACGAATGGCTCCTCTATTCTCTCAGAACAATTATTCTGCGTGAGTTCCATAACGTCAGTTAGTTCAGTTCGTTTAATAAATCTACGCACGTTGCCGGAAAATGAAAAATATACCACTTTCATTGGATCACCTTCTTTCTAAATAGACATATGTAAAATGGAAAATCGAAAGGCTTTCGAGGTATAATATTAATATGTTTTAAATGATTGAAGTAACCACTATATATAGTAACTTTTAATTCTATTAAGTAGGTATGTAAAAACTCAACATTTAAGTATTAATGCCTTATTTGTCATTATTCAAAGCCTAAAACTGTGTGATTTTACTTTAAATTTGATTTATTATAAATAAATTGACTGTCTATTGAAACACAATATATAGTGTTTCGTCTCTAACAGTAATACTATATTATGTGTTTCATTATACATAACTCATCGACTGATTAAAAGCCTTTAATTTATGACAAAATGATGAAAAGAGAATGAAAATGGCACCAATTCAACCTTAAAATCATTTTTTCATTGTTCAAAAAATTTTTTATCATTTTTAGAGTCACAATGCTTGCTTTTTTCAATTCTTCTGTAGCCCTTGATGTACGCACGTTGATCCATTCAATGTGGTATATTGCGTTTTATATATTTTATTTTTTAATTGATGATACTTTTAAATAGCTTCGAGCTTTTTTCTCATTTCAACCTCAACAAAAAGAACGTTTGTTCGTATTAGTAGCGTATTATATTTTTTCTCTCGTTTCAAGCATATATACATAATCTAATTAACTATGCTAATATAGATACGTTAAATTATTAAAATTGAGGCGATATATGTGAATCCAAAAATGAAAGGTATTATTGCTATTCTAATTTCTGCAATTGGCTTTAGCTTTATGTCTGTTTTTTTTAGATTAGCTGGAGATCTCCCTGTCTTTCAGAAGTCATTGGCTAGAAATTTAGTTGCAATGTTTATACCTTTATATTTTATTTTTAAATACAAACAACCGCTTTTTGGTAAATTAAGTAGCCAACCATTATTAATTTCTCGTTCTGCACTAGGATTAATTGGCGTACTATTAAATATATATGCAATTGACCATATGATTTTAAGTGATGCAGATACTTTAATGAAATTAAATCCTTTTTGGACTATTCTACTTAGTTTAATTTTCTTAAATGAAAAAGTTCGAAACTATCAATTTATTGCAATGATTGTAGCCATTTTTGGTATGTTATTCGTTGTAAAACCAGAATTTTCTTCATCAATGATACCAGCTATTGGTGGGTTATTCTCAGGTATTTTTGCTGCAAGTGCTTATACGTGTGTTCGCGCATTAAGTAATAGAGAAGCACCTTATACAATTGTATTTTACTTTTCATTCTTTTCTATTATAGTGCTCATTCCATTTACAATGTTCACATTCGAACCAATGTCTACTATGCAAGTCATTTATTTGATAGGCGCTGGACTAGCGGCGGCAGCTGGCCAAATTGGTATTACCTTAGCATATAGTTTCGCGCCAGCTAAAGATATTTCAATATTTACGTATGCGTCTATTATCTTCACAGCATTATTTGGCTTTATTTTATTCGGAGAATCTCCAGATTTCTATGCCATTCTAGGTTACGCTATTATCATAGGTGCAAGTTATTACATGTTTGAAAAAGCAAGACGTCAACCATTAACAATTCAAAAAAAAGAACAAAAATCTAAATATTAAAGGAGCGCGTATTATGTCTGAAGGACGCAATCAAGAAGATTTAACTGATATTACTTTACTAGGAAACCAAAACAATAAATATGATTTCGATTATCGCCCAGATGTTTTAGAGTCTTTCGATAACAAGCATCAAGGCCGTGATTATTTTGTTAAATTTAATTGCCCTGAATTTACATCTTTATGCCCTATTACAGGTCAACCCGATTTTGCTACAATTTATATTTCTTATATACCAAACGTTAAAATGGTAGAATCTAAATCTTTAAAATTATATTTATTTAGCTTCAGAAATCATGGTGACTTTCATGAAGATTGTATGAATATTATTATGAATGACCTTATCGAGTTAATGGATCCGCATTATATTGAAGTTTGGGGTAAATTCACCCCTCGCGGTGGCATCTCTATTGATCCTTATACAAACTATGGTCGTCCTGACTCTAAATACGAAAAAATGGCTGAACATCGTTTGATGAATCACGATCTTTACCCAGAGAAAATAGATAACCGTTAAAATAATATGAATAAGTAAACAAAATTGAACTCATATTTTAAATTAGTTTCGAGAGATTATCGCGGCAGAGGTGGCTAAAAACAAAAAGTTAAGTTATGCCCTTACACACGCTTAGGCTCATGCATAAACACTACTAGCTCAGGAATCAGGAATCCAAGAACCAAGACTCTTGAGTAAAAAATAGTACGTTAAAAATAGTTTTTAGAAAAGATAGTTTACATTTTAATTTTAGTCATCTACTGACTATACAATATTTATGGCCGAGACATTATGATTTACGTCTCGGCTTATTTTTTTCATCTCAGTTCATTTAACTATCGAATTCCTTGAATATATTTTAATTTATTTCATATTATACTTGTTATTTGAATAAATACAGTATAGAATGTATCCAATCGTTAAAGGGGAGGGAAATTATGAAGAAAACTAATTATACGCACGAAGAAATTATGAAAGATATTCCAAACAAAGGTTTCTTCGGGCATCCAAAAGGGCTAAGCACTTTATTCTTCACTGAATTTTGGGAGAGATTCAGTTACTATGGTATGAAGGCCATTTTAATTTACTACTTATATTACACAGTAGCAGATGGCGGTTTTGCGTTACCACAAAGCGTTGCCATGCAAATTGTTGCAATATACGGTACGTTAATTTATATGTCAGGCATTATCGGGGGTTGGATTGCAGACCGAATTACTGGTACCCAAAATGCGGTCTTCTACGGTGGATTCCTCATCATGATTGGCCATATTTTACTGTCATTACCGAATAATTTAACAGTTGTACTTATCGCTTTAGGCGTAATTATTGCCGGCACCGGATTACTAAAACCAAATATTTCAACAACTGTCGGAGAATTGTATGAACGAAATGATGTTAGAAGAGACGCAGCGTTCACTTTATTTTATATGGGGATCAACTTTGGTAGTCTATTTGCGCCATTAATCACAGGCTATTTACAAACTAGAATCAGTTTCCATGCTGGTTTTTTAGCAGCAGCCATTGGTATGTTCTGTGGGTTAGTAGTTTACGCATTAAAACGTAAAAAATATCTAGGTCTTGCAGGTCGTAATGTACCAAAACCGTTAACTAAACCAGAAATCAAAAAATTCACCTTAATTACTACTGTGGTCATCGTATTGTTTTTAATCTATTTATTTATACTACATTTAAACGACGCACTTACATTAGGTAACTTTAGCTTCTTAATCACAATTTTAGGGATTGTGTTACCGATATACATATTTATCAATATGATTGTGAGTAAAGATGTTACGAAAGATGAACGTTCTCGTGTATACAGCTATGTACCATTATATATTACATCTGTTGCATTTTGGATGATTCAAGAACAAGGAGCGACGATACTTGCAACATTTGCTGATAAAAAAACACAATTAGAAATGTCAGTGTTAACCAATGGATTAATTGATTTTTCAATACCAGCTTCATGGGCGCAATCATTAAACCCAATTTTTATTGTGCTATTAGCACCAGTGTTTGCAACATTATGGATGAAGTTAGGTAAACGTAACCCACCTACAGTTCATAAATTTGCTTACGGTGCTATTATCGCTGGTTTTTCATATTTAATCATGATAATCCCGTTGGCAACGGGTAACGAGTTAGTCAATCCATTATGGCTCGTATTAAGTTTCTTATTAATTACCATCGGCGAATTATGCATATCACCTGTCGGTTTATCAACTACTACGAAACTTGCACCACTCACTTTTACTGCACGTATGATGAGCTTATGGATGTTAAGTAATGCCACAGCTCAAGGCCTTAACGCTCAACTTGTTGTTGTATACACAAAAATAAATCAAAGTGATTACTTTATGTACTCAGGTTTAGTTGCCGTAGTCATTGGTGTTATTCTGTTGTTCATTTCTCCAATAGTAAAACGCGCAATGAAAGGTGTTTACTAATTATTGGTATATAAAGTGTGGCGTCAAATTGAATATAGCGTTATATCATAAATTTCAATTCAAGCTTCAATAATAGGCAAAGCAAAAAAATCATTTTTGCTTTGCCTATTTTTTTGTAACTATACTATTTAATAACTTTAATTTATATGAATATAAATTTATTATTATATTCCCTACATAAATAACTGAATATTTTGAATATTGTTGTTTTGAGAATATTATTGCAATTTAATTTGATTAAGCGTAAAATCATTTTTATACATTCTTATTGGGAGCAAGAAAGGACGGGGAATGTTGCTTATGCAAAATCAAGATAAAGCCCATGAACAAGCTGTTCAATCTATTCCACAGAAAGGATTTTTTGGACACCCTAAAGGGCTAGGCGTTTTATTCTTTGTTGAATTTTGGGAGAGGTTCAGCTACTACGGTATGCGTGCCCTACTTATTTTCTATATGTATTTCGCTATTAAAGATGGCGGATTAGGTATGGACAAAGGCACTGCTCAGTCTATTATGGCTGTATATGGTGCGTTAATTTATATGACATCTGTGCTTGGCGGATGGATTTCCGATAGGATTACTGGTACACGTGCTGCAACGTTTTATGGTGGTGTGCTCATTATTATCGGTCATATTTTCTTAAGCTTACCTTTAGATATTGCTGGATTATTTATTTCTATGTTCTTCATTATCGTAGGTTCTGGTTTAATGAAACCAAGTATTTCCAATATTGTTGGCAGATTGTATCCAGATAGAGATACACGTATCGATGCTGGATTTGTTATATTCTATATGTCAGTGAACTTAGGTGCATTAATTTCACCAATTATCTTAGATCAATTCGTGCAAACTGGTAATTTCCATGGTGGTTTCTTAATCGCTGCAATTGGTATGGCACTTGGACTTGTTTGGTATATGTTTTTTAACAAAAAAAATATTGGGCCAATCGGTACAAAACCATCAAATCCATTAAGCAAAAGTGAGAAAAAGAAATATGGACTTTTATTTGCCGCTATCATCGTTATTATAGCAGTGGTGGTATTAATTACTGGATTAACAGGTACACTGTCATTTAGCTTAGTCAGTACAACTGTACTTATACTAGGTGTAGCGTTACCTATCATTTATTTCACAATTATGATTCGAAGCAAAGAAGTAACTGATGACGAGCGTTCAAGAGTTATTGCGTTTATACCTTTATTTATTCTTGGTGTTGTATTCTGGTCAATTCAAGAACAAGGCGCTAACGTACTTAACTTATTTGCTTTTGAAAGCAGTGATATGAAATTAAATATATTTGGATGGACAGCAGACTTTGGTCCTGCACTTTTCCAATCCATTAACCCATTATTTATCGTGTTGCTCGCGCCAGTTGTTTCACTCATATGGGCTAAAATGGCTCGACGCCAACCAAGTCTTGCAACAAAATTTGTTTTAGGTGCACTGTTAGCCGGCGCTTCTTACATAATGATTGGCTCTATCGGTCATGCTTCAGGCGGTGCATCGATCAGCGTTAACTGGGTTATTTTATCTTATATCATTTGTGTCATTGGTGAGCTATGTTTATCACCAACTGGTAACAGTGCAGCAGTAAAACTTGCACCAAAAGCTTTCAACACACAAATGATGAGCTTATGGTTATTAACTAATGCTTGTGCTCAAGCAATTAACGGAACTTTAGTTAAATTAATTGATCCCCTTGGTTACAAAAACTATTTCTTACTCTTAGGTTGCATCGCAATCGTAGTCAGCTTAATTATTTTAGCTTTTGTACCAAAAATTGTAAAAGGCATGCGTGGCATTAAATAATAAGTTCGAGGGAGCGGTACAAAAATCACTTTTTCCTAAAATGATTTTTGACCTGCTCCTTCTTTTTATATTTACATCTAGTAAATTTGGGGTAAAGTTTAGGAGAAAACAAAATTCAAAGGAATATGGTGACTCAATTGGAAAGTAATAAATTCAAACACGGTGTCTTATTTTATCATGAACAAAGCGGTATTAAAGATATTTATAGAGGATTAGGAGATGTTGCAACGTCGTTAACTACATTTTGCAAACATCTTTCTATACAATTAAGTGAAAATGAAGGAGATATTATTCAATATTGTCAAAAGATTAAAAACCAAAGTTACAGTGATGATGTTGATATTATCTTTATTCTAGGTGGAGACGGGACAATAAATGAATTAGTAAACGGCATCATGCAACATGAATTGGATGTCCCTATCGGTATTATCCCTGGTGGTACATTTAATGACTTTGTTAAAACGTTAAACATAAGCCCACGTCATAAAACCGCTAGCCAACAACTTATCCAATCAGAGTTGCAATCCTACGATGTTATGAAAATTAATGACCAATACGCATTAAACTTTGCGGGATTGGGACTCATTGTGCAAAATGCTGAAAATGTTCAAAACGGTAACAAAGATCTCTTTGGTAAATTGAGTTATGTAAGTTCTACTGTTAAAACATTGCTTAACCCAGAACACTTTGACTACAAATTGACAGTAGATGATACAGTCATTGATGGTAATACAGCGATGCTTGTCGTTGCAAATGGCTTATTCATAGGTGGCAGTCGCATACCTTTAACAGACCTTTCTCCTAATGATGGGTATTTAAATTTATTTATTTTTGAAGAACATAGTTCAAGCGTCCTAAGTGATATATTTAAACAAAGAGACAGCATGAATTGGAATCATATGACAGACGGTATTCAACATCTCTTATCTAAAAAGATATCCATAGAAACTGAACCTCAAATAAAGGTCGATATCGATGGAGAAATTGCATTGAAAACGCCCATTAATATTGAAATAATACCTAACGCAATTAAAATTTTAACCTTGCCTGCTAATAAAAAAGAACAATATGATGATTAAACTTATTATCACATTAACAAGAGCGATAAAAACATCTACATTACAGATTGTTTCATCGCTCTTTGTTTGAGTTAGATAATAAATATCTTATAAAAAGTTAAATTTCTGTTTAACTGATATCTATTTGACTGGTTATAAAAAACTTCTATTTCTAGATAATGATTTATAACTACTTTTTATCTTGTCTATCTTAAATGTTATATTCGCTATCGCCTAAGAAATATTGCTCCACATCATACCAATTATTCACCCGTGTAAACCTGTCATCATTCACGTTATGTGAAGCTGTGTACATGATTGATTTACCAGTAAATATCGCGAGTTGGCGCGGATTGTCATCGATTAAATAATCTGCATTAACGATATCTTTGCGACCGCAAAATACAAAATGCTGTGGGTCTAAAAACGGAAAATATTCTCTTAACCATGCATACTTGTCATGAAATGAAGTCGGGACATCCATCGCAGCAGTAGCAATAAATACATCGTAATGTTCAGTAAGTTTTTTAACTACTTTTTGCGAATGTGCCATTACTTTTAATTTTTTGAAAAAACCTGGCTCGCGTAAAATTTCATGTAGTAAGCCATCATGTTCTGGCATTGCGTGTCTTAATTTCTTGCCATCTAACATGTCATACGTAATTCCCAAATCTGTACGTTTATTTACATCTTCAATAAGTGCGCCTACTGTATCAGCAAGCACTTCATCCATATCAATAGCAATTGATTTTCTTGTCATCTAATACTCTACTCCCTTTTAAAATCTCATTCCTCAATTATTCTAATGTGCTAATCTTGTATCCTATCACATTATTGCGCTATGAATCACTAACAGTATAGCAAAAAACGCTCAACTAAACCAAATTTATATATAGCTTTCTCATATAATCTTACAGCAATTATATATCTATACTATGGTGTTAATATATTTGAGTTCGTTGAGCGTTTTATTTTTATATTTAAAGTTTTATAGATTAAAGTTATTTAAAACTTCAATCATTTTATCATTTTGTTCTGGGAATCCTATTGTAATTCTAACACCGTTAGGAAATTCTCTTGTAATACATCCTACTTTTAATAATGCTTCATATAATTCGTGTGGCTTAGATGTATGCACAAAAATGAAATTCGTTTGACTTGGGTTTAATCGATCACTTTTCACTAAATTAAAAAATTTAGTTCTTTCTCGTGCATTTTTTTCACGAATAGAAGTTAAATAATCTTGGTCTGCCAATGCTGCTAGTGCAGCATGTTCTGATAGACGCCCTACGTTAAATGGTGGACGAATGATATTCCATTTCTCAATAGCTTCTTGGGCAGCAACAACATAACCGATACGCATACCTGCTAAGCCATATGCTTTAGAGAAAGTTCTAAGTAAGAAGGCATTCGAGAATGCTTCTTGTAATGCTAATGAATTAGGAAAATCTTCAGCCGTTACGAATTCGACATAAGCCTCATCAATAATTACTGGAATATGACTTGGCACACGTTCTAAGAAACTTTTTAATTCATTATGTGTAAAATATGTACCAGTAGGGTTGTTCGGATTACATAGCCATACTAATTTGGTATTATCGTCAACTTCGGATAAGATACCTTCTAAATCAAATCCGCCTTCTTTTAAAGGTACTTGCACAACGTCTGCCGATTCTACAATTGCATTATGATAATATTGGCCAAAAGTCATCTCACTTGTGACGATTTTATCCCCTGCTGTTAGCACAGCACGCGAAATCATCAATATAACTTCATCTAGCCCTGCGCCAAATAAAATACGTGCAGGATCAACGTTTAAATGCTTACTTATTGCTTCTTTAATTAACGGAGAACCCGTTTCAGGGTAAAATTGCAATTCATCTAAATGATTTTTAATTGCTTCTTTTACTTTTGGAGATGGTCCATACAAGTTTTCGTTAGAGGCTAATTTATACAACTCACCTTCAATCCCGTATTGTTCTTTTAATGCTCTAGGTGATAAGCCTGGTTGGTATGCTGATAATTGTTCAATTTGTTTTTTCATTGTTAGTTCGGGCCTCCTTAAATTTACAGAAATTTCAAAACTTAGTAACTATTATAAACCTTATGCCTATTGAAAATCAATGCGCCTTTATTTATAAAACCAGAGTTGTACACCAAAAATAAATACAAGTTCAAATGAACCCGCTTATTTTCTAGCTAATAAAGGTTTCATTGAACTTGTATATATCTATGAGTTAATCCACTAAATCATGTTTTTCTAGATAATTTTTCGCTACCTGATATGGATCTTGTTTTTTTACTGTAACTTCATAATTCATTTGTTGCATATCTTCATCAGAAATTTTATCTTCCAGTTTATTCAGTGGTGCTTTTATTTCAGGATGAGATTCTAAATACGACGTTTTAAACATTGGAGCGCCTTGATATGGAGGGAATACTTTTTTATCATCCTCTAGTATAACCATATCATATTGCTTTAACTCAGCATCAGTTGAATATGCGTCTATTAAATTAATATCGCCGCTTTCAACTGCTTGATATCTTAATTTTGGTTCCATTGTCTTCGCTTTACCAACATTTAAATCATATGCTTTTTTAACTGCTGGATAGCCATCACTACGGTCGTTAAACTCTAACGTAAAACCAGGTTTAATCTGATCGCTCACTTTATTCAAATCACCTATTGTTTTGAGGTCATGTTTTTCTGCAAAATCTTTTTTTACCGCTAATGAATAAGTATTATTGTATTTCATTGGCTTCAACATTGTTATATCATATTTATCTTCTAAACTCGATTTAGCTTGATTATATACTTTATCTTCTTGCTTAGATTTTAAATCTTCTTTCGTTAATTCTCCAAGCACAGTTCCTGTAAATTCTAGATAACCATCGATATCATCAGATTTCAATGCGTTGAAAAGGAATGTGGTTTTCCCCATACCATCTTTAACTTCAACTGTGTTATCTGTTTCATCTTCAATTAAAATCTTATACATATTTGTAATTACGGATGGTTCTGAACCAAGTTTACCTGCTAATGTAATCTTATCACCTTTTTGTGCAAGCATTGGTCCAACAATAACTAATAGCAATATGACGACCATTGAACCGAGAGAAATAAGTAATTTTTTGTAAGAAATTTTTTGCATATAACGCAGAACTAAATCAAATAGGATCGCTAATAAAGCGGCAGGAATAGCACCAATGATTATAAGTGATGTATCATTTCTATCAATACCTAAAAGAATTAAATCACCTAAACCCCCAGCACCTATTAAAGCTGCCAACGTAGCAGTTCCTATTATAAGCACCATAGCCGTTCTAATACCTGCCATAATTACTGGGGTCGCTAATGGTAATTCTACTTTCGTTAGTCTTCGCCCTGGTTTCATACCGATACCTTTTGCAGCTTCTATTAGTGAGCTATCTACCTCACTAATGCCTGTATATGTATTTCTTAATATCGGCAATAATGCATAAACAACTAATGCAATGACTGCGGGAACCTTCCCAATGCCAAACAATGGTATCATCAACCCTAATAATGCTAATGATGGTATTGTTTGCAATACTGCTGCAATATTCATCACAATTTCAGAGATCTTATCTGTTTTTGTTAGCAAAATACCAAGTGGAACACCAATTACTGCAGCGATAAGTAGCGCGATAAAAGATATCTGTATATGTTCTAATATCGTAGTTAATAATTGTCCCTTACGGTCTAAAAGCGTATTGATCAATTCATTCATTTATCACTACCCCCCGTACGTTTCGACAGATATTGGAACATATCTTCTCGTTTAAGCACATGTTGTGTAGCAGTCGCTTCATCGTCAATAATAATAGCTTCATGGTTTGCCAAATCACTATAAATATTTTTAACTGATTGATTACTACTAACAATTGGATACCCTTGTGTTGCCTCTGATTCACTAATCGTTAAATCACCGATAAGTTCTGATAATTTGATATCTTTTTCTATTTTTGGCACTTTATCCCCAATAAACTGTTTTACAAAATCACTTTTAGGATGGTTAACCATATTTTCTGGAGTATCTATTTGTTCGACATGTCCTTTGTCTAACAAACAAATTCTGTCACCCAGTTTCATGGCTTCTTGTATATCATGCGTTACGAAAACAATTGTTTTTTTAATTTTTTGTTGTAATTCAATTAAGTCATCTTGCAGCTTCTCTCTACTGATTGGGTCTAGGGCACTATACGGTTCATCCATTAAAATAACTGGAGGATCAGCCGCTAAAGCACGCACTACACCAACACGTTGTTGTTGGCCTCCTGACAACTCATCCGGTTTTCTATCTTTGTATACTTCTGGTTCTAATCCGACCATATCCATTAATTCATCTATACGTTTATCAATATCTGCTTCTTTCCATTTTTTCATTTGCGGTACTTGTGCAATATTTTCTTTGATGGTTAAATGGGGGAACAATGCGATTTGTTGTAACACATAACCTATGTCCCAGCGCATTTCATAAACAGGGTAATCACTTATCGGTTTATCTTTGAAATAAATATACCCTTCTGTTAATGAAATTAAGCGATTGATCATTTTTAGCGTGGTCGTTTTTCCACAACCTGAAGGACCAATTAAAACAAAAAATTCACCCTCGTCTATATTAAAACTGAGATTATCTACAGCTGTTTTATCCCCATAACGTTTTACTACGTTTTTAAATTCTATCACTTTGTCACCCTCACTCTATTCATAGCACTTCACTATCTCTTTAAAATAAATACATATATTAATCACATAACCTATTTGCTAACAAGTTAATCTTATTATTTCTATAATCTAGTATAAAAAAAGAAGTTAATTCTCAACTAACCAATATAACTATTGTATTTGTATTCGCATAGTATACCTATAGTTGTCAAATTAACTTCGCTTTTTCAATAATTCCAAAATAATAAATTTTAATATCATTAAAAGTAAGTATATACGTTTATATATTCGAAAAACAATTATCTGCTCAATTAGATTTGAGCTTTATATGATTGGATGGTATCTAAAAATATGGGGCAATAGTGTTTTAATTTATAACTTCCAACGCCATCAATCAATATCATTTCTTGTTTGGATTCTGGTTTTCTTTTTGCAAACTCTTCTAAAGTAAAATCTGAAAATATACTCACAGGTGGAATGTCTAATTTTTCACTTAATTGTTTACGAACATCAATCAATTCATCAAATAACGCACGGTCAACACCTTCAACTGTATTAATATTTACTTTTTCTTTTGATTTACGTTTAAACGGCGTCGTGTAAATCGCAACCTCATTATTCAATAATTCTTTAACAGAAACATCACAAATTAATATTTCATCATGTTCATTTAAAAACCCTTTAAATCGTAATTCGTCAATAAGATGGCTGAGTTCTGACGTTGTATAGTTTTTCATAATACCATGCGTTGACAATTGATTGTAATCACAGTAGCGAATGTAATCAGAATCTTCACCTCTTAAGACTTGTATGATAACACTATAACTTTCTTGTTGCTTCATACGCGCAATACAACTCACAATCATCTTAGCCTCATTAGTCATATCGTACGTTTTATTTTCCCTAACGCAGTTACTACATTGGCCACATTCTTCAAGTTTTTCATTTGGCTCAAAATAATGAACCAAGGTTGCTTCTAAACATTTTTTAGTCTTTGTATAGAGAAGCATTTTACTCAATTTTTCACCCATTTTTTCTTTATAGTCATCGTCTGCCTTCGATGATGAAATAAAGTACTGGTGCAAACCGATATCTCTATCACTGAATAAAAGAATACAATCACTTTTTAGACCGTCACGACCTGCACGGCCTGCTTCTTGATAATACGACTCTAAATCCCCAGGCATATTATAATGAATAACAAACCGCACATTGGATTTGTCAATCCCCATACCAAAAGCATTAGTCGCCACGACCACGCGAACACGGTCGTATACAAAGTCATTTTGTGCCGCTTCGCGTTCTTTATTTGATAAACCGGCGTGATAAATAGTGCTATTAACCTTATGATTCTCAAGCGCTTCGTGCAATTCTTCCACTTGTTTTCGTGTTGAACAATAAATAATACCTGCTTCTTTACTATGATCTGCAACGTATTCTAAAACAAATTTTTGTCGTTGATATGTAGGATTAACTTGAAACACTAAATTACGACGTTTCGTGCTTGTTTTAATTTCATCTTGTTTGTCGATATTCAAGCGATCCATAATATCTTTTTGCACTTCAATCGTGGCTGTTGCTGTCAGCGCTACAATTGTAAAATCTTGTGGTAAAGTAAAAACTTTGTGAATGACTTCTTGGTAACTTGGTCTAAAATCATGGCCCCATTTTGAAATACAGTGTGCTTCATCAAATGCGACCAGGTATATTTCTAACTGCTGTAACAAACGCATAAAGTAAGCATTGTCGAAGCGTTCCGGTGCGACATATAGGAATTGGATTTCTCCATTTTTTAATTGCGCTTCAATTTGTTTTTGTTGCTTTTGCGTCAAACTACTATTTAAATATGCTGCGTTAATACCCATGGCCTTTAATTGATCAACTTGGTCTTTCATCAACGAGATTAAAGGGCTGATTACGATTGTTGTGCCGCCTAACATTAATCCTGGTACTTGATAACAAATTGATTTTCCCCCACCAGTTGGTAAAACGCCAAGTACATTATGATGATCCATTACTTTAGTTATTATTTCTTTTTGACCTGGACGAAAGGTGTCATAGCCAAAATAATGTGATAACGTTGCTTCCATGTTATAAAATCCCTCATTGTTCTTTTAGTTCTTCAAGTTCGCTCCATCTTGTTATATCTGCTTCGTATAAAGCATTGAGTCTTTGTTGTTCTTCATTTAATTCTTTTACTTTAGCATAATCAGAACTTGCTTCTACCATTTCTTGCTCAATTGCTTCTAATCTATGCTCAGTTGTTTCAATACGTTCTATAATTGTTTCATATTCCTTTTTCTCTTTATAAGATAAACCTTTTTTCTGTTTCTTTTCATGCGTTGATTTGGCTTTCGTTTGTTGTTTTTCTTGCGCTTGTTGTTTTTCTAAATCTTTTTGGTACGCTTCATAATCTTCAAAACTGCCTATGATACGATCCATCTTTCCATCATGGATATACCAAAATTCTTGAGCAACTTTATTTAAAAAGTATCTGTCGTGGCTCACGGTGATTACAGTGCCACCAAAAGTAGCAATATAATCTTCTAAAATCGTTAAAGTTTCAGTATCTAAATCATTAGTTGGTTCATCTAATAATAAAACATTCGGTTGATGTACGAGTAATTTTAATAAATATAACCTCTTTTGTTCTCCACCAGATAGTTTATACACTTTCTTTCCATGTGTAGTACTTGGAAATAGGAAACGCTCTAATAGTTGTGTAACAGAAACTGCCGTGCCATCTTTTTCTTTAGCCACTTCACTCTCTTCTCTTAAGTAATCAATCATTCTAATATCTCTATCCATGCGCTCTTCGGTTTGTTTAAAATAAGCAATTTTGACAGTTTGACCAACTTTTAATACCCCTTCAAATGATTGGTCATCACCGTTTAAAATATTCAGCAATGTCGTTTTACCTGCACCATTGGGACCGACAATACCAATTTGTTGTCCATTTTTAATAATTTCAGTGATATGTTCAAATAACGTTTTATTGCCTATACATTTTGATATATCTTCAAGTTCGAATACCTGTTTTCCTAATCTTGAATATGCGAGATTTAAGGAAGCTTTATCTTGTTGGTGTTGATTTTTGACGTCTTCCTCTAAATCTTTAAAACGATTTTTTCGTGCTTGCTGTTTGGTAGAACGTGCCTTTACACCTGCACGCATCCATGCTAATTCTTGTTTATATAAAGCACGTTGTTTAGCTTGTTGTTTTTGTTCAATGACTTCATTTTCAGCACGTTGCGCAATGTAATCCTCATAATTACCAGGGTATGTTGTTAATTTACCACGATCTAATTCAATAATGCGGGATGATACTTCATTTAAGAAAAAACGATCATGTGTAACAAACAATACAGTGTGAGGGTATTGTTTTACATAATTAATTAACCAATTAATTGACTCAAAATCTAAATGGTTTGTAGGCTCATCTAATAATAATAAGTCAGGTTGTTCTATAAGTGTCTTCGCAAGCCCGACACGTTTTTGTTGTCCACCTGATAATGCTTTCACTTTTTTAGCTGTGTCATTGATGCCTAATTTTGATAGAATCGTTTTGATTTCAGCACTATAATCCCAAGCTTGATAATTATCCATCGCTTCCTGTGCTTGCATCATTTTTTGGAAATCTGTTTCACTCTGTGTCTCACTATAGCGTACTACGGCAGCTTCATAAGCGCGTATCACTTGAAGCGTCTTGGTTTCAGAAGTTAATACTGCTTCAAAAACGGTTAAATCATCTTGAAATTCTTGCTTTTGAGATGAATAACGTATGCGGTAAGCATTAGGGTGTGAGATTTCTGCTTCAAAATCTTCATCCAAACCCGCGATGACTTTCAATAACGTACTCTTTCCTGTACCATTTATGCCCACGAGTCCTATTTTCTCACCTTCAGAAATAGACAGATGTAAATCATCAAAAATGATTTTATCGGCATATGATTTATGTAAATGTTCAATTTTGTAGGCTTCCATCGTCCAACATCCTTTTTAATATCGAAAATTATAATGAATTCTGTTAAACTTAATTTCAGTTCTATATATTATACACCTTTTTGAACTCAAATGATACAAGGGAGCGTAGCTTATGTCGGATTTTTTCCAAGATTTACCTCCTTTTATCCAAGCATTAATTGCAGGTATCATCACTTGGTTACTTACTGCATTAGGTGCTGCAGCCGTTTTTATTTTCAAAAGAGTTAACGATAAAATACTTAATTCAATGCAAGGTTTTGCTGCAGGCATTATGATTGCTGCAAGTTTCTGGTCTCTACTACAACCCGCCATCAATTATGGTGCAGGATCAGCTTTTGCATGGGCACCAGCAGCTATCGGTTTTTTATTGGGCGGTTTTTTCATTCGCGCTTTAGATTTAGTTATTCCACACATACACCCAAACACCCAAGATACGAACCAATACCAAGAAGGTGTAGGAACTAAAAAACTCAATAAGAATACTTTGCTCGTATTAGCAATAACGTTACATAATATACCAGAAGGTCTCTCTATTGGTGTAGCTTTTGGAGGCGTAGTAGCTGGTAATGGGCAAGCAACGTTGTTAGGTGCACTTGGTTTAGCTATCGGTATCGGTATTCAAAACATTCCGGAAGGTGCTGCACTCTCTATGCCTATTAGAGCAGCTGGCGCTTCAAGATGGAAAGCTTTCAACTATGGACAGGCTTCTGCTATTGTTGAACCGATATTCGCTACTATAGGTGCTGCAGCCGTTCTATTCATTACGCCAATGTTACCATATGCACTTGCGTTTGCAGCTGGTGCTATGATATTTGTTGTTGTAGAAGAGCTTATCCCAGATTCTCAAGCTAGTAATAACACTGATTTAGCTACATTAAGCTTAATGTTAGGCTTTACAATTATGATGATTTTAGATGTTGCACTTGGATAAAGGAGTATTATGACAATACTTGAACAAAAGAACCGGGCTCAATTAGAGGGTTTTATTACACGCTTTGTTAGCCTGCTATGATATTGATAATTAATTTATTAACGTATGCAATAAATATCATTCTAGGTTTAATCACCTGCTTTCAATATCAAAGAAAGAAGAACTAGACAGAAATGACACTTTCTAAATAGGTTTCATTGTCCTCTTTGGCAAGAACGACTAGGATAAACGTTTAGATTAAGTGAATCGCATGAATGATTCATTTTTATAAGCGCATTTTCAGACCAGTCCACTTGCCCCAATAATACAAATGAGCCGGAGACATTGCACCTTATGTCTCCGGCTCATCTTTGTTTGTAAGATAGTTATGTAAACACACGTTTCAGTCAACCTGAGGAAAATGCCAGATAAAATATTAAGCCCCCATCCATTATTTAAATGGAATGAGGGCTTATCATTTAACTATTTTTTCTCTTGTCCTTTTGGTCCTGGTTCGTATTTATATTGGGATGGTTTGACTTTATCGAAATCGGGATTATCATAAAATCTCAATAAATCACCGTTAATCACGTCGTCACTCATTTCCAAGTCTTTTTCAGCTTGTTGTTTTCGTGCATCAAAATCGCTTGGTTTTTCAGTAACCGGTTCGTTATTCTTATTATCGTATATTCTACCATTTACATATTTATAGTCTTTGGTAACAAAATCACCATTTCTAAATGGTACTGTATCATTATGATCTTTTGATAATAAGTCCGTTCCCATCATTAAATAGTTTTTAGTGTCAATACCCATCAAATGGAGCAATGTAGGCATAACATCTGCTTGCCCAGCATATGTCTTATCTACAGTGCCTTCTTTACCAGGTATTTTCAACCAGAAGCCTGTGCGGTTTAAATCAGTGAACTTAGCTGGTGTAATCTCTTCACCTAATAATTTTTCCATTGCTTTGTTATGGTTTTCTGAAATACCATAATGGTCACCATAAATCATAATAACAGAATCATCATAGATGCCTTTCTCTTTCAATTCATTGACAAACTCTTCTAATGATTCATCTAAATATCTAGCCGTTTGTACATAACCATCTACAGTTGAATCTCCAGTATTTGGCTTATCAATTGACGCGTCTTCTGGCGATAACGTAAATGGATAGTGGTTCGTTAATGTGATTAAATGGCTATAGAAAGGTTCTTTTTCTTTCGCTAGGTAATTCGCTGACTCTTTAAAGAACTCTTTATCTTTTAGACCTAAATTTTCAAGATTTTCTTCAGACATGTCATAATAGGTCGCATCATAAAATTTATCGATACCAAAATGTCTGTATACTTGGTCACGATTCCAGAACGTTTTATAATCTCCGTGCATTACGCTTGATGTATAACCTTGTTGTTGATGTAAAATAGCTGGCAATGCTTGGTACGTATTATCACCTTTAAGTGAGAATGCTGAACCTTGAGGCAGTCCATATAAACTATTATCCATCGTGAACTCTGAGTCAGAAGTTTTACCTTGTCCTGTTTGATGGAAGAAGTTTGGATAATATCTATATCCTTCATTACCAGTTGAAAGTTTATTCAAGAATGGCGTTACTTCTTCTCCATTTACTTTTTTATTAATTAAGAACGTTTGGAAACTTTCTAAATGTATTTTAATCACATTTTTCTTTTTAGCCGCGCCAAAATATTCTTTGTTTGGCTCGGTTCTTTTTTGTTTTGTGTAATTCAATACTTTAGTTAAATCATCTTCATTGGCCAACGCTTTTTGTTGATTATTTTGAATTGTTTTCACACCATCATAAACTGTGAAATTATACGGGCCTAAGTATTTTACTAAGTATTTATGGTCAAATGTACGTGTTAATAATTCTGGACGATCTGATTCTGCAAAAGCAAGGTTCAGGAAGAACAATGCAACAGATGCTGCCATGATTACCGGGACAAACTTTTTACTAAACACCCGTTTATCTAACCATTTTTGTTTGAAAATTAATATAAATAAATAAATGATTGTATCAATAAAGTAAGCAAAGTCATACCATTTAAATGAAGCAGAAACAGCGCCTCCCATTGATTCAACATTCCCTACTTGGTTTAATGTACTAAATGTTAAGAAATCAGAGAAAAATCTAAAATACACTACATTTGCGTATAATAGGAAAGTTAAAAGAAAACCACCTATAAATATAAACCAAAAGGCTTTCTTACCTTTGAAAAATAAGAAAATACTCAATACTAAAGCGATTAAACTATATGGATTCATTAATAAGATTAAGTTTTGAACTAACCCTTTAACACCTAAAGAAAAATCAACATAGTATGAAAAATACGTTTTAGCAGTAACTGTTAAGACAGTTATGATAAAAAACGCAAAAAGAGTTAATTTCTTTTTGTGTAGACTCATGTTTGTTCCCCCGATATAAATTAATAAAAGTTGGTCCTAGTACCTAGTCCAATAAAATATATTTGTAATCATTGTTAGTTCGTAGTTAACATCTTCTAACTATACTTTTATCGTTATTTGCGAAAGTTAAAATTTATAAAAATATGGTTTACAATTTATATAGCTAAATTCAACCAAATCTCACTTATGAGTACTTGTTTCATCAATGATCAATTAATTCTATTAATTAAAAATATTTTCTAAAAATTTGTGAATTATAGGTGTTTTATTGTAAATTACGTTATTGTTCAGAATTATGATTGTTATTTACATCGCTTTTACTACTACTTTACCATGTAATATTTTTGTAATAAAACGATTATAGTTCAATTAATAAATATAAAGCAATTCTTAAGTAATATCAAGTAAAAACACACTTTTTTTCATAAAAAACCCCTATCAAAACCTTTTATGAAGGCATTGTTAAACGCGTATGAAAACAAGATTAAATTAAAGTAAAAAATTAAATTTCCTATATAATTATACGTGTTTCATGCGACGAATTAATCAGACTATGGACCTATTTAAATCAAAGAGGGATTATACCTATTGAGTTAAACAACCATTTAACATGAGTATACGTATAAAACGCTAGTTACACTTTAAATAAAAAGCCTGGAACATAAGCAATATCCCAGGCAATTTTTGGTATTGGCTCTCAAGCAATGAAGTGCTAATGTATTTATATAAGACTTTTAAAGCAAAACTTATATGTGAGCCCTAGCGCTTATATTCTTTTTTCTAGTTATGGTTGCTCAAATACCACAGCAAAACCATTCTATAAAATTTGATTTAGACTTGTCTCATTAGTATCAGCTATCGTAATATGATTTTAATTTCAATTTTGATGTGAGTTAAAATGTGATTGTAGTATTGCATTCGTGCGCAACTATATTCTATAAAGACACTACGTTAACTATTTTAACATCTCTAGTTGCATTCTATACTCAATTCCATGAAATAGTTGGTTTAACCAATTCGTATATTTTATTAGATTTTTTTCTGCAGTTTCGATATCTATAAATTGGAATTTCAATTTAGTTCCGGGATGTTTCTGCCCTAATTTTGTTAAATGATAACTTGCAACAGTTCCAATTTGGGGGTAACTCCCTAGTGTGTAGTGATCGTTTAATAAAATGATTGGGGTGCCATCTCTTTTCACTTGGATTGTTCCGATTTGAACAGATTGATGCGCCGGCATGTCTTCATAAAATGCTTTAACAGGCTGTCCCTCTACATACATCCCTACTCTATTCGCTTTACTTGTTACTTTATATTCTCCATAAGTGAATCGATTTAATGCATCTTGATCAAAATCTTCTGTACCTTTATTTTTAATGACATGGAACACATCTGACATATAGTTAAAAGAAAGCGCATAACCGTCTATACCCCAATTCGTTTGGTGCGTATGTTCAAGATTTTCAAAAAGTTTATAATGACGTTCTGTATAGTTACGTTTCATGTTGATTTCATCGCCTTTTTCTAATCTACGACCATGAAATCCTCCTATTTTAGACATAAAGTCTGTAGATGCAGACCCTAACCACTCGTCTAACTCGAAGCCCCCACCTACGGCTAAATAAACTCTTGAAGTACGTGTAGTTTCTGTAAATTCAAGCACGTCTCCTTTTTCCATTAAATAAAGTTTATTTGGTAAAACTTTTAATTGTTCTGTTTTAGCTTTAAAATTCCCACCGCTTAGTGCAATTAAAGTTGACTCAGTAAAACGAATACTAGCCATTCTGTTTGTCATTTCCAAAGTAGCTTCATTTTTATCATTAGCTACTAAACGATTAGCAATTTCGTGTGAGAGTGGATCTAAAGCACCTCCAGGAATCACGCCGTTATGTTCATAGCCTTTACGACCAAAATCTTGGAAACTAGAGAATAATCCTTCACTTTCTATTATGATTGACATGGTTCAAAGCCTCCTAAATCCAGTGCTTCCTCAGTAATTGCGTTAAACTGTACATTATCACCTAATTTTAGAGTAGTGAAATCTGATTGATGCGGGTTAAATAATTCAACTGGAGTATAACCGATGACTAGCCAATCTCCATACGTATCAATTGTAGTAATGCCTGTTTTTTTTCCTTCAATGATTACTGATCCTGCCGGGATAAAGACTTTTTTGCCCCCTGTATGATTTACAAATAAACGTTTATCCATACCAGTTAAATAGGGAAAACCAGGAGAATATCCCATCATTGACACAAAGTAGTTTGGAGCTGTATGCAATTTTACAAATTTATCAAAATCCATTTCATAATATTTTAATAAAGATGCTAAATCAGGCCCAAAATCACTCCCGTATACTACAGGTATTTGTATTGGGTCCGCCGTTTTTTCTACATGTTTAATTTCTAACTTTACAGATTGCAACAATGCTTTCATGTATAGAAATGGTGATTTTATGTTGTGATGTTTAATCATATCTCGCGCATCATAGCAAATCATCATATCAGACTCTGTCGGTACAATTTCTGTAATAAATGGATAGTTTTTATTAACAAGATATGTTTTTAATGCTAGTAGGTCTTCAGTTAAATCCTTAGAAACCTCTTTTTCTATAGAAACCACAATGGCTTGATCACCTTGACTGTATATCTTCATAAATTCACCTCATCTATTGTTTCTATCGATAAAATACATTCAATATCTGCGTTAAATATCTTATTATTTCTTTGACTAAAGCGTAAATAAATATCAACTGAATCGCGCATGATATAGTGACTATTAATTTTGTAATATAATATTTTTGCTGTTTCATTAAATAATTCGCGTGCCATTTAGTAAGCACACTTAGAATAATAATTAATAAAAACCATAGCACTATCATTATTTTGCCTCACTCGCCGACATTAAATTTTTTAAGATTTATCTTACTTCATTTATATTGTTTTAATTATAATTTTAGAATACGTCATCTCATTTTATTTATTAAATGTTGATAGCGGAGTTATAGTAAACTGCTTTTTCAACACCTTAACTACAATCATTAGAATGGAAAAATATATATTTCTTATACTTTCTATATTCTATAGATTTATTTCAACATCGGCAACCTCTCTCAAACTATTTATTAGAAAAACCTTTATTTGATGGCGGCTTAATTTTTCTCTAAATTCTTGTATATCATAATTTTTTTCAATTAATCTACCTTCATCTATAAGTGCTTGCCTTTTGCAACCTTTTAAAAAATCGTTATCAAAAACAGGCGTATACAATTCATTTCTCTCTTTAATCATAATATTACCTATATCAAATTCTAATATTTTACCTTCTTTATCATATAATAATATGAGATCTGTCTCATGATTGTGCATTAAATGTGCCCTGTTTGTTGTTTTATTTGTGAGTATACGGTTATCTTGAATAGGCTGTAACTGAACAAGTTTAGCTGTAAAGCTATCTTTTGGTGGTAAACTTGCTAACTCGCAATCAAATACGCCATTTGGATTAAGTAATATTTTTACTCTATAGGTGTCATTCGAGCACAACGCTTTAATTTCTCTAATGATTGCATGCCATCTTTCATCTTGAAATGTAATGTGAAAGTGTTCTGCAGACCGCTTCATTCTGTCATGATGATAAGATAACCTTAAAAAATCTCCTGCTTCTAATTTCAACGTTTCAAATAATTGCATTATAATCTCTCCAATATTTTAGTCTTATCTTTAAATTCTTGTACTTCTGCTTCAGGATTGGAATCTATTGTAATACCTGCTCCCACACCATATACTGCTTCTCCGTTTATATATTGTATTGTACGAATTGGTACATTAAATATAGATTTCCCACTAGGTAACAACAAACCAATTGTGCCACAGTAGCCATTTCTAGATGTTTGTTCTAATTGTTTAATATAGGTCATTGTGTTGAGTTTCGGCGCACCAGTAATAGAACCGCATGGGAATATTGCTTTTAATATACTTTCTAAAGACAAATGGCGTCCCAACTGTCCAGTTACCATGGAGGTCATTTGATAGACTGTCTGGTATGTTTCAATATGAAATGGTTTGTAGACTTTCACCGTTCCAGTATTAGCAATTCTACTAATATCATTGCGTAATAAATCAACAATCATTACATTTTCAGCTCTGTCTTTCGTGGAACATATTAACTGATTTAAATTATCTCGATCTTCTAATTCTGTTTTACCCCTAGCAATTGTACCTTTCATAGGTTTGCTTAAAATGGTGTTAGATTGTTTTTTAAAAGGTCCGTATTGAAAGAAAAGCTCTGGAGACAATGATGCAATTTGCACTTCATCTGTGTCGATTAATGCAGAATAATAACCATGGTTGTCTCTTTGCAATACATGGTACAATTCAGAGATTGGCCCTCGTATATCGTCTTTTAGCCTTGTCGTATAATTGACTTGATATGTATTGCCTTCAGTTATAGCATGTTGTACCCATTTGATGTGTTTAATCATTTGTTCATGTGCATATTGGAAGGTAAAATGATGTTTCTTTTGATATCCATTACACACTTTTTTCCCTTCATTTTTTGCTTGTTTAAATACATAAGCGGCTGCATATATAAATGAAGATTCTGATTCGATAGTTGCCATTTGACTGTTGAAGTAAGTAGCTGCTTCATAAGGCAAATATAAAGCGACATAATCGCCATTATTTTGATGCGTCTCAGCAAAACGTACAACTTCTCCTACCTCTTCAATGTGGTATGCAATTTTTTTACGCAAATATTTTGTGAGTTGCAATTGATATGTTTCATTTTGTTCTTCATCTATGTAATAACGATAATTAAACTTTATTTGCATGATATGCCTCCACAATTTCAATAAATAATTTAATTTGTTCTATACCGTACTCACTTAAAATTGATTCAGGATGATATTGCACACCGTAAACAGCATCATCTTGATGTGCACATGCCATAATAACACCTTCATCATTGATAGCTGTAGCGCGTAGTATTGAAGGAAATGTATGTATGTTAGCCATTAAGGAATGATAACGCATGACCGAAAACGTCGTAGGTAAGCCTTTAAAAATGTCTGTACCTTTATGCGTAATGAAAGTTGTATGACCGTGAATTGGTTTTTTGTTTTTTATAATGTCACCGCCGAAATGTGTAACTATGAGTTGAAATCCTAAACAAACACCTAAAATCGGGACATGTTTGGCAAATCGGTCTATCACTTTGTTCAGTATAGGATAATCTATTGGCTTGCCTGGCCCTGGCGATATGACAATCGCTTCTGGTTTCATACCGAAAATCTCATCTATAACAACTTCATCAACATCAATAACAAACACTTCTCTTGCATAGCATTGTTTAAGATAATCTACAATATTATATGTGAATGAATCTTTATTATCGATTACAAGTAGCATTAAATCACCTCAATAGTATTTATATAAACATTTATTATGTTCATTATCCCAAATCCTAACTTGATTTTACAGCTTAAATGTATTATTCTAGTCACGGTATAAATGAAACAGAGGTTTCTAGCTGACACCCTCTATAAAAAACTAGACACCGGAACGACGTCTATCTTTTTTATAGAGATAGACGTTTTTTTATGGCGTCATAACATTTATATGAAAGCTAATATATTTTAAGGAGTGTAAATTAGAATGACGCAACGCACATTAAACAATAATAAAGCCATCGTCGTATTTAGCGGCGGTCAAGATAGTACGACATGTTTATTTTGGGCTAAAGCACATTTTGAAGAAGTCGCTTTGGTCACTTTCGAATATGGTCAACGACATGATACAGAAATCCAAGTTGCTAAACAAATTGCTAAGGAACAACAAGTTGAACACCATGTACTCGATATGTCACTATTATCTCAACTCACTCCGAACGCATTAACACAACATGATATGGATATCGAAGAAGGAGAAGATGGCGTACCAAATACTTTTGTACCAGCACGTAACCTATTATTTTTATCTTTTGCTGGGGCTTTGGCATACCAAACTAATGCAAAACATATTATTACTGGCGTTTGTGAAACTGACTTTTCTGGCTACCCTGATTGTCGTGATAGTTTTATTAAATCAATGAACGTCACACTTTCGCTCTCTATGGATAAATATTTTGTCATCCATACACCACTTATGTGGCTTGATAAGAAACAAACATGGGCATTGAGTGATGAGCTGGGTGTACTCGACTATATTAGATATCAAACTTTAACTTGTTATAACGGTATTGTCGGCGAAGGCTGTGGCGAGTGTCCTGCGTGTAAACTACGTGCTCGAGGATTAAACGCTTATTTAGAAGAAAAAGGAGCGAAATAATATGTTCCAACAACATTACCCTAGCATTAACCATAACTACCAGTTTGAACTTAATAAAGATTTTAATTTTTCAGCCGCGCACTATATTCCGAGTGATGACGCTGGAAAATGTATGCGTACTCACGGCCATACTTACTTTGTAAATTTAACTATTGGTGGGGACGTCTTAGATCATAATGGTTTCTTAGTGAATTTTAGTGAATTGAAAAAGTTAGTGCATGATCAATTTGATCACCATTTATTAAATGAATTACCACAATTTAAAGATAAAAGCCCTTCCACAGAAATAGTTGCGCAAACCATTTACGAAATGGTGCAAACCTCTTTAAACGAAAGAGCCAATCAACCACAATGCTTACAAGTTTATGTAAGAGAAACACCAACGAGTTATGTCATATTTAGACCAAAGGAGTTAAATCATGAGTAAAATTCCTGTTCTTGAAATTTTTGGCCCAACCATTCAGGGCGAAGGTCGTGTCATTGGTCGTAAGACGATGTTTGTACGTACAGCTGGGTGCGATTACCGATGTAGCTGGTGTGATTCTAGTTTTACATGGGATGACAGTGCAAAAGAAGATATACGTATGATGAATGCTGAAGAAATTTATGCGGCATTATATGACCTTGCTGGTGAGTCGTTTAATCACGTGACCATTTCTGGTGGCAACCCTGCTTTAATCAGAGGAATTCAGGGCTTAGTGGATTTGTTTGAAGAAAAAGGTATACAAAGCGCCTTAGAAACACAAGGTAGTAAATTCCAACCATGGATGACACAAATTGATGATTTAACGATTAGCCCTAAACCACCTAGTTCAATGATGAAGCCAAACTTACCTATCTTAGATGACGTTATTGCAAAATGTGTCCCAGAAACACTAAATCTAAAAGTTGTTATTTTTGATGATGATGATTATGAGTTTGCTAAAATGATTCATCACCGGTATCCCGATACCCCTTTTTATCTACAAGTTGGTAACCCCTACTTAGATGGCGAGTATGTCGAAGCACATACAGAAAAATTACTATCATTATACGAAACGCTTGTAGATCGAGTAATGGTAAGTAATGATATGAATAATGTATATGTATTGCCTCAATTACACACTTTACTCTGGAGTAACAAAAAAGGTGTTTAAATTGTGTCGAATAACCGGTTCATTGTATAATGCCTTTTGTCTATACAATGAACCGTTTTTTCATTTGAATCAATAGACTTAGGAACAATAGTCACTGTATATGTATAATGATTTAAATTAATAACCTTTTACAGGTTGACTCGTTTTTATTTCATAAATTATAAAATATCAACTGTTATTAAATGATTAAATTAAACTTACTTGATATAATGTTGCAGTGAAGTATCTAGGTTAGGAGAGCAACATGCTAATAAATATAATCATAAATATAGCTACGGTATTAATCATTCTAGGTATTGATTTATATCGTCAGAATTTCAAACAACTTAAGTTCAGCTCTATACTTTTAGCAATAACTATAAATGCTATGATCAATTTAGTTATTGTGGGCAAATATGATTACATAACATTTTATACTTGTGTTCAATTGATTATTTGGACAATGCTACAATTGTATTTAAATAAAAAGATCAAAGTATATGTGATTACTGATCAAAAATTGATTGGTTTCATTTTATCAATTATCATGAGTACATCTTTAATCCTTTCATACGATACAAGTAACGATTCTTACTATATGTCTATTCCATATTTAGCACCGGCCATTTTTATTATAGGCGCAACTTTGTTGTTCTATAGTACTTTCCAAACACAAGAAAAAGAACAAATTAAAGTATTAAATCGTATTCGCCGGCCTATCACGATTGGACAAATATGTATTATATTATCTTTTACTATCATGACTTTATTAACACCGTATTGGTATGCCTTTATTATTGTACATTTGTTATTTATACTTTTTTTATTATGGCAGAATATATTTTTTTCACAAAAATGATTAACAAATTATATTTTGTGGTATGTAATAATAGTTAAATAAATTATAGAGGAGGTATATCATGTTTGGATTTATCCTTATGTTAATCGTCGGTGGTTTAATCGGTTGGATTGCTGGTGGCATCTTAGGTAAAGATATCCCCGGTGGCATTATCGGTAATATCATTGCTGGTGTTGTAGGCTCTGCACTGGGTTCTTGGATTTTAGGCGATTGGGGTTGGCACTTAGGTGGCATTGCGATATTCCCTGCGCTTATCGGAACGATTATCCTTGTAGCGCTCTTATCATTTATATTAGGTAAATTGCGCAAAAAATAATATATCATATTTAAATAACCCCAGATTAAGCGAAACCAAGCTTAATCTGAGGTTATTTTTATCTGTGTTTTACAAGTGGTTTATCTTTATCAGAAGTTGCTTTACGCGACGGTGTATATAAAGATGCTGCGCTGTTCACATTATTTTGGTTATCTTTAATTGTATAATCTGACATTTGCAATTTAGATTCAGATTGCTTTGTTTTATTTTTAGGATCCAAATTAGAAACTTGCACAATATATTTTGGACGTTGTTTGACTTCGTAATAAATTCTACCAATATACTCTCCAACAATACCTATTGAAATGAGTTGGATACCGCCGAGTAATAAAATCGCTGCAATCGTTGAAAAGTAACCTGGTGTTTTAACACCATTAATCATAATGCTTCCAAAACTAAAGACAATATAGAGTAAGCTCACAAAGAAAACAACAAGCCCTAAATAAATCATGGCACGTAATGGTTTATTGTTAAATGAAATGAGACCATCAATACCATAATTCAATAATTTACCAAATGACCATTTCGATTTTCCGTCTTCTCTTTCAACATTTTCATAAGTGAATACCTTAGTGTTATAACCAATCCATTCGAACAATCCTTTTGAAAAACGATTGTATTCATTTAACTCTGTCAATGAATGAATTGCACGTTGGCTGAGCAACCTAAAATCACCAATGCCGTCTTCTAATTTTATGTCTTCAACAAGATGATTAATCACTTTGTAATACACTTTAGTTAGCCATTTTCTTGAACGTTTTTCACCTGTTCTATCACGTTTAGCCACAACTTGATCGTAACCATCTAAATAACTGTCAACCATTTGGGGGATCAACTCAGGGGGGTGTTGTAAATCAGCGTCAATCATCACTACAGCATCACAATTGACACTGTGTTGAAAACCAGCAATCATTGCGGATTCCTTACCAAAATTTCTACTGAATGAAATATATTTCACATGATTGTCATGTGTCGCCATTTCTTGAATATAATTGATTGTTTTATCGTGACTACCGTCATCTATAAATAATAATTCGTAGTTATACTGACGGTTGAGACTGTCTTCCGTTAAGATTTCTGTTAATCTGTCATACGTTTTTAATATTACTTCACCTTCATTATAACATGGCACTATTATTCTTATATCCATATTAAACACCTTCATTTCAATGACTTCAATTTCACTTTATCAATATTCACAGTTATTTTGCCATTCTTATTATTTAGATTTACGCAATCTTTATATTACCTTAATATTCATTAATGAAACTTAATTGTTTAACAAATATTGCAAATTGTTGTTAACTAAACTGCTTTTATAATTAGGAATTGTCACTGTTTGAATTACAAATTTTCTTAATACAGTAATAAATCATTAAACTTAAATATTGTTCTATATATTTTTTGTAAAAAGTTGTAACTTTGTCCATTAAGTTTATCAACTATTGCAAACGATTGAAAATAAAACCCTTTATAACTTTAATCTAAAAAACAGGAAAGAAATCAAAAGTTACTAAATTGATTTTCTCCCCTGTCCTTTAACAAGAATATAATAAGTTTTCAACATATTTAATATGAATAGATATAGCTATACTTAATTACTGTAATGAGACGCTTATAACCTGTAATAAGTGGCCTATCCGCCCAAAGTGATACTGCATGAAGGTATTATTTTAAGTCACCAATACGTACCTTATCTGGGTCTTTACCTTGACGGTCATTTCGATTTAAATTATCTATCTCAGCAATATCCCTTAATTCTAAAGTGAAATCAAAAATATCATAATTTTCCTTAATACGTTCTGGTGTTTTTGATTTAGGAATTATCAAGCGATTATGTGCTAAATGCCAACGTAAAACAACTTGTGCAGGTGTCTTACCGTATCGATTTGCGATGTCAGTTATCACTGGATGATCCAACAATCCTTGATTTCTCATTAATGGCATCCAAGCTGTTACAGCAATATCGTTATCGTCACAATAAGCTTGCAACTCGTGTTGGCTAAAGTAAGGGTGTACCTCGATTTGGTTTACAGCTGGTGTGATTTCAGTTTCAGCCATTAATGTCTCTAAATGATGTTGTTTAAAATTACAAACACCAATTGCACGAATACGTCCTTCTTTATATAGTTTTTCCATTGCTTTATAGGTTTCTATAAACAAATTATCTGCTTCACATGGCCAATGTATTAAGAATAAATCTAAATAATCCGTGCCTAAATTTTCTATTGATTTAGTGAAAAACTCTATTGTTTTATCATATCCTTGGTAATCATTCCAGATTTTAGATGTAATGAATAAATCAGAACGAGGTATATCTGCTTTTTTTAAAGCATTTCCTAATGCTATTTCATTTTTATAAAAGTAGGCTGTATCAAACGCACGATAACCTGATTCTAATGCAGCATTGACCGCTTTTTCCATTTCTTCTTCAGTGATTTTATAAACACCCAAACCAACTTTCGGCATTGGATAACCATTATTTAAATAATATGTATCGGCTAACATAGAAACAATCCCTCTCTTTATTAATTTAAGTATCATTATTATTTTAATATTTAAATTAATAAATGTATACTTTCTAAATTTTAGATATAAAAAAGCGGGATAGAAATCTATGATGCTTTAAAGATTTCATTATCCCGTTATAATTAGAATGATTATAGCGATAAAAGCTTGCTTTTATTTTAGTTATCTAGTGACAATACCATAGGTGGATTTGAATATTGATTTTATGCCAACTACTGTTAAGGTAACTAAACATCTATTTTTTAGCTCACACAAAAATGCGTCATCAACCTACCAAATCTCATTTATGCTCAATAAACTAAATTTTAGTAAGAAAATGGCTTGGGATCATATATCACGCCTTAGTTATCGTCATCTTCTTCGTCTTCTTCATCTTCCAATGTTGGACGTGTTTCATGATATTCAAATTCTAAAATCACGTTGATAATTTGATGATTATCTACTTCTGATATGACCCAGCGATCATATTGTGTATCTACGTAATCATTAGGCTGTAAATTCGTATTATGCGCTTGTAGCCAGCCACCGATAGTGTCGATATCTTCAGAATCTTCAAATTCAATACCAAATTGGTCATTCAAGTCATCTAATAAGACCCTACCATTAATTTGATACTTATTGTCGCTTAATCTTAAAACGTCGTTCACTTCGTCATCATCAAATTCGTCACGAATTTCACCAACAATTTCTTCTAGTATGTCTTCCATTGTTAGAATACCAGCTGTTCCCCCATATTCATCTATAATTAAACTAATATGGACGTGTTCACGCTGCATTCTTATAAGTGCATCGCTTATCCTTGTTGTTTCAGAAATCATTGGTAGATCATGAATATAATTACTTGCTTTCATCGGTTTCCCAGAAGCATACTCTGTTAAAAATTCTTTTACATTAATAAACCCTTTGACGTGGTCTTTATCCCCATCTTCAGTAATCGGGTAACGTGTAAATTGATGTTCTTTAATCGTTTCTAATAATTCATCAACGTTAAATGGTTCATTCAATGTAACCATTTGCGTACGAGGAACCATGATATCTTTAGCATGTCTTTCGTCAAACGAAAAAATATTTTGCATATATGCTAATTCTGTTTGGTTAATTTCGCCGCCGTTATAACTATTGTTTATAATAATTTTTATTTCTTCTTCTGACATAGCATCATTATTAGCATCTGGATCTACGCCAAACATGCGAATAATCATTCTTGCTGAACCGTTCATTAACCAAATTAATGGTTTCATGATAAGTCCAAAATAATATAGCGGTCTTGCATACACAAGCGCCAACTTTTCAGTATATTGAATTGCAAGTGTTTTCGGTGCTAATTCACCAAGAACCACATGTAAATAAGTCACAATAATAAATGCTACAATAAATGATATCGTCGTCGTTAATGCATCAGGTAAATGGATTACTTCAAATAGTGGATGCAATAACTTATTAAATGTTGGTTCTCCTAACCAACCTAAACCTAAAGATGTCACGGTAATCCCCAATTGACATGCGGATAAATAATAGTCTAGGTTTTTAATCATTTTTTTTACAATGCGTGCATTACCATTGCCCTCTGTAGCAAGTTGTTCAATCCTTGTGGTACGTACTTTCACTAAAGCAAATTCCGACCCTACAAAGACAGTAGTTAATGCTATTAAGAAAAAGAATATTACTAAATTCATTATGGTCACTGTTTCCAATTAGTTCCCTATTTCTAGGGATTCACCTCCAAATTTTGTGTCACAATAGGTGACTGCTTATCAAATCTTACATGATTGTTGATTATTGTTTTATAGGCTAAATCCTTCCCATTGTAACACCTCCCTAAAAACACGCATTACTTTTATTTTATCATAATATTTGTATTGAAAGTCATTTATAATAATTAAAATTTTATATTCACCTAATTTACCATTTAAACGCAAATTCACTTTTAAGTCAACTTTCTGATTTATATTTCAGACGTACTAAATAGGCTTCATTCTTTTTAATCGTTTGGTTATTATAACTAATTAAATTTATGAATCTCACCTTGTTTAATTGTTGTTAGCACTTCAATATCATCGTTAACTATGACAATATCTGCATCTTTGCCAACCTTCAGACTGCCTTTTTCGTTGTCTATTTTTAAAGCTACTGCTTGGTTTAAACTGGTAACAGGCCATAGGTTATCCAACGTATCTCCTGTAAATTGCATAAGATTGTAGAGACCGTTGTTCATTTTCAAAATACTCCCTGCTAATGCCCCTGAGGCTAAACGAGCTTCTGAACCTTTTACAATGACATTTTGACCGCCTAAATCATACTCGCCATCAGGCATACCTTTCGCTCGCATAGCGTCTGTAATCAAGTAAAATTGTTTATTACCTTTTTGCTTATAAGCAATTTTTACAGCTACTGGGTGGGAGTGGATGCCATCCACGATAACTTCAGTGCTTAATTTATCATTAAGCCAAGCTGCGCCAAATAATCCCGGTTCCCTATGTTCAAATGGCGTTCCTGCATTATATAAGTGCGTTACATGTTTTGCTCCATTTTCAGCCGCTTCATTACTCTCATCAAATGTTGCTACCGTGTGTCCGATTGAAAAGATAATGTCATCATGAAAAGCTGCTAGCGTCTCTTGTGCGCCAGCAACTTCAGGTGCAAATGTCATCACCTTAATTTGATGATTCGCTACATTTTGAAAATAATTTATTTTTTCTACTGAAGGTCTTTGTACATAGCCTGGATTTTGTGCACCCACTTTATGTTCAGAAATAAATGGCCCTTCCAGATGTATACCCACAATATCTGCCGCATTTAACGCATCGTGTTGTGCTTGGTATGCAACAATATTTTCAAGTGCACGCGTAATATTATCATCTGATTGCGTCATAGTCGTTGCTAAGAAACTGGTAGTTCCTTCAGACAATAATGATTCAGATAAATGTTTCAAGCCCTCCAACGAAGCATCCATCGCATCTTCTCCATAACCCCCATGCATATGAATGTCAATAAAGCCAGGTAAGATGTGATGTCCTTGTGCATCGATAGTTTGTAACTCACCTTCATAATCCCCTATACCTACACCAGCGATTTTACCGGATTTAATAATAATATATCCACGTTCGATGATTTCTTCTTCCGTATATATTCGCCCATTTTCAATTACATATTCAGTCATTTGTTCTACCTTCTTTTCAATGATTTTACGCTCAAATATGATTGTATAACTTTTATTTTATTTTACCAAATTCATCACTTTTATTATATTCAAAAGTTTTTAATTCATAAAATGACGGCGCAAAAAGCCAGAAGATCACTCAATAATGAGTCTCTTCTGGCTTTATAACATACATCAATCTATTTTTAATCATTCATAGCTTCTGATGCTTGAATTTCTTCTTCAGTTAACTTTGGTTTTAATAAACCATAAATAATTGCACTTATAATCGCGCCTATCACAATAGCGATGAGTGATTGTAGCACATGGCTAAAGTCTGTTCCGATGATGACAAAAATACCACCATGTGGTGCTTGAATCGCTGAACCTAACCCTAAAGCAATCGCTCCGCCAATACCTGAGCCAACCATCATTGATGGAATCACTCTGATAGGGTCTGCTGCTGCAAATGGGATAGCACCTTCAGTAATAAATGATAGCCCCATAACGTAGTTTGGTACAACAGAACCTCTCTGTTCTCTTGTGAATTTCTTACGGAAGATAACCATTGCAGTAGCGATGGCAATTGGCGGAACCATTCCACCTATCATTGCAGCAGTTATTGGCGCTGCGTTGCCTTCAGTCAATGCAGCTGTTGCAAATACATATGCTGCTTTGTTGAATGGACCACCCATATCAATTGCCATCATGGCACCAATGACTAAGCCTAATAACATAATGTTCGTTCCTGATAAACTTTGTAAACCATTTAGTAATAAATTATTTAACCATGATGCCGGCGGATTTAATACATAAATCATGAGTAAACCAGTGATTGAAACTGAGAATACCGGGAAAATCAATGTCGGTTTCAAACCTTCTAATGATTGAGGTAACCCACTGGCTACTTTCTTAATACCTTGTGTTAAGTAACCTGCTAAGAAACCTGCAAGGATACCACCAATAAACCCTGAATCGCCCGAAACAGCAATCATACCACCAACAAGACCAGCTGCGAAGCCTGGTTTGTCCGCAATACTACGTGCAATATATCCAGCTAATATTGGTATAATTAACGCAAAGGCACTCTTATTCCCTATATTCCACAATTGTTCCGCAAAGGCATTATATTCTGAACTTTTTGGATCAAATGCATTTGCACCAAACAAGAACACAATAGCCATTAAAATACCACCAGCAATAACAAGTGGTAACATATTAGAAACACCATTCATTAAGTGTTTATATATTGTTTTACCGATACCTTGTTTTTCATTACTTTCTGACTGTTTACTACTTGACTCACTGCTCGCAACAAATGGTTTACGAGAAGTATCTTGCGCCATGTTAATTAGCTCTTCTGGTCGCTTAATGCCATCAGCAACTGGTACTTCTACTACATTTTTACCATTAAATCGAGCTGTTTCGACGTGTACGTCTGCCGCTACAATCACGCCGTTAGCGCGTTCGATATCTTCATTCGTAAGATGGTTCTTTATTCCTCCAGAACCGTTCGTTTCTACTTTAATTTTAACACCCATTTTATCAGCTTGTTTTTTCAAAGCATCGCGTGCCATGTATGTGTGGGCAATCCCTGTTGGACAAGCTGTAACTGCTAATATATATGGTTCATTTGTATCAGCTGCACTTTCAGCGTCTGTATTATTTACTTCTTCTGCTTCCTCTTCTTCTGTTGCTTCATCATCAGCTTTATCAATAATTTGTAATACCGATTCAGGAGACGTTGCATGAAGTAAATCTTCACGTACTTTATCATCCATTAAAATACCTGATAATTTGGCTAATGCGTCTAAATGTGTTTGTGCGCCACCTTCTGGTGCTGCAATCATAAAGAATAGATGTGCTGGTTGCATGTCTAAACTTTGATAATCTACTCCTTCTTTAGATTTACCAAAGGCAATAGCAGGCGTATCTACTGCAGCAACTTTAGCGTGAGGGATGGCAATGCCCTCTCCGATACCAGTCGTACTTTGAGATTCGCGGTTATATATCGCTTCTTTAAAAGTTGAAACATCATTTAATTTATCCGCTTTATCTAGTTGATTAACTAATTCGTCTATTACGCCATTTTTGTCTGTTGAAGAAAGATCCATAGCTATCGTATCTTTTGTTAATAACTCAGTAATTCTCATCTTATTCACTCCCATTTAGTGTCGTAATTGTCACTTGATTTTTAATAGCTTCAATTGCCTTATTTGTTGCTAAATCATCATTAAATGCAGTTGCTGTTCCCGCAGACACTGCTTGTTTAAACGATGCTTCAATAGAAAGACCTGCTTCAAGGCCAGCAACCATACCTGCTACTGTACTATCACCAGAGCCAACCGTGTTCACAACTTTGCCATTTGGGACTGTCGCTTTTAAGTTATGCGTATGGTCTACGTACACAGCGCCTTCACCACCAAGTGAAACAATGACTGATGCAGCGCCCATTTTTAAAATTTCTCGTGCGTAAATGATGACATCTTCATCTGATTTTATCGTTGTGTCAAACATGACTTCTAATTCATCTTTATTTGGTTTAATAAATAATGGATTATATTTTAATACAGGTTCTACTAAATCTTTTTCAGCATCTACAACTAATTGCGCACCTGTTTGTTTGGTGATTTTTGCAATTTGTTCATATGCATCTGTTGGTACGCTCTTTGGTATACTACCTGCTACTATCACTGTGTCTTCCTTAGCAGTATTTCGAAGTTGTGTAAGTAATGCTGTAAATTGTGTTTCTGAAATACTTGGTCCCGGTGCATTTATTTCAGTTTCGCTACCAGTTTTTAGTTTCACATTAATGCGTGTATCTTCATCAACTTGAATAAAATCAGTATAGATTCCCGCTTTTTTCATTGTTTCTATAATGAATTGACCTGGAAAACCACCTGCGAAGCCAAGCGCTGTCGATGACACATTTAATGTTTGTAACACCCTTGAAACGTTGATGCCCTTGCCTCCTGCAAATTTATATGTTTCTGTCGCTCTATTTAATCCATCTAACTCAAAATCATTAGTAAACATAATGTAATCAATAGAAGGATTAAAAGTTACTGTGTAGATCATCGTGTGCCTCCAATAAATTTATAGTTGTCCGCAAATTTTTCAAAAATCCCACTCTCTCTTACTTTTTTAGAAGTAACGATTGTAATTTCATCTTCGATTGGGACATGCGCAAAATATACCTTGTCGTATTTATCATGATCAGCTAATAAGTAGGCTTCTGCGCCTAACTGTATCGCATATTTTTTAATAATTGCTTCTTGTTCGTCTGGTGTTGTTAAACCATACTTCGTATCTATGCCATTCATTCCAATAAAGACTTTATCAAATCGGTATCGTTTCAATGTTTCTAGAGCACTTGCGCCTACTGTCGCAAACGTCGTCGCTTTAATTTCTCCACCTAAAATAAATGTTCTAATACCATACTTAATTAACTCTTCAACATGAGTTAAGCCGCTTGTAACAACCACAATATTTTGCGCCTTTATATAAGGAATCATCTCTAGTGTCGTCGAGCCAGCATCTAAAAAGATGCACTCGTTATCTTCTATTTCCAGAGCAGCTAATCGTCCTATTTCTTGTTTTTCTTTTAAATTTGTAGCACGCTTATCAGCTAAATTGGGTTCTAAAAGAGATGATTGATTAAGTGTTGCGCCTCCATGTACTCTTTTTAATTTCCCGATTTTTTGTAATTTCGATAAATCTCGACGAATCGTTGAAGCACTACAACCTGTACGCTCTATTAATTCTTGCAACGTTAAAAAATCCTTTTTTGACAATTCAGTCAATATGAGTTCATGACGTTTTTCCGTAATCATCTCTTCACCTCATTCCATCATCATTATAATGGTTACGCTTTCTTATTTCAATCATTTTTTATCAAAAACAGTCAAAAACAGTCAAAAAAAGGGTGCATATTTCATCATTTATATCTTTTTACATAAACCGTCCCTTTTTTTATTAAATGAAATGTAAATCATATACAAAATTGGTAATAAAACGCATTAAGCTTTAGCGATTAACATATGAGGCAAAATATGAGGTTAAGTATTTTATTTGTGCGCATAAAAAATCACGAAATGGCAAGTTTACCGTTTCGTGATGATACATTTTATACTACTTTTTTTAATTATGAATAACTTCTGTTACTTTAGCATGAGTGGTATCAATTAAATCATCTACTGCCATTTCAATTTGCACACCGCGTTCCCCACCGCTAACATAAATTGAATTTAAGAACGTTGCTTGTTGGTCAATCACTGTTAGGAATTGTCTTTTCATGCCTATTGGTGAACAACCGCCTCTAATATATCCTGTCACTTTCTTCAAGTCATCTAGCGGCATTAAATGTAATTTCTTTTCGTTTACAGCATAAGCTGCTGCTTTCATATCTAACGTAGCATTTACAGGAATAACAAAAACAAAGTGATCATGGTTACTATTTTCTAAAACAAGCGTCTTATATACAAACTTATCTTCGATGCCTACTTTATTTGCTACCTCAGTACCGTCCATATGTTGATCTGTAACTTCATAAGTATTCACATTATAATTGGTTTTTTGACGATCTAATATGCGCATTGCGTTGGTCTTCTTTTGCTTCATTTCTACACCTCGTAACACTTCAAGATGTGCGATGTTTAACAAATAAATTATTATCTCCACCGCTTAAATGTTTATAACTTAATCATCCAAATTCAGTTGTTTAATAAAACGTGTTAATGCTTCGTTCATTTCTTTATCTTTTAAAGCAAATTCTATTGTTGTTTTAACAAAACCTAGCTTCTCTCCCACATCATAACGATTACCTTCAAAATCATACGCGTATACTTGGCTATCTTTATTTAGTCTTTCAATTGCATCAGTGAGTTGAATTTCACCACCGGCGCCCTTGTCTTGGTTCGCCAAATAATCAAAAATATCAGGTGTTAATACGTAACGTCCCATAATCGCTAAATTAGAAGGTGCAGTGCCTTGTTTGGGCTTTTCAACAAATTGATTTACTTCGTATCTTCGACCTGTTTTTTCTAACGGATCAATAATACCATATCGATGCGTTTCATTTTCATCTACCTCTTGAACTCCGATGACAGACTTACCAGTTTCTTCATAGGTATTCATTAATTGTTTAATAGCCGGATTTTCAGACTCTACAATATCGTCACCTAATAGTACCGCAAAAGGATCGTTTCCAATAAATTGGCGAGCTGAATAAATAGCATGCCCTAGTCCTTTTTGCTCTTTTTGTCTAACATAAAAAATATTAGCTAACTCTGTAGAATAATTCACTTTTTCTAATAAATCTGTTTTTTCTTTTTCTTGTAATATCATTTCCAATTCTTTTTGATTATCAAAATGATCTTCAATTGCACGTTTATGTTTTCCAGTTACGATAATAATATCTTCAATGCCAGCACGAGCGGCTTCTTCAACTATGTATTGAATCGTTGGCTTATCTAAGATTGGTAACATTTCTTTTGGCATAGCTTTAGTTGCTGGAAGAAATCTTGTACCTAACCCAGCTGCAGGTATAATTGCTTTTTTTATTTTTTTCAAAACATTCATCCTTTTCAATTCAAATTAGTTATTGTTATATATTTTTTTAGAATATAAAATGTCTCTAATGTTAATATAATCATACCATTGATACATTTAACTTTATACATTTTTCCAAAAATAAAAACATTCAACTTCAATAAAGTCAGGAAGCTGAATGTTTTTATTTATCACTTATTCAAAGCAGGTTGACGTATGACATCGCCTACTTTATTTACAGTAACTTTATACTCTTTGTTAGCAGTCGAATTATAAAATGTATAAGACATACCTTGTTTAGACGCTTGGACTTGTTTCAAAGTAGCATAGTTACCTAGTGCATCTTTTGCATATTTTTGTGCTATGACTTCTGATTCATGTGGTGAAATACGTGGTTTATTTAAATCCGGGTTATCTTGAACGCGATAGCTGTTATCAAATATTCTTGCATGGTTATTTTGGTCTACAGTAACTCTATAATATGTATTTGGTTTTTTCTGATTTTTAAATGTAAATACATAGTAAAATGCTCCTTGACATGTACGATCTATCCCGTAATCATTATATTTATTTTCAGAATGGTTATCATCATTCACAATAGTTTGAGCTTTACTTAAAGCTGCTGTAAACTGAGGCAAATTAGTTTCCCCAGAGGTTTTATCTTTCAAATGATGTGTCGCTGATGATGCAATTGGTACATGATTTTTTGCATTATATGGCTTTTCTTTTTTCTTTTCTCCCTTTGCATCTGAGTGAGCGTTGTTATCTTTCGTTTTGGATTGAATCGCTTTATTTGTTTCAGAGTAACTCGAGATTGTCTCATGTACTTTAGCAAGTGCTTGCTGGTTAGTAACTAATACCAATAAAAATATGAAACAACACGAAAGCAGAAAAGCCAATATCGCCAATAGTAAATTTTTCAAGTTTATCCCCTTAATTCATTCTCTCTTTATTAATAACAATTTCATATTAGCACATATATTTAACAAAAAACTTATATAGACCGCAATTTAAAACAATTGTAACTTCTGTAACATAAATATTATATGTGCAATTAATCTTAAACATACGTGTCATATTTAGTGCTGTTTTCTAACAAGGGAATTTGTATTAATTAAAGAGACAAACACGTCAATCATATTTGTCTATCACATATAAGAAGAAGCGGATAGCCATCTTTTTTTAAAGACTGCTGCCCGCTCCCTCTTTACGTTATCAATACCACACAATTTCAAATAAATTGTAATTATCATTTTAAAAGATATTTCCAACTCTTATTTAAATACTTTTAGACTGACCCATACATTTTATTCGTTATCAAAAACTTTCACAATGTTAAGTTATATCCAGTTAAGACTTTTTTGTCCTCTTTTGAATTATTTTTTCAACAAATATTACTATCATACCTATAAACATTACTAATATTGCCATATATAATGGAAATTCAAAGTTCACATCATATAAACTACCCGCGACTAAAGGACCGATGAAATTTCCCATACTTGTAAATGTAGAGTTTAGCCCACCAGCAAATCCTTGTCGGTTGCCAGCTATATTAGAAAAATAATTTGTAATAGCTGGTCGAATCATATCAAAACCTATAAATACAACAAAGCTAATGACCATAATTGACCAGTAACTATGCATCAATGTCAATGCGAGTAATATTATAGCAGAATAAAGCAAAGCATACGTAATAAATGTAAGCTCTTCAAAATATTTCATAAACTTATCAAAGAAAAACACTTGGAAGAGTGCCCCAAAGATACCTCCACCTGTAATTGCAAGTGAAATATCTATAGGTGAATAATGTGCCTTGTCCGCTGTATATAATGGGAATAACGTTTCAAACGCTGACAAACCAAACGCTAATACGAGCGTCAAAATGACCGGAGTAAGAAACACTTTCCAATTTATTTTAGAAAGTAATTCCGGTTGATATTGAGTAAAGCCATCTTGTGTCTCATGTTTAGGATTTTTAATTAATGTAACTGATAATATGAGTGCAATCACACCACTTGTACCTGCTACATAGAATGGTAATCTATGTGAAAATTCAGCTAGTAAACCACCTAGACCAGGACCTAAAATGAAACCAGAATTAATAATGGCTGACATATAACCAAAATTCTTTGCTTTGTCTTTTCCTAAAGAAATATCTGCAATCATACCAGTAACCCCTGGCATAACCATACCAGCACTGAAACCACCTAAAATTCTGGAAACGATTAATAGTGGAAATGTGTAACTCGCTGCAAATAAAAATTCTGAAATAGCAAAAAGTGCGAGACCGATACAAATAATTAATTTTTTCCCTAATTTATCTGCAAGCGTACCACCAAAAGGCGAAATAATCATTTGCGCTAGTGCGAAAACCGCAACAAGAATACCTAAGTCACTACCTTTTAAACCTAAATCCTTTAAATATACTGGTAGTACTGGTACAACCAAACCTATACCTAAAAAGACTAAAAATATATTAAAATATAAAATATAAAATTGTTTGTTCACGCTTTTCACTCCATTCTTTCGTAGATTTTAAATTGTTTTTGTTTTACGTTATCTTATTCGAGGAATGCATAATATTAGAACATTCTATAACATTTTCTAATAGAAACACAATAGAAAAATTCAACTTCATAAACAATATTATACATCTTATAAATAATTATTTGTATAATGTAATTAAAGTTAATCATTTGAATGGAGGTTTCAAAATGGTATATCAAGTTGATGGCAAAACAATTGTATTAGTGTTAGAACAAGGGGAAGATATTGTCGACGCAGTGACGGATATTGCGCGTGAACAAAATGGTAAGTTTGGCACAGTGAGTGGCGTAGGTGCCTGTGATGATGTAGAATTAAATTTCTATAATTTAGAAACTAAGTCATATGAGAAAAAAGAAATTAAAGCGCCTTTAGAGTTAATTAGCTTGTTAGGTAATATTTCTCATATAGACGAAAAGCCATTCGCGCATTTACATGCAACATTTGGCACCGATAAATATGAAACTTTAAGTGGTCATTTAACAAAAGCAGTCGTTTCTGCCACGGCAGAAATTGTTATTACAATGACAAATCTCGATATCAATCGTAAACACGATGAACATATCGGTTTGAATTTACTAGATTTATAGCTGTTTGTGCATTAAGAGGTAAAAAAACTATTCTCGTTTATACAAACATCACTATATAAATATTTATGACAAATTAGCACTTCATAAGGCTTCAAAAATACATCTATTTAGTAGTTTTAGCAATATAGTCATCCTATGCAAAGGGAGTAATCATAAGAAACCAAACTAAATGCTTTGCTTTCTGATTCACTCCTTTTCATTATAACCGTTTTCATTACATATAGACTATGTTTATAATTGAAATTTATCAGGTGAACTTGTATTATAAATATCCATATTCAAAATTTTGTGTTCATATTCCCTTGAGCAATGCGCTTTTATGGGAATTTTTGTTTTCATATGGTTTGTAACATTGACTATAAAAGGCTTAAACGCTCATATGGTATAAGTGGTGAATATCTGAACAAACAACAAATTCTGGTTATAAAACTAGATTATTACCCTATTCCACTTATATAAATTTAAAAAGAAAGTAGGTGTAAGTATGGCCCCCCGTTACATTGCTAGGACAGTATTCCTAATATTAATGATTATTTCTATTTTCTTTAATCATTTTTATCAATTTATGACATTGAATCTTTTTCTAGCATATATACCGTTTGAACTGTGCTTACTTTTAAATTTATTTAAACCTAAATATAAATATGAATGGCCATTATTCATTGTCTTTATACTCATATTTTTATTCATGGTTCCTAATACGTTGTACATGGTGACAGATTTAATACATTTAAATCAATTTACTTTCAATTTTTACCAAGGTTTAGTCATCGTTGAATGGATGTATTTTACATTTCTAATTTCAGGCGTGTTGCTTGCATTATATTTATTAATTTTAATGTTTATAGAAATAGAGCACTTTACTAGTGCTCATTGGTTTAACAGAATATTAATATTAATCATGATGATGCTCAATGGTTTTGGTATATACATCGGACGTTTTTTACGTTTACACTCTGTTTACCTTATCAACGAACCTCTTAGGATATTTAGAGAAGTAACAAATAACTTAAACCTCGATGCTTTACTTTTTATAACATTACTCGTATTACTACAAATATTGATTTATGCGTTTGCGAAAGGAGTACGAAGTGCAAAATGACCATCAATCTTTTAATATTAATTATTGTACTCATCGTATTTCAGTTAATCATTGGGCATTTACTTCATGACATAGGGTTTTCCTATACTAAAAGTATTTTGCTCATGTGTTTGCCATTGGGCGTAGGTTTATTTTATCTACAATTGTTTTACTACGAACGCCGTCACCCTAATTGGCATGTCTCTATTCAAGAAAAACTGAAGTTAAAATATATGTATATCTTCACTTTCTTTGAATATGTTGCTGTATATATATGTATTTTCAGAATGTAATTAGAGACAATTGAAAAAATAATATAAACTAAACCCCGCAGAAATGTTTATTCATCATTCTGTGGGGTTTTATATGAACGGAATATCAATCTTTTTAATGCTTCACTAACCCATTAACCATTGATCCGATTGCTAAACTTATACATTTTTAAGAGACTGTTTTACTTCTTGTACAGCATTTGCAGAAGTTTGTAACTGGTTTTGTTCTTCATCTGAAAGTGTCAGCTCTAGTACATGCTCTATACCATTTTTTCCTAATATTGCAGGGACACCCAAACAAATATCTGAAAAACCATATTCACCATTTAAAAGTGCAATGGTTGGTAGTAAACGCTGTTGGTCTTTTAAAATAGCTTCCAACATGCTATATACCGCTGAGGCAGGTGCATAATATGCTGAACCTGTGCCTAGTAATTCGACAATTTCAGCACCACCTTTTCGAGTGCGTTCGACAATCTCATTAATCACACTTTCATCTAAAAGGTCAGTCAATGGAACGCCATTAACATTTGTAGCTTTTACAAGTGGAACCATCGTGTCTCCATGCCCACCCAATACTAAACCTTTAATATCTTTAACGGACACACTTAAAGCTTGTGCAATAAATGTTTGATATCTTGCAGTATCTAGAACGCCAGACTGCCCTATTACACGATTTTTAGAAAACCCTGATGTTTTCAAAACTGTATACGTCATCGCATCAACTGGGTTTGTAAGAACCACAATTTTACAGTCAGGCGCATATTTAATAATTTCTGTTGTGACTTCTTCCATTACTTTTTCATTAATTTTGACTAAATCATCTCTACTCATCCCGGGTTTACGTGGTACCCCCGCAGTAATAACAACGATGTCAGAATCTTTTATATCCGAATAAGCTACTGATCCAAATACATTTACATCAAAACCATAAATAGGACTACTTTCTAGTATATCTAAAGCTTTACCTTTGACTTGCCCTTCATTCTTAGGCTGATCAATCAATACTACATCTGCTAATTCACGTTCGGCAATAAGAAACGCTAACGTTGAGCCCGTATTGCCGGCGCCTATAATTGAAATTTTTCGCTTTGTCATAATGTCATCCCTTTCAGCATTCGATTTATACATCATTATAACATCTAGCATGTGGAATAATTACACAATAAGAGTCAAAAGGTGCATTCAATTTCTTTGAGCTTATCATTACTTTTTCTTATATTTTCTTTGACGCTTTACCCATTTCCAAATAATAAAAATAATCAAAATAATAAGTACAATATAAATAATTTTAGAATAAATATCCATGTAATGCACGATTGCTTTCCAGTTACTGCCAACAGTTTGTCCTAAATAGATTAATACTACATTCCAAATCAACGTACCAATAGTAGTAAATAATAAAAATAATGGCATATTCATACGCGTTAAGCCTGCTGGTATTGAAATCAAACTTCTTAAAAGGGGGACGAAACGACAGAAAAATATAGTCCAATAACCGTATTGTTCAAACCACTGAATTGTTTTATCCAAGTCACTTTCTTTTACGCGTATTACTTTGCCATAACGGGCTACAATTTTATATAAATTGCGTTCACCTATCCAAGCACCGATACCATAGAGTGCAATAGCCCCAACAACGGATCCCACTGTAGATGTTAACGCGACACCAACAAAACCTAAGTTAGCTTGTGTGGTCATAAAACCACCAAAGGTTAATATAACTTCTGATGGTATAGGCGGAAAGATATTCTCCAAAAATATCAGAAATGCAATCCCCCAATAGCCATATTGCTCCATAAAATGTGTAATCCATTGCTCCATGTATTGCCTCCTGATTATTTAGTTCATGTACTTTTTTGGTACTACAGTAAATTGTTTGCTTTAGCGTATAAATACATTGTCATTCCAAATAATGCTAGAGATAGTAGCGTTAATATGACAGCTAAAACCATTACGCGTTTATAATGTTTAATAAATGCAACAAATAATATCCCTCCATTATATAGGAAAAACAAACCAAATAATGTCATCATTACATTAATATCGGGGTAGATAATGTTTAATAAAGCAATTATCAACGCGAATCCTAAAAATGGGAAATTAATAAAATTGCGTTGAAATTTAAACTGATTTCTATAATGTTGTTCGTTTTGATTGTTCATCATTTACGCTCCTTCTATTTTAAAACTAAGGAATATCATGACCTAAAGAAGCTGTATAAATATCAAACCATTCTTGATCAGTCAACGATAATTCCATACCTTGTAATGCTTCATCGACACGGTGAATTTTTTGCGTTCCAAACACAGGCATAATAGATGCTGGATGCTTATTTAACCAGGCCATAATAATTGCCGTTGTTGTAACTTGGTATTTTTGTGCTAACGGAGAAATCACCGCTGTGATTCTTGCCGTTTTTTCATCTTCTAAATCAAATAACTTTCCTCCAGCTAATGGACTCCATGACATCATTTTAACATCATCTTTATACATGTGATTAATTGTTCCATCTTCAATTGCGTCTAATGTATAAGGTGAAACTTCTAATTGATTTAAAGTAATATGCAATTTGTCACAAACTAAACATTTACTCAATAAATCATATTGTGATTTATTGAAATTAGATACACCAAATGATTTAATTTTCCCTTCTTTCACTAAAATTTTAACGGCTTCTGTTATTTCATGAGGATCCATTAATGGGGAAGGTCTATGAATAAGCACAGCATCTAATTGTTCTATTTGTAATTGCTTAAGCGAGCGCTCGACAGATTGTATGATATGCTTTTTGCTGTGGTCATATCGATGACCATCTGCTTGTTCTATTTTATTTGAAGGCAATATAATGCCACATTTAGATACGATCTCAAGATGATTTCGTAAATTGGGTGATAATTTGAGCGCTTCTCCAAAAATTCCTTCACAAGTATAATTGCCATATATATCTGCATGGTCCATCGTCGTTATACCACGTTCGACCAATTCATTAATATAGCGATTTAACTGTTGTGGCGTCCACTGCCAATCTTTCGCTCTCCAAAAACCTTGTATTACATTTGAAAATGATACATGCTGGTTAATCTTTACTCTATCCATAATAAATCAAACCCCTTTCTTTATTTCATTGATGTAAATTATGTGAATTGAAGCATATCCAATTGATTCCGTAACTTATTCTCGTCTAATTGCTCACCAATAATAACTAGCGTGAGTGGCAATGCTTCATCTACAATTTGATAATCAGGCAAACCAAATGCATATTGAAACTCATAAATATCATTAGGCATATCTCTAAACTTTACATATCCCTTTAATCTTAGAACATTATCTGGTAAGCGTAAAATAAATTGATAAAACAGCTGCCTATTAATCGGACCAGAAAAATGATAATTTACACTATTTATACCATGATGATGTGCATGAGTGCTAGCTTTAACACCACTATTGTCTGAAGTTATATGAATATTATCCATACTTAAATTCGCGTATGTGGTAAAGTACTTAGAAGCGGTAGGGTTAATTTCATTTACTGCCATATCCATTACCTGTTTATTATGGTCAATAAGATCCATTTTATTCATAACAATCGCATGACACACAGCTAATTGCTCTTCCATTAACTGTATTGTATGCTTTGTATATTGGCCACGATTTAAGAATCTAGGCCCGTCTACTAAGCCTATCACCGTTGGTGGACTGACTTGTTCAACAATTTCTGGGTCTTGGCATGCTGCAATAATATCAATCGGATGTGCCAAACCTGTAGCTTCAATTATTATATGGCGCGTTGCACTTTTGCTAAGAAAATGTTTTAATTGTTTTATTAAATCTAGTTGCAAATCACAGCATACGCAACCATTTAATATGGACACAACCTCAATATCATTGCTTATTGCATGGCTATCAATATCTAAATTACCGTATTCATTTACGATAACTGCTGGGTTTTCATTGTTTTTTTGTAAATATTTTATATATTTGCTTAAGAACGTGGTTTTGCCACTTCCTAAAAACCCTGTGATGACTGTAATTGATGTTTTTTGATTTTTAATATTTTTCATATACTCACTCATTTCGTAATTAAAAATGTTTGCGTAAAACCTTAATTATTCTTATAATTAATCTTTCACTTGATAAAATATTGATTTTCTTCTAAACTTTATACATACTTTATTTTAGCATGGCAAAGTGCGAAAGTATGTTTGAGGAAGTGTTACACAACATTAGACGGATTCAAATCCGAAACAGAAGGAAGAAAACGGATAGAATGTCTGGAGGAGAACTTTATGTCTGAACCACTTAATTTAAAGGATCAACTATGTTTTAGTTTGTATAACGCTCAAAGACAAGTAAATCGCTACTACTCAAATAATGTCTTTAAAAAATACAAGCTAACATATCCACAGTTTTTAGTTTTAACAATCTTATGGGCTGAATCACCTGTTAACGTGAAAAAAGTCGTTACTGAATTAGCGCTTGATACAGGCACTGTATCACCATTACTGAAAAGAATGGAGCAAGTTGATTTAATCAAACGTGAACGTTCTGAAGTCGATCAACGTGAAGTATTTATTCACTTAACAGATAAAAGTGAAGCAATCCGTCCTGAATTGGATACTGCATGTCAAGATGTAGCAATTGCATCTTCACTAAGCTCAGAAGAAAACAAAGAACTAAACCGATTACTTTCTAAAGTAATTAACGCCTTTACAGAAGAAAAAGCAAAATAACGCTAAGTATTAAATGTTTAGGTTGAACTACCTCAAATTGGATAATCTAAATATATTTGATTGATGATAAGGTGTACAGGACAGCAATGCATTTTGAAAAAGAAGCATTGCTTACTGTCTCGCCAAGACATTGGTGGATTGCATTAGAACTACTTGGTATAAGTTAGTTTATTTTTAGACTGATTCACCAAATACCAATATCAGATTAAGAGGCTGAGACGTTTAATAATGTCTCAGCCTCTTCTTTAGTATCTATTAAAGTTTAAATTTACAATTGATTTATCGTTACCATTTGATATAAATAACCTTTGTTTGCTAATAGTGATTGATAATCACCATATTCAATGATTTCACCATCGACCATAACTGCTATTTTATCAAATTTTGGTAATAATCTTAAGTCATGAGTTGCAACAATTAAGGTTTGTGCTTGTTTATGAATTTCTTCCATTACAAGGTTCGTATGATAAATATCTAAAGCTGTCGTTGGCTCATCAAGGATCCATATAGGCGCTTCCTTCAACAGTAATCTTGCAATACCTAGCCGTTGAATTTCTCCACCTGATAATGTATTACCAGAAAGCGTAATATTTCTATCTAAGTCTATATGCGTCAATCCTAATATATCGAAAACTTCTTTTATTACCTCATCCTCTTCATCTGTAAATAAGTTATCACGTACTTTACCATCAAATAATTGTTGTGTCTGTAATAATGCGTTAATGGCATCATATTTATTTGAATCTAAAATGTTTGTGACATCTTGTTGATTTATTAAAATAGCTCCATTATCACTTTGATAAAGACCTAACATCAATTGTAACAATGTACTCTTTCCTGAACCTGAAGGTCCAATAACTGCGACATGTTCACCTTCATGAATATTTAATTGAACTGCTTGCAAAGTATATGTGGATTGGTTCCAATATTTAAAGTTAACATTTTGAACTTCTAATAAAGGTTTATTGCTAGTAGCAGTTAACTCTAATTGCTCGTCCCCTTGTTTCATTGGATGTGCGATAACTTCATTTATATTACTTAAAGCTTCATCTGTGTCTGCCTTGTAATATGCAACATTGCTCATAGGTATAGCTTGTTCAAATAGTGTCAGCATCATTAGCACAATGCTTGTCAAATAGACAACATCTAATTGGTGATTTTGCACTTGTATTACACCCAAAGATAAAGTAGCAAATAAAGCAATCATTGATACTACATTCAAACTAAATTCATACAAAGATAAAAACCGTTGCTCTTTTGCTTGAGCTTGTTCATATTTACCTAATTGGTTTAAAACCCTTTGTTCATACAAAGCCGTTTGTTGGAAACGCTCTAATTCTTCATATCCTTCTTTATAGTCATAAAATTGATTTAAAAACTGACCTTGTACGTGGTTAACCCGTTTTTTTAGTGTTTGCGCTTTTTTAGCACTTAGCCAAGGTATCAATACCAACGTTATTAACATACTTAAAAATATGATTATTGCATGAACATAAGAAAAATAAAATGTTACAATCATTGCAATCAACGCAGTTAAACCTATAACGACCGGCGGGTAATAGACTCTTAGATAAATGTTTTGCAGTGATTCTACACTACCTACCATACGACCAAGAAGATCGCTTGAATTAAACTTTCTATAAACATCTGGTACAACAGGTATAATCCGTTTAAAAAATTGTACTCTGACATTTCTAAGCATAGTAAATGTTGTTTTATGCGATAATAGACGTTCAATATATCTTGCAACAGCTCTTAAAAATCCAAAGAATTTGACAGTTACGATTAATATCATTAATGCAAATAGTGGTGCACCGAGCGCACTTTGGGTTACCATATAACCGCTTAAGAAAAACATACCGAGTGCAGTTAAACTACCTAATACGCCAACAATAATAGATAATATTAAATCTTTATCTAGCTTAAATTGAATACGTGGTCTCATCACATGTCACCACCTTTATATTCATTTTCGTTTGTTACTTTGTTAGATTCAACCGTACCTTGATTAATTACAATACGTCTATCTGCATTTTTAATTGTATTCTCTCTATGAGCTATCGTAATAATAGTAGTATTTTTAAATTTTCTACTGATTGCTGATTGTATGATTTGTTCTGTTTGCACGTCTAACCCTGTTGCTGGCTCATCAAAAATCAATACATCAGGTCGCATTAATAACAGTCTTGAGAGTTCGATTCTTCTCATTTGTCCGCCTGATAGCATTTCTCCTCCCTCGCCAATCCAGGTATCTATACCGTCTTTTAAAATATTAACTTGTTGTTTTAAGTCAACATCTTCAAGGACTGCAAATATCTGATTATCATCTATCTCTTGAAACATCGTCATATTATCACGAATGGACGCATTAAAAATATATGGGCTCTGACTTAAAAATCCAATTTTCAATTGTTTTTTCTGATAAGTAACAGACCCAGTTTGCTGTATAAAATGTTGCGCGATTACTTGGGCTAAAGTAGACTTGCCTGCACCACTTTGACCAATTAATGCAATATGCTCTCCATTATAAATATTTAAATTGATATGCTTCAATGCCCGATGTTTCGCACCTTCATATTGATAGTCCACATTCTCAAGTTGAATTAAAGGCGTTTGCTGTATATTGGTCGGCACTTCGCGTTTGTTAATTGTTTCTTGTCGATCTAATAAATCAAACACAACGTCGCTTGAGCCTTCACTCTGCTTTCCTGTATGAAAAGATTGACCTAAATCTTTGATTGCATTATAAAATTCTGGAGCTAGAATAATGGCGATAGCTGCAGTTTTAAAGTCTATATTGTGAAATAAAATTAACCCTAACCCTGCTTCTAACGCGACAAGACCAATACCTAACATACTAATAAATTCCAACATTAAACCCGATAAAAATGCACTTTTTAAAATACGCATTGTTAAATCTCGAAATGTTGTACTTTCTTCGTATAAAGCTTGTTCGGTAGTCTTTGTTTTATTAAATAGTTTTAATGTGATAAGTCCTTTTATTTTATTTAAAAATTGTTGACTAAATTGATTTAAATAAGTCATTTTGTCTTTCGACTCATCGCGTGTTTTTAGTCCAAAAATGATATAAAATAATGGGATAAATGGCGCTGTTACAATCATAATTAACGCTGTATTCAAATGAATAAAACACATGGCGATAATGATAAATAAAGGAATCATCATTGATTTGAATACTTGTGGAAAATAACTATTAAAAAATGGTACGATGCCATCGATATTTTCTGTCAGTGTATTAATTTGAACACCGATTGGATCTGAAGATTTATTTAAAATCAATTGACGGCGCAAATCATATTTTACTCGTGTAGACATACGATCGCCTATCATTTGATTCATTGTATTAAATGTCGCTCTTGCTAATAAAATAATTAATGTTATCAGTAGTAAAATTAACAAATCTTGATGCGTATTACTTAACATTGCATTTAAAATTTCTGCTATAGCAATATTTTGAATAACTACAGTAATAGCTAATAATGCACTGATTACAAACATTAAAATAGGATAAGTTTTATATTTTACCGCTAAATTTGTTAATCTTTTCACAATTATCACCTAGTTCATATTATATAGGGATTATACAAAAATTAAATCAATTCGCTCATTGATTTATGTATTTTTATGAATGTAATTCATACTTTTGTCATAATTATAATTTTATTATTAAAACCTAAATTACATTCATGTAAACCATTCTTTTTTGACAATCCTATTTAGTTTTTGGATTATAGTAGATAATTCTATGTTTTTCTTGCTTTATTAAGACATTTAAACGCATAAACATTAAGCTAATCTAAAAATTTTTATTTTCTCTCGGCCTTTAGTCCAAATTCATATATATCTGTAGCACATTACATTTTTAATGTGCTATTATTATAAAATGAAAATAAATAAATTATAATCCATAATACGAAAGTAGGTTAATTATGATATTGATTGAATTAATAAAAGGTATCATTTTAGGGATTGTTGAAGGCTTAACTGAGTTTGCACCGGTGTCTTCGACTGGTCACATGATTCTTATAGATGATATGTGGCTCAAATCAACTCAATTTTTAGGTTCAGAATCCGCATTCACCTTTAAAATTGTCATTCAACTAGGATCCGTTTTCGCAGGAGCTTGGGTATTCCGTGAACGTTACTTTGAAATGTTACATATAGGAAAATATAGAGGTGAGCCTATCGACGGTATAGGCCAAAAACCAAAACGTCTAAACTTGTTACATATTATCGTTGGTATGATTCCAGCAGGCATTTTAGGTTTATTGTTCGATGATGTTATTGAAAAATATTTATTTAGCGTCCCAACAGTTATGGTTGGACTATTTGTTGGAGCAATTTATATGATTATTGCCGATGTGTATAGTAAAAGAGTAGCTCACCCTAAAACGGTTGACCAAATAAACTATTTCCAAGCTTTTGTGATAGGTTTATCTCAAGCCATTGCTATGTGGCCAGGTTTTAGTAGATCAGGATCTACAATTTCTACAGGCGTTTTAATGAAAATGAATCATAAATCAGCTTCCGATTTTACGTTTATTATGGCAGTACCTGTGATGTTAGCCGCTAGTGGATTATCTTTATTCAAAAACTTTGAATATATACAATTAGATCACTTTGGTTTTTACTTATTAGGCTTTATTACAGCCTTTATTGTTGGTTTAATTGCAATCAAAACGTTCTTATTCTTGATTAGTAAAATAAAACTCATTCCATTTGCTATCTATAGAATTATTTTGGTTATTATTATTGCTATTCTATACTTTGGCTTTGGTATAGGACAAGGTATTTCTGGTCAATAAAATGAGATTAAATACCAATTAATACTTGAAAAACTATTGAAATTCACCAAAAATTTCAATAGTTTTTTTAATATTTCCCTTTAATAATCCAAGCAATAAATCCTTGAAAGACCGTATATTTACCGTTTATTTTCATGTATCATAGGGTAATAAATAGATAGTATAAAATTATTGGAGGCAACGAGTATGGACAAAAAGCAATTAATCAGAACAATCATCACAGTAGCACCTGTGTTTTTAGTACCGTTAATCGTTGAACGTAAACGTATTAAGGATCACCCTGATGTTAAAAAAGCAAGTGATGCAACTGCTAAAGCTTCAAAAACAGTAGCAAACAAATCTGTTCAAATTAAAGATACAGTGGTAGACAAATCTGCTAATGCTAAAGATTACGTAATTGATAAAAAACACAATATTGAACAAAAACGTGAATTAAAACGTATTGCTAAAGAACATGATCCTGCCTATATTGAGAAAAAAGGCGAAAAACTTGAAAAAGAAAACCGCAAAGAAGCAGATAAAATGAATAAGACGCTTCAAAAAAATATAGATAAACGTCATAAAGAAGAAGATAAATCACGTCAAGAAAACGAAAAACAACGCATCCATTCAATGAAAAAATCTAACAAACATATGGAAAAAGTTGGCATGACACCAGGAAAACTTGACGAAGAAACTGAGAAAAAAGGCGAAAAATTAGAAAAAGAAAATCGCAAAGAAGCAGACAAAATGAATAAAAAGCTCCAAAAAAATATAGACAAACGTCATAAAGAAGAAGACAAAGCTCGTGAAAAAAATAAAAAAGCGCGTTTAGCTGAATTCAAAAAATATAAAGATTATGTTGCTAAAAGTATTGTTAAACAGAACGATGAAGAAAAAGGTAAATAAACATTATGGCTCAAATCATAATTGACGGAGATGCTTGTCCTGTTACCAATTCAGTAATTGAATTGACTAAAGGGACAAGCATCTTTGTTACCGTCGTTCGTAGCTTTAGTCACTTTTCTACCACTATACAACCTGACCATGTCAATATTATTTACGTTGATGATGGACCAGATGCTGTCGATTATAAGATTGTTAAGCTGGTCCAACCAAATGATATTGTAATTACACAAGATTATGGTCTTGCAAGTTTATTACTAAATAAAGCCAAATTAGTAATGCATCATAAAGGTTTTATTTATAATCAACATAATATCAATACATTACTTGAACAACGACATGCGAGTGCACAATTTCGAAAAAGTGGCGGTCGTACTAAAGGACCGTCTGCTTTCACATCAGAAGATGTCGCTTTATTTGAACAAAGATTTTTGTCTATTATAAATGAATCATCATTATTTACGGAGGAATGACATATGAAAAAAATTGCTGTTTATTGCGGTGCAAGCAAAGGTAAAGATGCTTCTTATATGAAAGAAGCATATCATTTAGGTCGTTATATGGCTGAGAATGGTTATGAACTCATATTTGGCGCAGGTTCAGTGGGAATCATGGGTGCTATTCAAGACGGTGTATTAGACTATGGCGGTTCAGCCATTGGTGTCATGCCGAATATGTTAAATGAACGTGAAATCACCAGTACAAGATTAAGTGAACTTATTTTAGTTGATTCTATGCATGAAAGAAAAAATAAAATGGCTGAATTAGCAGATGCATTTGTTATGGCACCAGGTGGCGCAGGGTCTTTAGAAGAGTTTTTTGAAATGTATAGTTGGGCACAAATAGGTATTCATCAAAAACCGATTGCTGTATTTAATATCAATGGTTTTTTCGAACCTTTACAATCGTTAATTAATCATATGATTCAAGAAGGCTTTATAGACGAAAAATACAAAACACTTGCCCCACTTTGTGACAGCCCGAAAGAATTGTTTGACTCCATTCATAACTATAAACCATTAGGTGTTAGAACATATGATTAAAAGTATAAAAATATGAATAAATCATAAATAGCACAAGATTCAAGATAATAGAGCGGGGTGACGAATTCTTTAAAATGTAGTCCTTCCCCGCTCTCTTTTTATAATTATCTAAATAATATATTCAACAATTGTTTTAATATGAGACATGCAACAATGATGATAATAATGGCTGAAATTTTATTTAATACTATGATGTATTTACCTGTTCTATCAACATGCCCTACAAATTTACCTGCAATTGCCAAAAATATAAACCAAATCCATGAAATAGTTACCGTTGCCACAGTAAACAACACTTTATCCGAACCTTCATATAACGCAGCATTGGTGCCAATAACGCCAATCGTATCCATTATCGCATGTGGATTTAATAATGATACAGATATTGCGAACCCTATTTGTTTTCGGGCTGTCATAGAGTAATAATGTTCAAGTGTTTGTGGCTGTTCTTTCCACAATGACCAAGCCATATAAATAAGAAATACAAAACCTATGCAATAAATGATAATTTGTAATACCGGTAAAGATAATAATATAACGGAGACGCCTAAAACAGCTAACACAATTAAAAATGTATCACATAGCCTCGCAGTTATAATGACTGGCATTGCCTTGATTAATCTTTTATGATTTGCTCCTTGATTAAATACAAATACATTTTGCGCACCTAAAGGTAAAATCAAACCAAAGGCTAAAATCAAACCATGAATTAATGGTTGAATCATCCTATCTTCCTTTCTCTTTGTAATAACACAACTTTCCAATATAAAATCATACCATCATCTTCAAAACACATTATTTAACCAACCAATTTATTTACATCTTTAAATCATATGTTGATATAATCTGTTCTCCCTTAACTCATGCTTAATGTTAGTATATTGCCTATAAGAAGTTATTTGTATACTACAAATTAGAATTAAATATTTGAGGTATATCTTCTAATCTATTCCTCTATATTAAGTATGATACAATAATTTCAAATTGATTTTATCAACCAGCTACAAACTAAAAAACCCACCAATCATTCAAAGGAGAAGTTTTAATGTTCATGCCAAAATACAAGCGAATTATTGATGATATATTATTAAAAATACATGACGGCGATTTAGAAGTAGGGATGAAACTCCCCTCTCAAAGAAATTTAGCTAATCACTACGGCGTCAATCGTTCAACTGTTATTCAATCATTAGAAATATTGCAAAGTTATGGTGTTTTAGAAAGTAAAGAACGTGATGGTTTATATGTGTCGAATAGTAAATGGAATACTTACATTAATCACAATATGAATTGGCATGAATATATTCACAATAGCAGCTCAAAGAACAATCAATACTTTATACAAAGAATCAATGAATTAGAGTTTGATGAAAGTTTATTACGTTTAAGTACAGGAGAACTTAGTCCAGATTTAATTCCAAACGAAAAATTTCGAAATATCTTTTCCAAGAATCTGACAACGCCTCTCAATACAAATTATGAACACCCTTTAGGGAATTTAAATTTAAGAAGCGCTATTGTAGATTACGTAAAAAAAAGAGGTATTCAATGCAGTGAGGATAATATTTGTGTTATTTCTGGAGCATTGCAAGGGTTAAAACTTATTGCTGATGGACTGCTAATACCGCATTCAAAGATTATTATAGAAACGCCTTCATATATAAATTCAGTGCACACGTGGCATAATATTCGAGCAGACCTTAAATTTCTACCAATTTCTAAGATTAAACAACAAATTAATAATATTTTTAATGTTAACACTCAAAATCAAAATAATATCTTCTATTGTATACCAACTTTACATAACCCTACGCAAAATTCATATACACAGGCAGAAAAGTATAAGCTAATTCAACAATGTAAACAGGCACATATACCAATTGTCGAAGATGATGTATATGGTGATTTGTGGTTTGAGCATCAACGCCCTCAACCTTTAAAATCTTTAGAAGATAGCGATAATATATTATACATCAGTAGTCTATCTAAAACAGTTAGCCCGGGCCTAAGAGTAGGATGGATTATAGGCAAGCCATCTGTTGTGATGCATTTAGCAGATTTAAAAATGCAAAATGATTATGGCGCAAGCTCATTATCACAATTTGTCGCTACTGAATGGTTAAAAAACCCTGCATACCATGAGCAACATTTAACACATCTAAATCGAGCGCTTTCAATACGACGTGATAAATTTTTAGACGCTTTAAATAAACATTTTCAAGCACTTGGTACCTGGACTGTCCCCCAAGGATCTTATTATATTTGGTTCAAATTAAATGTACCGTTGAACATGAAATTACTGTTTGATTCAGCTATTCGTCACCATATTTTAATCAACCCTGGTGAAATATACGATAAAAACGCGCGAGATTATATTCGTTTTTCTTATTCTTATATAAATATTGAAGACATTGATTTTGCATTAGGCACCTTGAGTAAACTAATCAAAAACCAAATTTGTAATAAAACAAATTAAATATCTAACAAAATTTGCATAATAATTAAAAAGAGGGTTAACTGATTATAACCACCAATCAGTTAACCCTTTTTTAAAGGTCTTGTTCTTTATTTTGCTTTTTTGTTAAATCTTTAAAATATCTCACGTGCCTTTTAAGTGGATGATATTTACTTAGTTCTGGGTATTCAAAATAGTCATATCGTTCCATACCTATTTTTTCCATTACTTTACGCGAAGCAGCATTGCTTTCAGAAGTAAATGCATAAACTTCGTTAATGCCCTGTTGTTTGGCGTATGTTAGCACTGATTCTGCACCTTCAGTAGCCAAACCATTTCCCCATACTTCAGGTATCAAACGCCAACCAATTTCATAAAATGGTAATTCATCAAATGAATATTTACTTTCTTTAGGTACATAATTCAATCCGATAAAACCTAACCATCCATTTGTTTCTTTTAATTCAACAGCAAAAAGTCCAATACCATAATTTTTTATGATTTCATTCATTTTTTTCATATCATGTTCTGAACGTCTATAACTCAATAAACTTGGGAAATATCTACGCACTTGGTGGTTCGCATTCATCTGTTGAAACGGGAGTAAATCCTCCGCCTGCCAATCCCGTAATCTTAAACGCTCAGTTTCTATATAAACGGTCATATGTTACACCTCTAAACTGAAAAATAAATTTCTATAGAAAAGTAACGCGTTATGATTATCCTCATATCGCGCTACTACATGTATCAAGCGTTGCTTATGCTCTTGAAATATAACTAATTAACTCAACGTTCACAGCCACTTCTTTTAAACGACCACGTTCGCTTTTTGGCGCAGTGAATGTTGCGTCTATAAAATCATTTCTATGATTTAATTTGTAAGTAGCAACAAACGTATCAGTATCCGACTCAAAGTTAGGTAAATGTGCTATAACACGTTTAATCTCACCAGTTGAGTCTTTAATTTCTCTGCCTGTTATATGCTCAATTTCTCTACCTAATTCTGGTAGTGTAATAGAACGACCTTCCAATAAAATAAAATCTTTTTCATGCATTGTTATTCCCTCTCTCCTTATGAAAAATGCTTCTTTATAAACTTCGAATCATAAAGTCAAAATCAATAAATTAAAAATTGTCCCATTCATTAATCAGACTTTTAATTTTAAATGTACTTTTACAATTTTATTTATGCTCATTATGTTAATGATACCCATTATAACAATTAGTAAAACGATAATACAATCATTTCCTGGGAAATACAGTATTATTATTTTATAAACTGATTTAATTTAATTACAAATTATGTTTCAGCACTGATGTCTTTTTCTAAATTTTTAGATTTATCTTGAAGTTTGTCTTTTTCTTTTTCCAAATCTTTTTTCTGTTTTTCCAAATCTTTATTTTGTTTTTCTAATTTATCAATATCTTTCTCTAGCGATGCTTTTTCGTCATTTTGCCCGCACGCTGTAAATAATACAGTTGATGCAAGTATGAGTGCTAAACACTTTTTCATGTAAGAACTCCTTTTTAATGTCTTAATATTAATATAATTTTATCATTTTTCACTTTTATCTTCATTATTTATTGTTAATCTTTTACTCATTATCACCTTTTTTATATGATAACCTTGTTCTATATTGAGCCCTTGCATGATGCTATTATCGTTTGCTACTGTACTTTCAATCTCAACTGCACCTTTAGCATAAGCCCATAATTCAATCTCTTTTTTTAATGATTGGGCTATACCTTGATGACGATACGGTTTAGCAACATAAAGTATTTCTACAACGACTTTTTCTTGTTGTTTCAAATATCTGGCACAAATAAATGCAATTAATTGTGAATGCTCCCTTTCAATTAATACAATATCCGTTTCAGCTTTTAATCCACGTTCAATCATTTCTTTACGTAAAGCAACAGTGATCGTTGTCTTTTTATAATTTTCATATTGTTGCTCGAGTTCTTGTTCATGAATTTCAGCAATTTCACTTAGATATCGTTGTTCTGATAATTTTAATTGTTCCATAATGCCTCCTTTAAATCTGTTATTGATTTATATTACTATATTAGTCATAATTAGCTTTATCAATCTATTTCATATTAAGAAGGAATGTGAAGTGACAATGAAATCTACTGATAAATTAATGCGTGAAAATAATGTGAAAGCATTACGTTTAAATAATACTGATCGTGATACATTTGAAAATTATATGACATACGTAAGAGCCGATTTAAGTGTAAATCCACATGACTCTGAAAAAATGTTAAATCGTGTATTAAACCAATTGCTAGAAGCTGAAAAAGATGGTGCGCTAGCAATGGAATTTTTTGATCATGACCCTAAAACCCATGCTAAGAAAGAACTTAGACGTTTACCTAATGAAACAATAAGAAATATTTTCAAATATATTATAAGACATATTATGCTTTTTGTTGGTATCTTTTGTTTCCTTAAAGGTTTTGCAGGTTTTTTTATTGGTGCTAAACGGTTATATCTATATACCTTTCCAATCACATTATTTGTCGGTATTGCGATTATCTTTTTCTTTATTTGGATGTTGTTCAAAACTGTTCAAATACGTTGTTTTAGCACTTCACATTGGGCATGGTTTTTAACTTATCTAGTTCTTTTGCTATCTGTATGCGGGATATTTTACGTATTTTTCATACCCCAAACTTTTTTGGCCATAGGTCCTTATATACTCATTAATAATTGGACATTTATCATTATTTCGTTCATTTTCATTCCAACTTCACTTTATATCGATCATCACTTCACTAATAAAGATACGAATGCTTGTTTATAATCTAAATATTATAAACAAGCTATCATAAATTACCATATAACAAAAACACCCCCTTCAAAGTTCTCACTTTTTAAGTGTCTACATTGAAGGGAGTGTTTAACATTAAATAATGCATGCACAATTTTTATAAATGTTTTAATTAAGACATTGTCATGCTTTCTTTCTTTTCTACTGCAACATTTATAAATAAGAATATAAGGCCTATAGCCGTTAAAATTGGCGCAACTAAGCTTAGTGATGCGACTGGTAAATTCGTTACTACGACGCCTCCAATAAATGCACCTAATGCGTTACCTAAATTAAATGCTGATTGATTGAGTGTGCTGGCAAGTGTCGGCGCGTCTTGAGAAATTAATGTACTCTTATATTGAAGTGAAGGACTCATACTGAAACCTATGAGGCCAAAGAAGAAAATACCTGCTACCATCAACAATCCATTCATTTGGACAAAGTATAGTAAGATGAAATATAAGATAAACACACTAAATATAATTTTTAGTGCTTTATTCAAATTCCAATCCGCAAGTTTCCCACCTACAATATTACCTAATGTGACGCCCACACCGAATATAATCAATAGATAAGAAATTAAGTTTTCTTGTACATGTGAAACATCAATTAATACAGTTGATATATAAGTAAAGTATGCAAATACACTACTAAATCCAAAAAGTGTAACTGCTAAAGTGAGCCACAAACGTTTTTCTTTTAATATTTTCAATTCATTTAAAACAGAGGATTTCACAGTTTCTTTTTGCATTGGCACAAATATAATAATACCAATTAATGCTAATGCACCTATGATAGAAATAATAATAAATGTCATTGGCCAACCGAAGTTTTGCCCTATTAATGTTCCAAATGGCACACCTAATATGTTACTCATACTTAACCCCATAAACATTAATGCCATCGCACTAGCGCGTTTTTCAGGCTTAACCATGCTTGCGGCTAATATTGAGCCTATACCAAAGAATGAACCATGAGCTAATGAAGTGATAATTCTACTTGTCATCATAAAACCATAACTTGGACTGAATGACGCTGCAAAATTACCGATAATAAATATGGTCATTAACGCTAATAATAAGTACTTTCTGTTCCATTTAATGGTTAACATCACAATGATAGGACCACCAATTGCAACGCCTAAAGCATAACCAGTGATCAGCTGCCCTGCTTGGCTAACACTAACGTCAAAGTCTCGAGCGATATTAGGCAACAACCCCATTATTACAAACTCTGTCATACCGATTGCAAAAGCACCGATTGCAAGCATCCATATGGCAATTGGATATTTCATTTAAGACACCCTTCCTATTTCCGTTTTTTACACATGTTTGTGATTATACTAAAGTAACCACAGCGAAAACAAGCGTATTGCTTAAAATTTTTCCAATACATTATATTAATGCGCTTACATAAATTACCTTTTTTATTTATTGCTATATAGCCACCTCTGAAGCTTCAAAAAAGCAATACAAAATAAAAAAACTAGTAATTATTTAAAAATCAAACCATAAACTTTATACATGTTTATGATTGAATATAACTACTAGCTTTTGGGTTTAATTGATTAATAAAGCATCGATAAAAAACCATATAACCATAATAACCATAATGATTGCTTGCGCAATAGAACTTGCTAAAAACGCTATAACTGAACCAAAACTTGCTTTTAACGCTTTCGACAAATTCGGCTCTTGTATTAACTCTACCGCTAATACGGCCACAAACGGAATAATAATTATTCCAAAAGGTGGAAAGACAAAACACCCTATTACCACACCGATTAATGCTGCATATTCACTTAATTTAGAACCGCCAAATTTGTTTACAAAATACTTATTCATAACAAAGTCCGCTATAATAATAAATACTGTAAACAAAATCATCGATACATAAAATACCCAAGATAAGTTTTGATTATCAAAACCAAATTGATAAATCAAAAAACCTATCCATAATATAAGTACTGAAGGAATAATCGGTTTAATAAGCCCGATGAACGCCAAAACAAATGACGCTATAATGAATAACCATAAAATAAATGTCATCAAAACCTACTCCAAACTTTCTTCCGTAAATTTTTGTTCTTTTGTGAAGTATATTAATATCATACCTAAAAAGATAGAACACGCAGAAACAAAAAACACATTGCCTAAACCTACCCAATGGCTCATAATTCCCCCTAAAAGGTTACCACATAGTTGTCCTATTACCATTGCATTCGCAAACAGCGTAGATGCGTAACCTGGGAAATCAGGTAAAATATCTTGGAAGTAACTAATACCTAAACCTAACAAAATAGCTAGGAAAATAGCTAGAAATACTTGTCCTACAATCATCATTACAATACTGTTAAACACACCAATACTAAAGTAGAACAACCCTCCAAATAGTCCACCTAGTAGGAGTAAAGTTCGTGTAGTAAGTTTAGCTGATAAAATGCCTAATATGACCATAAATGGTACTTCTAAACCTGCACAAATACTTGCTAAAACGCCCACGCGGCTCTCTGGTTCTTTTAAATAATTGGTAACATACAATGGCATATTCAAGGTATACATCCATTGACCAATATGCAATAAAATGAAAGCTAAAAACGGTACAAATAGTACTTTATCACGTAACATATTCGGTGCAGCCGCTTCTACATGCGTACTGTCAGCAACTGGACGCTTCGTTTTAATGTCTTTAAAGAAAAATACTTGTAATAAAAGTGTAATTAAAATGATTGTTATCGTTCCGCTAAATAATCCTGCATATCCTTTAAACTCTAGTAACAATGCCCCAATTAGTGGACCAAATAAGAAGCCAAATGAAAACATCGAACGTAAAACCGCATTGGCAAATTTAGCTCTATCTTTTGAAGTAGAAGTATTTATGGATTCTCTTGCCGATGCATACATTTGAGGCATAGCCGGAGCAAAACATCCTTGAAAGATGGCATACATTGCTATAAATATCCATATCTCATGAATATAAAAATAAATTGAAAAACTGATTGCTCCCATAAAAAGTGCAGTAATGATAATGACTTTCCTGTTGATACTATGTGTATCAGAAAAACGCGCTACAATTGTATTCATAGTAAATTGACTAATTGCGGCTAACGCTAACAATAAACCGTACTGAGTAGATGTCATACCTAAATCATTTGTAGCGAATAAAACAAGATATGGCACTGTAATAGCAATCCCCATACCTAACAACATCATATTAACTACAAATAATTTATAATTTTTTATATGTAATAGTTCTCTAAACATTTAGCAGCCTCTATTCCTATTAATTTCAATTAGCTTCTGGCTAAGTTAAATTTATAATCGAATAATGATAAGCACTTTCCATGTACGATTACTCTACATATTCCATCATTAAATTAATAAATGAATCTACTTGGGGCAACTGTAACATGCTCGGGTCATAACTCAAATAAGTCGAACGAATTAATGGTTTATCATCGATGTCTACACGTTGAAATTCGAACTGTTCCCGATCTAAGTGTTTCATCATAATCTCAGGTAAAATCGTAACGCCAACACCATTTAATAACATTTCTTTACATGTTGCAACTTGGTCAACTGTAATCATCGCATGGTAATCTTGTCCTATTTGATTACCGTACCATTCTTTAATTTGATTAATGTATATCGGGTCAGCTTGAAACTCGATAAATGGCATTTTCTCAACTTCATCGTTTCGATTTTTAGGATGTATGAAAAAATGTTCGTCATTAAATAAATGTGTATTACTCAAATTCATCATTTTATTACCACGTATAATCATTACATGGTAATCTCTATGGTTTGCTTTAATCTGCTCGCTTGAACCTACTTGAACTTGGATTTCTACATTTGGAAATTGTCGTGTATATAAATTCAAAACAACTGGTAACAATGTTTGGCCAATTAAAGATGAACAACCAATCGAAATCGTACCGTTTACTTCACCGATATGTGCTTGCATTTTATCTAAAAACAACCGTTCTCTGTTTAACATATCACGTGCATGTTCAATTATCATCATGCCTTCTGTTGTAGTTATCAGCTGTTTTTTAGTACGTATAAATACATCTACACCAAATGCATTTTCTATCGCTTTCAACCGCTGTGTTACTGCCGGTTGCGAAATATATAAAATTTCCGCTGCTTTTCTAAGCGTTTTTGTCTCATCTAATGTAGTTAACAAGCGATAATCGTCAATCTTCATAATTATCCCCCTATTTTTGGCAAATACTTCAATATTTTTATTTCCTTTTGTGGCGACTTTCCGGTTACGCTTCAACAATCTATTTAAATGCGATTTTTTCAAAACTTGCAGTGTTTACTATAACATGGTTATACCATAACTCATATAGCTAATTTCTATATCTCATAACCTAAAAATCATCGTGAAGTATAAGTGTTTTTGGAGTCTATATTGTTATTGGCTTTATTTTTATTTTGGCTAGTATCACAATGATGGTTATTATCATTTCCAGACTTCTTATACTGCGTATCTTTATGTGTGAAATCTTTACGTTTTTTGCTTTTAGCTTTATTTTTATACACAGACGATTGCTTTTGGTTTTTAGCTTTTTGCTTTATTTTATGATAACAATACATCATTTTATCTTGCATCGTTGTAAAGTCTGTATCAATTTTAATCATCAATTGATGGGCTATAATATACGCTTCATGGTATTGCTTGTTTGTTATTTGCCCTTGATTTAATGCACGTATCAAGTCATCTTCATCAACAAGTTCGTATTCACCATTAGGCAAAACTAATACATCTAGACATAAATCAATAGTCCGTGCATTGCCCTTTTGTGTAACATTTTTTATATTTATATCGAAGTAATACTCTAATGGATTGCCCTTGTCGTCTAACATCACCGTGATACTATAACGTTTTTTTTCAGGTAATATTTGTAACCACTGATAATTATCATCAGCGACAATAATATTTTGTCCTACAACCGAGACTTCTAGCGGTTCCCGTACTTTTTTCATAGTTACTAACCCAATAATACCTTTGAATTTGTTATTATTCACTTTGACTTCGGTATATTCTCGGTCAACGATGCGACGCCAGTGACGTTTATCAATATATTTTACTTTCACTGCCACCATCTCCTTGTCATTATTATATAAAACTGAATCCTACATGTCATCTTATGTTTGTTGCATTTAGTTTTAAAATTGGTATCGAAAAGATAATTATTTTTATTGTACTATATTTCATAGTGTAAAAGCGAAATTGACAATCATTGATAATTTTGTTAAATTTTATACATATTTTTCAGAAAATTCTTTAAAAGGGAGATAGTATTATGCCAACGACTCAAAGACCATTTAGAGCAGATCATGTAGGAAGTTTATTGCGCCCGCAACGTTTAAAAGACGCGCGTAAAGATTTCCAGAACAATGCCATTGACGCACAGACATTAAAAAGTATTGAAGATGAAGAAATTGAACGCATCATAGAAAAACAGCTAGAAATTGGATTACATAGTATTACTGATGGCGAATTTCGCAGAAGTTGGTGGCATTTCGATTTCTTAGAAAATTTAGACGGTGTAGAAGGCTATACATCTGACCGCGGATTATCATTTGAAGGTGTTGAAACTCGTAATCACAATGTCAAAGTAGTTGATAAAGTGAAATTCAACCCAAACCATCCTCATTTTGAGCACTTTAAATTTTTATTCGATAAAGTGAATGGTCGAGCAACAGCTAAAGTTTCTATTCCAAGCCCAAATCAGTTGTTCCATCCTAATATTTTAAATGAAGCTATCTATCCAGACATCAATGACTTTGCACGTGACGTATCAAAAGCTTATCATGATAGTTTACTTAAATTTTATGAATTAGGCGCGCGTTATATCCAACTAGACGATGTCTATTGGGCAAATCTAACGTCTGGAACACAAAATACACGTGGTAGAGACAGAAGTGAAGAAGAAAAAGAAATTGCACGTCAACTTGCTTATAAAGTCGTTAATGATGCAGTAGAAGGATTGCCGGAAGACCTATTAATTACAACACATATTTGTCGTGGTAATTATCAATCTACTTGGGCAATCTCAGGAGGGTACGAACCAATTGCACCTTATTTATTTAAAGAACAATTAGACGGTTTTTTCTTGGAATATGATGATAACCGATCAGGTGATTTTGAACCTTTAAGATTCTTCCCTAAATCGCGTTCCTATGCAGTATTAGGATTATTCACTTCAAAAACAGGTGAGTTAGAAGATAAAAGTACTATTTTAAAACGGGTGAAAGAAGCACAGAACTATATAGATTTAGATCAAATCTGCTTAAGCCCACAATGTGGCTTTGCCTCTACAGAAGAAGGAAATAAATTAACTGAAGACGCCCAATGGAAAAAATTAGCATATATTGTTGAAATAGCAAATGAAATTTTTGGCACTTCAAAATAACTTAAACTAAAAGAGCGTATGACTTTTTCACATCAAAACGATTGTGAGAGTCATACGCTCTTTCAAGTATTTAACGTTTTATATCTTTTTGTGATAAAGCATAACGATTGTTAATTGTTTTTAAATTTGGATAAGTTTTATTCAACCATTCTTTACTGTATAATTCAAAATGATTAAATTCAAATGCAGGATGGCACATACATCCCACGAGCGCATAACCAGAACCACCTTCAATAGACGAAGCAAAAATCGTCCCCTTTGGGACTACAAATTGTAAAACATCGCCATTCTCAATATGAGGCCCTACCGTGACTTGTTGATAATTACCTTCTGGATGTATCATATGCACAGTAAGCGAATCGCCTGCATGATAATACCAAATTTCATCAGCATCTATACGATGAAAATGTGAAATATTATCATGTGTTAAAAGAAAGTAAATACTTGAGTAAGCTGGTCTTAAACTTTCCTCATTCCATACTTCTTTAATCACTTCTTTATAATATCCACCTTCTGGGTGCGGGTGTAATTGTAATTGATTAAGCCATTGTTCTACAGCGTTATTTTTGTTCATATTATTTCAAATCCACGTTATGGAATACGTTTTGAACATCCTCTAGATCTTCTAGCGCATCTACTAATTGTTCAAATGTTTCTTGATCTTCTGGTGATAATTCAATATCTGTCTGTGGTAACATTTCAAACTCAGCTACTTTAAATGTTTCAACACCTGTTTCACGTAAAGCGTCTTGTACTTGAGCAAATTGATCTGGTTCAGCGTATACAATGGTTAGACCGTCTTCATCAAAAACATCTTTAACATCGATATCTTGTTCCATCAAACCTTCTAAAATATCGTCAGCTGGTTTACCCTCAATGCCAAATACCGCAGTATGTTCAAACATATAAGCAACAGAGCCAGAAACACCCATGTTACCGCCATTCTTACCAAACGCAGCGCGGACATCTGAAGCTGTTCTATTAACATTTTCTGTAAGTGCGTCAACGATTAACATTGAACCATTAGGACCAAAACCTTCATATCTCAGTTCATCGTAATTTTCTTCCCCGCCACCTTTGGCCTTTTCGATTGCTCTATCGATAATATGATTTGGCACGGAGTACGTTTTTGCTCTTTCCAATGTTAAGCGTAATGCTTGATTAGATGTAGGATCTGGTTCCCCAGATTTAGCTGCTACGTAAATCTCTTTACCAAATTTAGCATATATTCTACTAGTATTTTTATCTTTCTGGGCTTTTTTCTCTTTAATGTTATTCCATTTACGTCCCATGATTTCATCTCACTTTCTAAATAAATACCTTTATCAATATGATATATTATACAATATTTTCATTATATTACATAGATTAAGCGATGTTTTTTTTGAATTAACACTTAAACAGACTATATTTATTAATAAAATAGAGTCTTGTATCATTATACTTTCGATAACGGTATGATTGGTTCAAAGCCAAAACACTTGTTTGTTAAGAAAAAGCAAGATAGAAATTCAATTTTTAAATTGGATTACTATCTCGTCCTTACTATAAATATTTTAATCCTAAACATCGTATATATAACTTTAGAATTAAGATAGTTAATTTTTTGTCGTTTATACAAACATATGACATTTAATATATTTTTTAAAGTTTCAATATAAGTATGCATTCAATTTTTATTATATTTAACAAAGCAGATCGTTTTAAATAGTGAATTGTCAGGCCATACATAGATAAAAATGATTTTAAAAATCCAACACAATCAAAATTAGACTACTAACTTCTCTTAGAACATAAGAAATCAGCAGCCTACCTTATCTTTGTCTAAACCTATTTTAGTTATTCAATCTAAACCATTTCTTATAAACCTTAAAAACACTTTTTAAGCGCCGCTTCTTTAAAGGTTTAGCGCTTGCATGTCTTATTTCTAAATTAGTAACACTTATATATGAGGCTTAGCTTATATCATTTCATGCAATATTACTATTTTCTAAATTTATTTGCTAATCTTAGTACGTATTTTATAATGTGTAATAAATTAATGAATAAATTAAAGCCCATTTCACGCGGCGAATATTGCCCTCGTTTCATACGGTTGAAATCATATAATGTATATAATAGAAATAGTAACAAACCAACTATGGTAATGATCGTATGAAAAATTGGATTATTTACAAACATACCAATAATGCCCGCAACAATTAATGCGACTAATGTTACAAATAAGTATTTACCCATACTCGATGCATTACCCACAAAAAAGTAACCTATAATGCCAAACGCAATAAATGCTCCTATAGCTAACAACACATTTTTATAGAATACTTCTGTCCCTAAATTTTGCAGATAAGCTGTAAATGTCGCATACGACAGCAAACCAACAACAATAGCATATATGTGAGAAATGACTAGCCCATATTTACGCGCACGATTAGTTAAAACTGTAAACAATACTAATACTAGCAGTACAATAGAGAGCGGTTTTCTCCATTCCATAGGTAAAAATTGTCCAAAATAACAACCGATACCAAATATAATCCAATAATAAACAAAGAACAGCCATACTTTGCCATAAGCACGTGCTTTAGATTTATCTTGTTTTGGTTTATGTTGCTTGTGGTTTACGTGTTGTGCTGAGTCAGCCAATGCATTCACTCCTTAGATGTTTTTATGTTTTACACGTTGATTATTTTACTCATTCAGACAGCATAATTAACGCATATCAGCTTTAATAAATTTCACTTCTTATTTAAATGTGTTATTATCATTTTCACTAATCCACCAAAAATCAAACATTTCTGATATATTTTTTTGGACATTTTATAATTTAATTGAAATGACTGTCTTTTCAAATGTTACAAAGTAATAAAATTCGAAATCATTTTTTTATAATTAAAGTCTCCTCAATTCCCTAACAAAGGTATTTAGTGGTTTTTATAATCTATTTTTTTAAATGTTAATAATATTACATCTCTATAACAATAAACACAAGCCTCTTATTTTTTGTTAATATGTAACGTGAATCCAGTTAAAGAAAAGATTAAACTCATATATTTAATTTAAACAAAGTTATGTATATAGGTGTGAGGAGGAGTTCTTTTGAAAAAGTTTGCATTTGCAGTAACCGCTGCTTCGGGTGCAGCAGCAGTGATTGCTAACCATGAAGCTGAAGCGTCAACGCAACATACAGTACAATCAGGTGATTCACTTTGGTCAATCTCAGAACAATATGGTGTTTCCGTAGATGAGATTAAACAAAACAATAATCTCGATAACAATATGGTATTTCCGGGACAGGTTATCGAAATTGGTGGAAGTGATCAAGATTCAAGTTCAAACAATTCTTCACAAACATCAGGCGGTTCAACACATACAGTTCAATCTGGTGAATCACTTAATGTAATTGCTAGCAATTACGGCGTGTCAGTAGATGAATTAATGTCAGCTAATAATTTAAATGGTTATTTAATCCATCCTGGACAGTCGCTTACAATCCCAAATGGAACAGGTACTGGTGGTTCTGGTGGTTCTGGTAACGGAGCAACACAAACACCAAATACTGGTAGTTCATCAGCTAGTGACGCTAACTTATATGATTGGGGACAATGTACTTGGCACGTATTTAATCGTAGAGCAGAAACTGGCAAACCAATTAGCACATATTGGTGGAACGCTGATCATTGGGCAAGCAATGCAGCGGCAGATGGCTATACAGTAAATAATACACCAACTGCCGGTTCTATTATGCAAAATTACGAAGGCCCAATTGGTCATGTCGCGTATGTAGAGCAAGTAAATCCTGATGGCAGCATCTTAATTTCAGAAATGAATTATAATACGCCGCCAGGTACAGTGGATTACCGTACAATTCCTGCTTCACAAGCTTCAAGCTATAACTATATTCACTAAAATATAGTTAAAATTTAGAAAATGAATAATGAAAGTAAACCACTAAATCTTATATAAAGTATTTAGTGGTTTTTATTTTTCATCTTGACTGTAAAAAATGAAAACAAACCATTTTCTTTTCATTTTTTACAAAGGGTTTTATTGTCTACGCTCGTAAAAACGTTTAAAAAGGAGACAATCCTGCTTATATACTAATCGAGGCCGAGACGTTATTGATGTCCCGACCTCGATTCAAATTTAAGATTAATAATATAAACATAACCTTTTAAATGTTTTATAAGAAAATATCAATAGCATAGTAAATAATTGCTGCTACTAACGCAGAAATTGGTAATGTAATTACCCAAGTTACAATCATGCGTTGTGCTGTATTCCACTTAACACCTTTGATACGATTAGATGAACCGACACCTAGAATAGATGAAGATACAACATGCGTAGTTGATAACGGGAAGTGTAATGATGAAGCAACAAATATTGTTAATGCAGACGATAAATCTGCAGCTGCGCCATTCGCTGGACGTATTTTCATGATATTTCCCCCAACAGTTTTGATGATTTTCCAACCACCAACAGCTGTACCTAAGCCCATTGCAGTAGCACAGGCTATTTTTACCCATAATTGTGGTTCGGTACTTGTCCCTGTTTGGATATTTGCTACTATTAGGGCCAAAGTAATAATCCCCATTGATTTTTGTGCATCGTTTGTACCGTGTGAAAATGATTGTAGCGATGCAGTGAAAATTTGGAAAAATCTAAAGTTACGATTCGTTTTGGTAAGATTAGCATTTTTGAATACCACTTTTACAATTGAATACATAATAAAACCAACACAAAAAGCAATAATCGGCGATAAAAGTAATACAACAATAATTTTTGTAAAACCTTGATAGTGCAGTACAGCAAACGAGCCTTGTGAAGCAATTGCTGCACCGGCGATTGATCCGATTAAAGCATGGGAAGATGAGCTAGGTATACCAAAGAACCAAGTCACTAAATTCCATATAATTGCTGCCAAAATTGCAGCTAAAACAACGATAAGCCCATTTTCTAATTTAAATGGGTCTACAATGTCTTTTGTTATCGTACTTGCAACTCCAGTAAATGTTAACGCACCAATAAAGTTCATAACAGACGCTAAAATAATTGCAGTTCTAGGAGTTAAGGCACGTGTTGAAACAGCAGTAGCGACGGCATTGGCTGTATCATGGAAACCATTGATAAAGTCAAATATCAAAGAAAAAATAACGATAGCTACTGTGATAATCAAAATATATTCCATAAGTTAGGACTCCTTAGCTATTTTTCATTATTATTGTTTCAAAGTTATTCGCTACAGCCTGACATTTATCGGCAACTTCTTCTAAACTTTCGTAAATTTCTTTGATTTTAATCAGTGTGATCGGATCTGTCTCACTATTAAAAATATGTTTAATAGACTGACGTAATATACCGTCACAATTAGTTTCAAATTCTTTAATATTAATAGAATGAATACGCATGTGAGAGAGTTTCTTATCAACCAATAAACCTACTGCCAATTTCATTTCAGCAATAGCTTTTTGGATATTATCAACAAATTCAGCCATATATTCATCCGTATATTCAATAGAGTACATTTCAAACATTGCGGAAGTTTCTTCTATTGCATCTAAAACATCGTCAATGGCGTTACATAAAGAGAGGATATCCTCACGTTCAATAGGTGTAATGAATGTTTGGTTCAAATCTGAAATCACTTGATGCATTAATTCATCACCATGTGATTCGTATGTTTTAATATTGTCTGAGTATGCTTTAAGATCTAAATGTGTATTAAAATCCATTTTGCCAAATTCAATTGCTGCACGGTCTAAGTTGAATACCATTTCCTCAAGTTTCACCATGAACTTATCTTTTTTCTTGTTAAACATTCAAAAAATCCTCCATTTACAGTGACCATTACAATCACCTTCAATAAATTTAAAAAAATTAGATTCCTTTAGAGACAAATTAAGATTGGCAAGATTTACAATGCGCTCATTATTTTGACAATTATTAAAATTATGTAAATGAACTTTTGCTTTCTAGGTTTAAAAAATCTTACAAATGTTGATTTGCTCTTATTTGAAAATAGCACAAATTTAACAAACTCACAATTAAATTTACAAATTCTTAACATTACATTTTAGTTAAATTAATAAAAATGTGCTTATTTCTACTATTACATTTTGCTTTTCCATAAAAAGTTTCAATTGCATATTACACATCGTTAATCAAAACTCACAATAGCAATAATTGCATAATTTCCATCTATAATCAACAACTATTTTGATTCATTTTTTAAAACTTTAAATGGTACGAACCTCTCAATTTCTATTCAATTATAAATATCAAAATAAAAAAATAAAAGAAGCAACAAAATCATACTTTCTTAAAAGATTTTGTTACCTCACTCACTATGAATATTACATTTTAATTCAAACTTATTTTAAATACACTTTCTAATTCAGGCAATCATTACCAATTACATAGAAAAGCTTAACATCTAATAGCCTAGACTCTCTATTTGTTTTCTAAGTTAGTTATAACTTAAGGGTAAAAATACACAGTTTAGATATTTGGAAGTGGTTATTTTAAAAATTGAAATAATTAATGCTCAGATAATCTGGATACTAATTCATTTTGGTTAGGGAAAATAAATTGGACTGATGTTCCTTTTTGCATTTCTGAATTAATATGGACTGTGATACCTAATTTTTCTTTTACATTTTGGACAAGATACAAACCTATACCAGAAGACGTTGTTTCATTACGATTCGAGGTGGAAGTAAAACCTTTATCAAATATTCTTGGCAAATCTTTTTGGCTAATGCCTCTCCCCTCATCTTTTATATTCAACGCTACATGATTTTTAATTAACGTTCCATTAATATGGATTGTACTATGTTCACTATATTTGACTGCATTAGATATAATTTGCCTTATCATCATTCGACACCATTTAGTATCTGTATACACCTTGTAGGATGTTTCGAAATTGAGTTCAAAGTCTATACCTTTTGCTTGGCTGATATATCTAGAAATCTGAATTTCATCAATAACTAAACGTTTTAAATCAACATGTTCATAATACATATCTTTATTTTGTGATTCTAATCTAGTTAAAAATAAATGTCTATCTAACATATCGTTGATACGTGTCCATTCGAATAATAAAGCTCTTTTTCTTGTACCGTCATTTTCTTTTTCAATTAATAACTTTAAAGCAGTAACAGGTGTTTTAATATCATGCACAAAATCAGTTAGTGAAGCTTCAGTAGACTTAATTTGCTTTTTTTGCTTTGTTACTAACATTTTTTGAGTTGTAATTTGATTATACAAATATTCAACCATTTGTTGTTGAAACGGCGTATCTGCAAGTGATTTATGCTTTAAAGCTTCAGGTTCAATATTTTCATCTAAATGTTTTAAAAATTTAACTTCTTTTATATAGGTATACAGTAAAAATATAAAACTTAACCCTATATTTAAAATGATAATATATAAAATGCTATCTACACTTAAATCGTAATCTAAGTACGCAATACCCAAAAAAATAAATTGTAAAAACAGTAGCCATAATATCCAATGCTTACGTGAACGTATAAACATCCATACCCATTTAATACTATCCATGGGCCATATACCCTTTTCCTATTTTAGTTTCAATTGCATCCTTCATATCAATATCAGATAATTTTTTTCTTAAACGATTTACATTGACCGTCAGCGTATTATCACTCACAAATGCTTCATCATCCCATAACGCAGTAATCAAAGTATCTCTAGTGACAATTGTATCTTGTTTTTTCACTAGCATTTCTAAAATAATCATTTCTGTTTTAGATAAATAAATCACCTTATCTTCTCTGCTAATGCTATCTTTTGTAAGATCAAGTGTCGCTTCTTGCCAAGTTATTACTCTTTTTTCATCTAAGCTAAATTGATAAACACGTCTATAGATAGCTTGTAATTTTGCAATTAATACATTTGTATTAAATGGCTTTTGAACATAATCATCTGCCCCTAATTCCATACTCATAACTTGGTCCATTGGGTTATCTCTAGAAGATAAAAAGAGAATTGGTGTATTTGATATTTCTCGGATTTTACGTGTCCAATAGAAACCATCATATTTAGGTAGTTTTATATCCATGATCACAATTGCTGGATCTACTTCATTAAATTTATCCATCACTAGATTAAAGTCCTCAACACCATTAACATTAAAATCCCATTGTTCTAGTTCTTCACTCAGTTCTTTAAATAATGTCATATCATCTTCCACTAACAAAATCTCCATATACTCACCTCAATTATTTTGTATATTTTATTTTTTCACCCGAATTGATACGTACTTGATAATGTTTAATTCGGCAATCGATTTCAAATCCTCTCATCATTAAACCTTGAAATGGGGATTGAAATAGATAATAAACTGGCCAAGTTAACTTAGGAATATAATCATATAAATGCACTAAGACTTGTTGTGTGCCTTTTAATTTACGGAATTCTAACTTTCCTTGCTTTTTGAAATTAGATTTTACAATTTTACCACCTACGAGCAATAAAGTAATCATGTCTGTATCAGTTTCAATCCTCTGAAGTACCAATAAAGGGTCATGCTTATTTTTTATATAAATAATAAAATAATCTTCTTTTTGAACTGTATGTAAAAAAGTACCTTTCGTTTCATCTAACCATTTAAAATAATATTCTACCATTTGATTTAAAGTCCAATTCATCGGTAATTGTATACTCAATGCACTTCTCACATCATCATATTTCGATGATTGGAGTTCTACAGCTACGTGTGGGCGCGCTACTTCCGCTTTCGTCTGTGTTACTTCAGTACCATAAGCTGATAAACGCTGTATTGTTTCGGTATCAAAACGGCTACCACTAATATAAATTATTTTGCCTACACCTTGTTTAGCTGCAGCTCTACCAAAATTATCTGCCGCTATTAAATTCATGTCTCTAGCAGCTGCCTGCGTCAATTTAGCCGAATGTTTCGTTGGATCTAAATAAAATATCGCTATATTCATGCCATTCATAGCTGATAACACATCATTATAGTTATAAATATCTTTTTCTAGCCAAATAATTTCTTTAAAATCTTTTTCCTTAGGGTACTTCGACAAAGTATATAATACCGCATCGTCTTTAATAGAGGGAATTAAATTTTTCCCTATATAGCCTGTAACACCTGCAAGTAGTATATTAGGTTTCATAATACTCCATCCTTTAACGTATATTTTCTTATTTTAAATATTCCCTAGTAAATTCAAGTTAATGATGTTAAGTTATACTATAACTGAGTTTAAAAATTAGGAATAAGGAGTGGACATATATGGTTCATCAAATTCGAGAAATTGGTATCAATGATATAGAACCTTTCGTTAAACTATTAAGCACGATCTATGATGAATCTGATTATTTGATATACAATCCGGGCGAATATGCGCCGTCTAATACAGACGCGGTTGCAACTTTAGAACATTACATTACTTCCCCTTCTAATGCCATTTATATCGCAGAAAATAATGGCGAACTCGTTGGCTTTGCAATCGTCGCTACAGAAAATTTCGAACGCACACGTCATGAAGCACATTTTTCTATGGGTGTTATAAGACACTATCGCGAAAAAGGATTAGGACAATCATTAATCAATTCTATCGAAGCGTGGTGTTTAAATCATGATATTCATCGCATCGAAGTCGAAGTAGTTCCTGAAAATACGACCGCTGTTGATTTATTTAAAAGTGCTAATTATCAAATCGAAGGAGAACTTAAAGATAAACTATTTATTGATCATCGTTACTACAATAAATATATCATGGCTAAATTACTAATTTAACGATTTAAATGTAAAAAAACATAAATAACTTTCTTATTTATAGTTTAATCTTTTTTTTATAAATATCCAAATGACAATGACATGTTTTGAATTAAGATATAAAACACTGCTTTTATTTAATTACTAAACTTTGTAAGTTGAAATTCGATGCTTTGAAAAGTGTGAAATACAACTCTAACATTTCCAAGTGCTGTCTGACTAATATGGCTAAAATCAAATAATATATCATGAATCAACTAAACCTTACCCTGTATTCCAAATGAAGTATATGCTTATGATTATGCTACACTCCTAAACTTGAACGCTAAAATTCAACTTCAGGAGTGTTTATTTATGTGTAGTAAAGTGCACTATAGATTTCAATTAAAGTTAATTCAAGTGTACAACTTTAAAACATGAAGTTATAGAATATGAGGCAAAGCATACAATATTAAATAATTTTAAATAAAATACTATTACAATCAGTGTAACGCTTTAGTTACCAAAATTTCTAATCTCATATAGTTAAAAATACAAAAAACAAGTAAATTAAAAGCAAGATATCTGTGAAAACCAGAAATCTTGCCTTGGTTAGTTAGTTTAAACAAAAATGACCACAATCAATATTAAGTAGTTCAGTTTTGGAGTACAAAAAGTGAAAATGTAAACCTAAATGAGTATCAAATTGCAACTGAATTTGATACTCGTTTTTTATTGTTAAATCAACGTTTGTTGTTAATTTACACCACAAAATGTAAGTTAAAATGTATATAAAAATGCGAACGTGAAATAATTATTGTAGGAATGCAAATTGGTGTGTTAAAATGGTTACAATTTACTAAGCAAAAAGGGGTGCATTTTCCTATGCAATTTCTTGAGCCAAAAAATAAGAACGCTAAGTCTGTGGATTGGGAAATATCAGAGCAAGTAAGGGTGATAGTTAAGCAATACGCTGAATATGCAGAGCGTACTGAAAGCGAAGCAGTGGATGAATTCTTATTGAACATTTTAGACGATAAGAAGTTTATTGAATGGATTGCCAACAAGCGAAGTAATAAGCGGATTGTTGAAAAAATGGGTATCAAAGATAGAGTGGGTTGATAGACAATGACCAAGCTTAAAAGATTAGCCACGAAGGAAGATGAAATTGTAGATGTTAAAATTCCGATTTCAAACGAAGAATTAAAAGATAGGGCTAAACAATATGATTTATTAACTCCAAAACGATTTGCAACAAGGTATAACAAAATGTTGTTCTTGCCAACGTCTTTTAAATGGAACGGTTCTGAATATCCCATTCAATATAATTACTGCATCAATCCGTTTTGTTGTAATTTTGGGAAAGAACAGCACAAATTCAAAGATGTAAAAGGGAAACCAAGTCGATATAAAATGACTGGTAGTTCCAAAGATAAAGGTCATAAAGGTATGTACTGCAATGACAATCCTATTGGCAGAGGTGTATCGCAAAACTGTACAGTAACCCCTTTATCTAATTGGTCTGTTGTTGAAGAAATTAAACGCCTTATAGAAATCAATAGCATCCAAGATGTTGAGCCAGATTATCAATTTCATAAAGAAGGCTGCTCGGAAGAAGAATCAACCCCATTCAATGAGCCGAAGCAATTTTACAAAAGGGGGAAAAGTAGGGGCAAATCTCAACGCTATCAATGTAAGGCGTGTAAGAAGTTCACTAATGTTCTACCAAAAAGAGAAGAAACCACTACTTATCACCAACAAAAGAACACCATTCTTCCAATGTTCGCTAAGATGGTTGTTGGAAGGGTTTCAGTCAGTCGTACTTGTGATATTTTAGGAATTGGAGTTGGAACCTACTATCATAAGCTGGAGTGGCTGTATAGGCGTTGTTTGGAGTTTTTAGAACGATATGAGACACAACCCCTTCAAACAAAGAAATTTAACGAGATGTGGCTTAATACGGACAAGATGCACTACTACCTAAATAACGTCCGTAAGAAAGGACAAGGTTCAAAGAAATATACGGGGTTTGAAGACCTTAATATGCAAACGTATATAGTTGTATCTGCTGAGGTCTTATCAAGATATGTGTTCCGTTCTGATGTTGCCTATGATTGGAATATTTCAATGGATGAATTAAATGAAGATACAAGAAAATTCAAAGAAGACCATCTCAATACTTTTAGTCGTAAAAATGATAGGTTAGATTGGTCTTATTATCCACAAGAACCATCCGCTAACGATAGCGAAAATAGGAATGCTTATCTTCACGAATTAGGGAAAATTACTAATAGGAGTAGATTTGTCGATGGTTTAAATGTTGATGCTCCTTATACTACAACTGCTCACTATTGGTTAATTAAACAAATGGTTAATGCCGACGAATGGCGAATGATTAGTGATGATGACTTCTCTATTAGAAACGCCTTTTATAGAGTATTCACGAAAGAATTAAGGTTGAGCGATGCACATCATTTTATTTGCCAAGTTAACAAGACGAAAAGCAGAAAACAATGCTTAAAAGAATTCGGACAAGCAAAAGCAGAACTGCTCGATTGGGGAGATATCAGAGGATTCAAAACAAAGTTTCTACGGACTTTGGCATCTCATTATCTAACTGAATTACTAACAAGTCATCAATTCCACGAAGAGGCTATTAGTAAAGATGGAGAAAGATATCGCAAATATGCCGATAACCCTATCAAACATCCATTAGCCACTAAGGATAAAGGATTTTATTCAGTTGATTGTAGAACGGATTTATCTGCTCTGGAACCAAACGAAATCGCAAAGATGCTATTAAATGTTAATGACCATTCGACCAATAGCTTTATTCAACAGATAAGACGTTATATATCATCTCTTGAAAGACCATTAACAACAGCTCGTGGTGATAAGAAGAGCTATATTTACGCTAACTTCAATCCGAAGTATGCTCAATTTGCGATTACAATTCTAAGAACTTACTACAACTTTTGTCGCCCTTTTAAATCAGCGGATAAAAAGGTTTTGACACCTGCTCAAAGATTAGGGATTACAGATAAACAATTTGATTGGAAAGATATAATTTATTTCAAATGACAAAAAGAGCTTGGAGTAATCCCAAGCTCTTGTGCTTTATCTTTACTGTTCTTCTTCAATTAACGCACCCGTTAACTCAATAAGTTTTTTCTTTCATATACATGAAAATAGTAGTTATACGGATTTTTATCATTCTTTATCCCTTTTTGGGCAAATACCTCATTCCATTCCTCATAATTCACTTCTGGAAAAAAAGTATCTCCTTCGAATTCATGATGTATTTTTGTGATGTACATTTTCTCAACATAAGGGAAAAACAAATTATAAATCTGTTCTCCTCCGAAAATAAAAATTTCTTCTTCGTTTTTACATAACTCAAAAACATCTTCTATTGAATGAACAATTTCACAACCATTAAAGGTAAACCCCTTATCTCTCGTCAGAATAATATTTCTTCTGTCAGGTAAGGCTCTTCCGATTGATTCAAGGTTCTTCCTACCTAATATTATCGGATGTCCCTTTGTAGTATTTTTAACATATTCCCAGTCCTTGGGAATCCTCCAAGGAATGTCATTCTCTTTGCCAATCACTCTATTCTTATCCATCGCAGCAATCAAAGAAACTTTCATTTATAACACAGCCTTTTTAACTAATTTACCATCTAATTTCTTATTTCTATCAAAAAACCTTTTCTCATTATCCTGCCCGTTAGTTGAATAAGCAATTTTTTCTATAAGTTATATTATCATAATACCACAAAATCACAAATTTTCATTCAATTATCATTTTCAATTGCATTTTATAAATCATTTTGTATGTAATTTGGTATGTAAGTTAAAATGAAAAAAGTAGTCCATTTTGAAGTACATTTTGTCATTTTGTACTCCAAAACTGAACTACTTAATTAAAATGGGGTGCTTTTTTGGTAAATGTATATAGGCATGATGTTATACTACATTACTTTAGTATGGATTTAGTTCAACGCCATTAGGGTTAGTCTGTTCTGCGTTAAATTCAGTTTCGACACCTGATGATGTTGTGTTTCTACTTAGAAATGCTAACACGTCTTTCATATTTTGTTGTGACTCTGGCAATTCCATATGAAATTGATATTGATGTCTTAATTTATGTGTACCATCATAAAACAATTTGTCGACCGGTACGTCTGTTGCTTTTAATTTTTTATAAAAATTAATATTTTGACTATAAAACGGATCGGCATCACCAACAGATAAAAATGTGGGCGGATAATCTTCAGTAACTTGGTTTATGGTAGACATTTCACTAATATATTTAAATTGTTGTTCCCAATTTCGTTTACCAGTATAACTTTCCATAAACAATTGAATTCTCGGAAACTCTGTTGCCCTAACTGTTTTCATATCAAAGAATCCACCAAAAAAGATTGCTGCTTTAAGTTGGTCAGGCTCAAATTGTTGTTTAAATTCCATATCTTCTCTTAATGATTCATTTGTTTGGATCGCGGCATATTGACTCGACAATTGTGCACCAGCAGAATCTCCACCAAAAATAACTTGATCAAAATCAATCGGTAATTCATGTTTATTTCTTTTAATAAAACTTACTGCTTGATCAATTTGTTGTAGTTGCATAGGATATTTAAAATCCGGCGCAAGTGCATAATTGATATTCACGACAATATACCCTTGCTCAGCAATTTTAGCTAACAAAGGATTTTTGTACTGTTTGTCTCCAGCGATGAAACCGCCCCCATGCATCCAAAAAATCACCGGGAGTTTATTATCTTGGTCTAATTCATTTGGGGTTAATATATCCAGTCGGCTATTCGGCAAGCCGGTGCCATAAGTGATATTTGTAAATGCGTTCACATTTTTATTATTGATTTGTACTTTTTCATCTATTTCTCTTGTATTTTGTCTGTCATATTGGAATTTTAAAAGTAATGCCATAATTACTGCAACAATAATAATAATGACCGTCGTGATAAGGGTCCACTTACGTTTATTTTTCATAGATTACCTTTCCTTTCGGAAGCATTGTACCATAATAAATAATTTCACAATAGTATTATTAAGAATTGACACACTAGAAAACTCAGCTTGCAGTTATTAGCAAGCTGAGCTACATTATATTTTTATTTATATTGTTTCTTTAACATTTTATGCAATGAATTTTTTGTTTTGTCGTTTTCTACTGTAGTACTTAATAAGTACGCCAATAACAACGATAAGACCAACATAACCCATAATTGGATATAAATAGTTTATTAAGCCTGCGAAACCAACAAAGCTTAAACCATAAGCTATAATTACCATAGCTACAATAAAAATATGATACTTTTTACTATATGGTTCTGTGAACCGCGCTGCGAACGAATACATTAAACCAAGGATTGTATTATACATTACAGCTAACATAATGATTGATAAGACAAGCGCTATCCATGGACTTATATCATTCGCTAGCGTCAACATTGGTATGTCTGCATCTTTAATTTTAGGAAATTCAGACTGTAACGCAAAGTTAATTAAAGCTAATAATACCGTATAAACAATACCACCAAATAAAGCGCCTGCGCCTGAAACTCTACGTCTTGAAGCGTCGCCACCGATTGCTACTATTGTACTAAACCCTACGGCAAAAGCCAGTCCACCATAGTTTATACCATATATAATTCCTTTCCATAAAGTAGCTTCTGGTACAGTCTCATTGACCTCACCAAATGAGATACTACCGTTAAATAAATAATACCCAGCAATAATAACTACTAACACAATTAGAAACGGCGTAACAATGCCTAATGCTCTAACAATTTTATTAAAATCCATCAATAGTGTGATATATATTGCAATAACCATTATCAATGCACCTAACCACGTCGGTACACCGAAACTTTCTTGAAATGTTGATCCTGCTCCAGCAATCATTGTAACTGAAATACCGAATAAGAAAAAGATAAGTAAATAGTCCACAATTTTACTGAATGCACTTCCGAATAAATAATCTAAAGTTGATTCATGGTTTTGTGCGTCAAACGCCGTACCAATCTTTGCAACTTGTCTACCTATAAATCCTAAAATGAGACCAGAAAGTATAACACCAATATATGACCACAAGCCATATGGTGAGAAGAATTGCATAACTTCCTGTCCTGTTGAAAAGCCAGCACCTACAACGATACCGACATAAGCGAAACCAATTTTTATAGCTTCTTTATTCAACCCCATGTGATAAATAACCTCCTCATAGTTAACACATTTTGTAATTATAACGTACTGACTATAATTTGCAACATGACAAAATTAAAGTTTACACAATCCATTAAAAAATAAAGATTATATACAGACTATTTATTCCTTTTTAATCATTCACTTTTACTTTTAAAAATAAATAATTGCATATCACATATACTATTATAATAAATAATATCAATTAACATTTTGCAACTTTATACATTTTCTCTTTATAAAGACACACCAAAAATACAAGTAAATTTTTTTGAAAAAATTTTTATTTTTTTAAATAAACGTCTATTTCATCCTAATCATGATTAAACAATAGTCCTATTTTTGAACATAAAAAAACCGAAAACAATCAATATAGAATCGAATTGTTTTCGGCTGAAACCATTTTCATATTCAATTGTTACCACATCAGAATTCAATCATATCCAACATTTAACTATTGCTTATTAATGTGCATTTTTAAAATGATTAAGTTCATTGAAATCGACTACTACATTATCTAAACGTTTAGCAGTTTCTTTTAATACATTACGTGCAACACTATTTGAAGGATCTATTTTCAGTATTTGGCGAGAAATCTCTAATGCTTTTTTATCAGAAATGACTGGTTCGGGAACTGCGTGTAATAATAACATTTGCAATAAGCTTTTTACTTCTTTGCCGTCAGTAAGTTTTATGGATGATTCCGCATGGTAATAAGCAGAATCTAAAGCTCCTTGTAGTTCACTTAATGGATAGACAAGTAATAGAAAAGCTAAGTCGTGCATTTCTGCAGTTTCTTCATTTTTCATCATATCTAAAATACATGTATAGAACATGATACTTTCCACTTCATGAGCACTTGAGATATAAGCTTCTTCAAATTCCATAAAATCTGTCTGGGACATAAGACGTTTTACTGACTCAAATTCGCCGTTTAAGACATGCTTCTGTATCAATGCTTTCATGGCAATGTCCTCCTAGATATCCAGATTTCTATAACAGTTATACATTATTTTACCACATCTCAATTATATATTCATTTAAAAAGAATATTTTTATCAAGTTAATTGAAGGCCTTTTAATTATAACTGTTCAATTCACACCATTGCTGAAATTTTATACATGTATCCTTGAATTTGCACTAATTGAATTGGTTGTTCAATTCATCTACTACTTCATCAATTGAGTTCCCTACAGAGATTTTTACAGCTGCATTAAAAGCACCCTCCACTATCGGTGCATTCATTTTTTCTACACGGTAATTTCCTTCATACATCTCAATGGCTAAATCAAGGTTCATCTCAGCAGAACCTATATCATAAAAACATAAAGCATCATTATCCAATTGGTTGATCATTTCTTGAATATCATCATAAGAAGTGCCAATATTACCATTTGCGCCACCTTGAGCTACAACTCCAACATCTTCTCCTACCATTTGATTAATAAGCGCTTTTGTTCCTTCAGCGATCTCCTTGCTATGGCTTACAATGATAATTTGTGTCATGGTTAATCAACTCCAATCAATGCGTTTAAGATATACACACTACTTTGGGCGCCAGGGTCAACATGACCTTTTGATGCTTCTTTGAAATAAGCTGCTCGGCCTTTTGTAGCTTCTATATTTTCGGTCAAATCTGCATAAGATTGCAGGTCCTCAAACGCTAGTGTGTCTCCATTACTCACCGCTTCGCTTGCACGTTCAATCACGTCATACATTGTTTTTTCATTCAATTCAACTTTGCCACGTTGAGCAACTGCTTCTGAAAATGTTTTGAGCACTTCTTTCAAGTTATCATTATCTAATTCATCTTTGACGACTTGTGACATTTTTACAAAACTAAAGCCATACAATGGACCAGAGGCCCCGCCAATATTTGACATTAATGCCATTCCAGTAGACTTGAATAATGCTGCCATTGAGTTATCATCTAGTTGTTCAGGCAAGGATTTAAATCCTCTTAACATATTCACGCCATGGTCGCCATCGCCAATCGCTCTATCTAACTCTGTTAATAACGGCTCTTTTTCCTCAAAAACATCAACTAAATTAAGTAGTCTCTCTTTTAACTCTGCTACATTCATATATCTTCACTCCCTCTTATATCTATCACCGTATTAAATATTAAAATACGGACTACTTGTAGATGTAGTCAGAGCTTCATATACGGCTTCAGAGTATGGCACAAATGTTAATGAAACACCTTCCATATCTAATGAAGTCATATAATCTCCGACTAACCACAGTTTAACGTCTTTTTGTTTATCATCTAATTGTTGTGACACATATTTTGTTACAATATTTAGTTCAGACAATGGCGTTGCCCCCATGCCATTGACCATGACAATCAGTTGTTTAGCTTTTACTTCTTTTAATAACTCAGCTATTAGTCGTTCTACAATCAAATCAACACTTTCAATTTTCTTACGTGCTAATCCCTTTTCACCATGTATACCAATTCCAATCTCCATTGATTCATCATCAATATCAAAGCCATATTGTCCGGTTGTAGGCACTAACGGGGGCGTTAGTGCCATACCTATAGATTTTATAGTTGGTAATAATTGTTCTAGTTTTTCTTTAATTGTAGCGAGTGACTCTCCTTTATCTGCTAGATAACCAGCAACTTTATGCACAAATACAGTACCAGCTACGCCTCTACGTTGGGTTTCATCACTTACAGCTACATCATCTTTGACTACCACTGTTTCAACTTGTATATCTTCCATCTCCGCCATTTCTTGTGCCATTTCAAAATTCATAACATCTCCGGCATAATTTTTGACAACAAGTAACACGCCATCGCCATTATCTACGGCTTTGATCGCACTTAAAATCTTGTCCGGCGTTGGAGATGTAAAGACCTCACCACACACTGCAGCATCTAACATACCTTCTGCAACGTAACCAGCGTGAGCTGGTTCGTGACCACTGCCCCCGCCAGAAACAATCGCTACACCTTTTTCTTTTTTATTTTTTCGTACCACAACTGTATCGGAAATAACTTCAATCTGTTTATTTGAAATCGTAAGACCATCTAACATATCTGATAAAAATTGTGTTTTATCTTTGATTAATTTTTTCATAACGACGACCTCCTATTTTTAGCTATTCATATATAGTATACATTATCTATAAATGTAAACGCTAACAACTCCTCGTGTACTTTTAAAAAGAGTGGGTTACTAATCAATGTGTACTGGATTGATTATAGATACCCACTCTTGTTGAATAATTATGGTTTTTTAATATTTTTTAATTTATTAGGTTTAATGTGATACTTTCATATAATTCCCCAAAATATCCCTCTTAAACTGATTTTGTTTTATACATTAAGTATAAGAAATAAGGGGCACCAATAATTGATACTACAATACCTGCTGGGATACCAGAAGGTTGTAATATGATTTGCCCTACCGTATCTGCTAACACAAGTAAAAACGCACCGATAAATATAGATATTGGTAAGAATAATTGATGTCTTGGGCCAACTATAGATTTAGCAATATGTGGGCCCAATAATCCAATAAAACCAATAGCACCAGCAACTGACACCGCTGCTGAAGAGAGTACGACTGCGATTAATAATAGCACTATGCGTTCTTTTCCAATTTTCACACCAACGCCTTGAGCAATATATTGATGCGTATTTAACAGATTTAAAACATTCGATTTTAATAATAAAAATGGGATAAGTACAATGACCCAAGGCAAGAATGCAATTACAAAAGCCCATTCGTCACCCCAAATGTTACCCGCAAGCCATGAAGCAATAAATTCCGATTGGTCTTCATCAAATGTAGACATGAGCGTGAGCGAACCACCGCTTAACGCTGTAGCCATACCCACACCTACTAATACCATACTTGCCGGCGTGATACCTTCACCCCTATTGTAACTAAATGAAAATATAATTAATGCAGTAATTATACCGCCTAACATACTGATAAACGGTAGTACATAAACAAAGTTATCTGCGCTTACTTGTCCTACCACGATAAATAATGCGATAGCGAACCCGCTGCCAGCATTTATACCTAAAATACCAGGCTCAGCTAACGGGTTTTTAGTTACACTTTGTATAATAGCTCCACTCATTGCTAAAGCAGCGCCAGCTAAAATAGTAATAATCATTCTTGGAAGCCTAAATTCCATTAAGATAAGTGTATCAGTGTATTCACCTTGTCCTATTAATGTCTTAAAGAACGTACCTACTGACATCTTGTATTCACCCGATGTCATACTCCAAGCACACGCCAATAGTACCAATATGATAAGTATCGCCATTGTTAATAACTGCTTATGTCTTAACTTTGGATCTATCATGAAAAGCGCCCTCCTCTTTTAACTAAATATAAAAAGTAAGGTACGCCAATAAATGAAATGATTGCCCCAACTGGAGCTTCACCTAACATACGAGCTACCGTATCTGCAACCAACAATAACAAACCACCTATAATAGCTGTTAATGGAAGTACACGTGCATAATCTGTACCGACTAAATAACGCACTATGTGAGGTACCATAAGTCCTACAAATACAATTTGACCAACCATGGCTACTGCAATACCAGCCATAACCATTGAAATAATCAAAGCAATTGCGCGTGTTAATGCTACGTTTTGACCCAAACCTATGGCTAGAGTTTCGCCTAAATTTAAAATAGTTAGTTGCTTACTCATCGCAACAATGATGACAAGTGCAACTATTATAAATGGAGCTGCCCATATTAATTGACCCCATGTTGTGCCAGATACGCCGCCTGCGCTCCAGAACGTCAAACTTTGATTTAATCTAAACAATAGTGCAACACCTTGACTTAAAGCTGTCAATAAAGCACTTACTGCAGCACCGGCAAGGATAATTCTCATAGGGTTAAAACCATCACTTCTTGATCTACCTATCATGAGGACTATAAAACCACCCATAATGGCGCCGATAAACCCCGCTATCATTAATACTATAAATGGGGCTGTTGGATAAAATGCAAAAGTGAGTGCTAACATGAAAGAGGCTCCTGAATTTAACCCAATCAAACTTGGATCTGCTAAGCCATTTTTAGTCACACCTTGAATAACTGCTCCTGAAGTCGCCAAAGCAACCCCGACTAACATAGCTCCTATATCTCTTGGTATGCGTATTTCACTTATTATATTATGTTGTTGATTTTTACTGTCATAATTGAAAACAGCGTCAAATATAGTTGAGATATGGATTTTAGCATCCCCAATTACAATTGATACAATCAAAGCAACAATGAGTAATACTACGCTAATGATAAATGTTGTTGTAAAATTTAGCTTCCCTTTTTTCTGTGTGGTCATCATTACACCTAAACTTCTGAATAGCTTTTTCTACATAAATCATAGGTAACTAGCATAGGTTTCCCAGTTCTGGGATCAGTACTAATTTCTACGTCTATATTGAATACTTTTTCTAAAATTTCTTTTGTTAATACTTCTTCAGTGTCACCATCTGCAACGATATCTCCTTGCTTCATCGTAATTAAATGGTCTGAGAAACGCACTGCTTGATTAATATCATGTAATACCATAATGATAGTACAACCTTGCTCTTCATTAAGTTGGGTAATTAATTCTAATATTTCTAATTGATGTGAAATATCTAAATAGGTTGTAGGTTCATCTAAAAAGATAATATCTGTACGTTGCGCTAATGCCATTGCAATCCATACTCTTTGACGTTGACCGCCACTTAAATCATTGATAGGACGCAGACGGAATTCATAAGTTCCCGTCACTGTCATAGCCCAATCAATCTCTTTTTTATCTTCTGCAGATAGTCTGCCAAACCCTTTTTGATGTGGAAAACGTCCATAAGATACAAGTTCTCCAACTGTTAATCCATCTGCTACTTCTGGTGATTGAGGTAAAATAGCAATTTTTTTAGCTACTTCCTTGGTTGATTGCGCATGCAAATCTTCGCCGTCTAGTTTAATTTCGCCACCTTTAATTGGCAATAATCGTGAAAGCGCTTTTAATAAGGTTGATTTTCCGCAACCATTAGGTCCAATAATAGATGTTATTTTACCTGTAGGAATGTGTACATCTAACTGGTCCACAATCACATTATCCCCGTAGCCTATCGTAACTTGTTCTCCTTCTAAGCGAGTCATAGTTTCCCTTCTTCCTAATACATAATAAGCATAAAATAATCTATATCGTTTATATTTGTTTATCGTATTGTTCTTCCAAATGATAATCATTATCACAGATGATATTATATCATTTTTTAGGTATGATGACTAATAAATATGATAGATTATCACTGATTATCTTAAGAATTTATACATTTATGTTTGCTATGTAAGTTAAAAAAAAAACGATTTGAAGTGCCTATAACAATCGCGTCTTATTCTTGAATATGTTATCAACAGTAATTGGTGAAATAAGACAATTCATGCTGATAAAAACTGCTCCTACATTTGATAATTTAAACTTTATAAAAAATTAAAACCTTGATACACGATTTAAATCCTGTAACAAGGTTTTAATTTACAATTTTTCAATTAATGTTCATCAATTAAAAAACCATTACCATAGACATCACGTACATCATGAATAACGAGAAATGCCTCACTGTCTATTTTTTTGATTAAACGTTTGGCTTTGGTCACTTGCGTTTTTGTAATGACAACATATAATATATCTTTTTCTTGTTTAGAGAAATATCCTCTACCATTTAAAATAGTAAGTCCGCGTCCAACTTGTTCATCAATCACCTTAGCAATTTCATCTGGTTTGCTAGAAATAATCGTCATTGCTTTTTTCGTATTTAAGCCTTCAATAACATAATCCATAACTTTTGTACCGATATACAGTGATATCACTGTAACTAATGCACTAGGAATTGGTATCACTGTTAATGAAATTGCCACAACAATTAAATCGAAGAACAATAAGGCATAGGGCGTACTGACGTCTAAGTATTTATTAGCGATTCTAGCTAAAATAGTTGTACCAGCTGTCGTTCCTCCTGCAAGCACAATCACACCAATACCCAAACCTACACACATGCCCCCAAAAACAGCATTAACGAGTATATTACCAGTTTCTATTTCCCAGCTTACAGTTAATTCTAAAAATAATGATATCAAAATGGTTGCCACTATTGTTAAATACATACTTCTTTTACTCAAGAATTTATAGCCTATGGCAATAAGAACCGCATTAAATACAAAGTTAGTTATACCAGGGGATACGTGAAAGGCATAATAAAGTACGATAGCTATACCGGTCACGCCTCCCTCACCTAAATCAGCAGATATGATAAAAGTGTTAACGCCTGCTGAAAATATAAATGACCCGATTACTACCAAAATTAAATCTCGTACTGTTTTATTCACTCACATGACCCCCTTATATAACTCCAATCACTTGAATATTAGCAAACTATGGAAGATACCACAATATCATTCATAAAATACAGCTTATAAATACATGTGAAAAACCTTGATATTATCATATTTATTGCATTATCTTCTTTTAGAAGTTTAAAAATTCTGAATTTTCGGTTTACTTATACACTTTCCTTTGCTATAATAAAACCTATCTTCTTATTGATTAGCAATAAGAAGCCATCTCCTTTGTGTTGTTTATAGTAACATACAAAACAATTTTTGCTCGAGTATATTGGTAGTACCTAGTCCTTACTATTAATATACAATTAATTCATTTCCCGTGAAAGCCAAGTAATATTGAATGTGTATCGTCACTTCAATTACTTGGCTTTATTTTTTGATTTAATAATCGTTTAAAACAGAAACGGGTAGAAGCTGCTTCCTTCTAAATTTACTTTCTTCTCTCTGAACTTTAATGATTAGATAAAATAATACAAGCGCGGCCTTCTTCTTTTTTCCAATTAAATGCGCTTTATATAATAATGAGAGAAACATGATTATTTATGTTTCAGACCTTTTTATATCCATTTAATGCACAAAAAAGCGCGAGATGAAAACCAAGTGAATGCATTGGTTTTCTATTTCGCGCTATCTTCATACGCCATGCTAAAAATATATTTTCTATAACACTTCATCATATTTTTCTATTGTTTGAGAAATAATTCACTCAGTTTATACAACCACTTCACGCATGGTGTATTACCAAGCAAATAATCCAACAAAGCCAGCAGTCATGAGTGACACTAAAATACCTGCAAGTAACATCATAGGTACATATTGTGACACGAAATCTGAAGTTTTTTTATCTACGATACCTTTCAACGTACCAATAATCATTCCTATCGTTGAGAAGTTAGCAAAAGATACTAAAAACGTAGTAATCACTGCACGTCTATGTGGAGAATAAGCATCTACTACATCTTTAATTTGTCCCATTACCACAAACTCATTTGTTACGATTTTCTTAGCCATTTGTTGCGCAACAATCCAAGCTTCGTCAAATGGTAAGCCAAGTAATAAAGCAAATGGATACATGAAAGTGCCTAAAATTTGGTCAAGACCAAAGCTGCCTTTGAGACCAGCCCAACCACCAATAATACCTGTAATTAAATTGATAAAGCGATCAATTAAATCAGATAATGCAACAAAGCTAATAACGAAAGCGATAATAATCAAAATTAATTTACCAGCATTTAATACTGAATCTCCTAAAAATGAGAAAAATGGTTGTTTTTCAATTTCTTCATTGCGGATACTGTAAATAACATCTTCTTTCTCTTCTACTGAAACAGGATTTAAGATAGAAGATACGATAATTGCGTTAATGATATTTAATGGAATAGCAGTCAAAACTAAATCGCCCGGTATCATAGAAACATATGCACCAACGATTGCACCAGAGATTGAACTCATAGCCATCATAGCAACTGTTAACACACGTGTTTCTTTCATTCTTTTCAACTGTTCGTTAGATACGGCTAAAGCTTCTGTATTACCTAAAAACATCATTTCAATACCGAAGAAAGATTCGAATTTTGGCTGGCGTGTGACTTTAGCTAAAAACCAACCGATACCACCAATAACTTTAGGTAAAATATTAAAATACATTAAAATATCGAAAAGCGGTACTACCAATAAAATTGGGAATAGCGCACTTACAGCCATATCCATCGTTTCAGTATTTACCCAACTTGCAAAAGCAAACCCTGTACCTGCATGTGCAGAGTCAATCACCCAAGCAATTCCGTTCGCTAAGTATTGGACGCCTGCTTTCCCCCAAGGAAAATACATAAAGAACCATGCTAAGAACAAGTTAATAACGACTAATATACCAATAGATTTCCACTGTATGTCTGATTTTTTTCTAGAAAAAAGTACAGCGATACCTAAGAATACAATTAACCCAATAATGTTAATCAATAAAAACATCATACACCCACCATTTCTTAATTAAATAAATAATTAGCTGAATATATAAAAGCAACACTCGATTATGTATAAGAATTATTAAGATGAGCACATTGTCTACTGCTTGTTTTAAGCTACATGTATTAGTCCAGCTATCGTTCAATGCACTCATCTTTTAATTTTATTTCCTATTTATTTAATACTATGCTTGATGATAAAACCATCATTCCCTCAATGATTGTCACTTAATAATTCACAATAATTATATCATGTATGTACATTATATAAAATAACAATTTTATAGTTCGCATATATTTAAGAAACATAATTGATTCACGCAATATTATACGTGTTTTCATGTTGTTTTCATTAATTGTTCAAACTATCTTGTTAAGTTTTGTGTATGGACAAATTGCTGATATTTTTCGTGACTAGCCATTAGCGCTTGGTGCGTTCCTATACCTGTTACATTACCATTATCAATAAAAATAATCTGTTCAGCTTTCTTAATTGTGGATAACCTATGGGCAATCACAATTGTTGTTCGATTTTCCATTAATTCTTCTAAAGCATCTTGGATTTTTCTTTCACTTTCACTATCTAAATTGGCAGTAGCCTCATCTAATAATAAAATATCTGGATTTTTAACAAAACTTCGCGCAATATCTATACGTTGACGCTGGCCTCCTGATAATTTTAACCCTCTTTCACCAACAATAGTGTCATAGCCTTCTTCAAACGCTACAATAAACTCGTGACAATTTGCCAATTGTGCGTAATAAATCAATTCTTCATCAGAGACTTCCCGGTTAATACCATATAAAATGTTATCTCTAATCGTACCATTCATCATAGAATTAGACTGCATCACATACCCAATTTTCTCTCGCCATGCTCCTAATGCTATATCATAGATGGATTGATTGCCATATTTAATATCACCATGCTCAATATCATACATACGTTCAATGATATTGAATATGGTACTCTTACCTGAGCCCGAAGGCCCTACGAATGCAGTTACACTGCTAGATGGTATATCAAATGATATATTGGAAAGTATTGGTTTACTACCATATTGAAAATCCACGTTTTCAAAGGTTAAGCTCCCATCAATAATTGGCTGTAGTTGTCCTGTAACAAATACTTCAGTAGGTTCTTCCATAATTTCGTATATACGGCTACTTGCACCAACAGCTTTTTTATAGTCTGTGACTAATGTAGATAAATTTATAAGAGGCTGTGTTAATTGAATAACATAAAAAATCATTGCAATGAGTGTCCCTGCTGTGATTGCGCCAGTTGAAATACGTATCGCACCAAATCCTAAAATAACTGCAATCGTTAATAACATAATAACACCTGATATCGGTTGTATAACTGCTGTAATCTTCGCTTGTTTCAAACCTAAAAAGTATATCTCTTTTAAATTTTTATGCGCGTTATCTAATTCAATCTTTTCTGTTCGTGATACTTTAACTAATCGCATTTCTGTTAATACACGGCCTAATAATCCGCTAAAATTAGCTATTTCTGCTTGCGTTTTTTTTGATATATTTTGCATAATTTTACCCAATGGAATCATTATTAATACAAATATAGGTATTGTAATAAATGTTAATAAAGTCATTTGCCAATCCATCACAAATAACATTATTAAAGATCCTACAATAGTTAATACAGAAGGCAGTAAATTGGGCAGTTTTTGCGAAATAAATTCATTAATCACTTTTGTGTCATCCGTTAAACGGCTCATTAATTGACCACTTTCATTTTTATCAAAAAATGGCATTTTTAAATGGATAATATGTTTCCATAAAACGGAACGAATAGCATAAATGATTTTCTCCCCAATTTTACTCAATAAATACAAACCTATACCACTGAGTAAAGCGTTTATAATAAATATGGATATAAAAGCAGCGATAAACATCCAATTAATATTTTCAAAAGAAAATTTATCTACAAGTTTACCTGTAAAAAAAGGAACTACTAGTCCAGTAATACTGCCTAATGAAGAAATTAAAACAGCAATGATAATCAGACCAACAGGCCACGATAATTTTTTAAATAAGTAGAATAACGGATTCTCTTGTTTCATGTGTATTTACCTCTTCTAAAAATTTTTTAATTGTTTCATAACTTATGTTAAATGTGAGCAGTTTAACTTTAAAGTAATAAGCTAATTCAATTTTAACTCAATTATTTCGTGTTTTGCACAACAGTTTTCGATAATTTAATTATTTCAAATTTTCATTGGTGTAACATTTTATAATCTTCATACAATATGCTAAAATACTTCTGTTGTAGTCAAACAGAATATATTAAGAGGGAATGTAATTATGAGAAAGTTAATTATGGTAATTGTAACTGCGCTCTTCGTCGGTTCAATTATAACACCTTTTGCCGAAGCAGAAACAATAACACCCACGCAAGCGGCAAACCAATATGGTTATAATGTTACCGATGATTATCAGCCTGAAAGTGCAGTAAACATTGCTCAAACTGGTCAAATTCTTTATCAATATAATATTGATCAAAAATGGTACCCTGCTTCAATGACCAAACTAATGACAATGTATTTAACACTCGAAGCAGTAAAAAAAGGTGATTTAGCTTTAGATGACAAGGTGAAAATCACTGATAAACATTATCGAATGTCTACCTTGCCTGAATTAAGTAACACTAAGCTCTATCCTGGAGAAACTTATACTATAAAAGAGTTGCTTCAGATTACAGTTTCAAATTCAAGTAACGCTGCAGCGCTTATACTTGGACAAGAAGTTTCTGACAACCTTTCAGATTTTACTGATTTAATGAATAAAAAAGCAAAATCTATCGGTATGAAAGATACACATTTTGTAAATCCAACAGGCGCTGAAAATAACCAATTAAAAGATTTTGCACCAAAAAAATACAAAAATGAAGATAATAATACTTCAACTGCTAGAGACTTTGCTATTTTAGCACAACGTACAGTTCAAGACATACCGAATATCCTACACTTTACTAAACAACTAGCACCAACACAACACGGTGTTACATACTATACATTTAACCATTCATTAGAAGGTGCAGATATGAGTTTAGAGGGTACGGATGGTTTAAAAACTGGGTCAAGCGATATTGCGGATTATAATCATACCATCACTACCAAAAGAGATAAGTTGAGAATTAACCAGACGATTATGGGTGCAGGTGATTACAACAATTTAGGTGGTGAAAAACAACGCAATATGATTGGTAATGCCTTAATGAATATGTCTTTCGATCAATATAAATACCAAAAAATTATTTCAAAAGGTACACATAAAATTAATGGCAAAACATATTATGTAGAGAAAGATTTATATGATGTACTTCCAAGTGATTTCGATAAAGATGATTATAAATATGTTATAAACGACGGCAAACTGCATATTGAATATGACCGTAAATTTATTTCTGATAAATACGGACCACCAACAGTTAAGGTAAGTAAGCCAATTATGCATCAAACTACTACAATCGTTAAAACAACTTGGGATGAACATCCTGTCTTAACTTTACTGGGTACTGTTTTAATTATTGCTGCTATTGCTATTATTATTTATCTTATTATCGAAGCTTTCAAAAAAAGAAAAAACCGTAAATAAGCTATAAATAACTGCTTATTAAAAAATGTTTTTCCAATAAAAAGGATCGTTCACATTTTGTGAACGATCCTTTTTACATAGTTACTTAAAATTAATTTAGAGACGAAATCTCTTTTTCAAAAAGATTGCTTTCTTCCAATTCTGTAAAAATCGCTAGACACCTAAAATTAAGTTAATCAAAAATTTAACCTAACCATCTGCGACCAATATCATAGTCAGGGCTGAGACATTGCTTTATGCCCCAGCCCTAATACATATATGTGACTAACGTATGATTTACGGTTAACTAAACAACCTAAAAATAATTGCTTGTCAGTTTATTTTTCAGCGTCGCCATATAGTTCTTTTTTAATTTGAGTCGTAGAAATGCCTTCAGTACGGTTAAGGTAAATGACTTCACATTTATCTTTCAAGAAATCAAATTCACCTTCCCAATCATGTCCCATTACGAAAGTATCAATTTCATAGCGATCAACATCAATTTCTTTTTGACCCCATCCACTTTCAGGGATTACTAAATCAACATAACGGATAGATTCTAACATCATTTTTCGTTGTTCATAGTTATAGTAAGATTTTTTGTTTTTAACACGATTAAATTCATCTGTAGATAAAGCTACTACTAAATAATCGCCCATTTCTCTAGCTCTCCTCAATAATTCAATATGACCATAATGTAATAAATCATACGTTCCATAAGTAATAACACGTTTCATGCGCTCATACTCCTTAACAAAATTTAATTAAAATTAACATTTTTTAAAAGTATAGCATAATGATCAAAAGTTTACGAATGATACTAAGTTTTACTTTTTAAGTATTTGCTTTAATTTTAATTTCCCTCTAAATTTAAAACGTTTCGGAATTGTTTCAAATTTAAAACGATAATAATTAGGTCGACCAATGCCGACACTTAGTAATGTCTCTTGCCATTTTTTGTATAACGTTTTATCCCAGTACTTGTTCGCTTGTTCAACAACTTTGATGATTCTAAACATTGCTTCCCCAGAATAATCTGTATTCTGCATGCTTTTCATATAAGACGTTACAATATCTAAAAGTTGATGTGTTAATTTTTTGTTATGTTCTAAATACGCTTGTAATAAATAACTCACAATGAGTTCGTCCATACGGTAACTATAATAAATACGTTCTTCCCTCAACAATAGTGTGTTCATAACTCTATTTCTAACTTTAATAGCGTCGCTCATATAACTTACAAATCGACCTGCTCTTTGATCTGTCACTGAACCTTTTTCTTCATGATAACCATATACAATAAAGGGTAATAGTTGAATATCGCGCGCTTTTTTGTACGCCTTAATCATAAAGGTATGTTCTTCGCAAAAAACAACATCTGCATCAAATTGTAAATCTTTAAATTTGGCACTAAACAATTTCCCACCAGGTCCAATAGACTGCATCATTTCAGGGCATTGCGCTAAGTTTACTTTATCAAATTTCTGTATCGGTTTGTGCGTGTAAACGCCTTTCCACTCGCCCTTATTTAATCTACCTATTTGCCCTAGGACGATATCTACATGTTCATCTTGTTGATAGTAATCTGCCATTGCATCTATACTGTTTGGTAAAAATTCGTCATCTGCATCTAGAAATATAAAAGCATCACCTGAAACATGAGCTAAAGCGTTATTTCTACTCATCGCTGCACCTTGATTATTTTGGTTTATGATATAAATATTTTTAGATGATTTTTGCAACTGTTCCAAAATTTGCTGACTTTCATCAGTAGAACCATCATTGATACAAATAATTTCATAATCTTGTTTAGTATCGATAGAACTGATTGCTCTTTGTATTGTGTTAGCTGCATTATAAACTGGTATGATAATTGATAATTTCATTCTTTCACCATTTTCTCTATATGATTTATAACTTGGGTTAAACTATCTTGCACATTATACTCATGCCAAGGTTCAAATAATGGTTTTAAACCATCTCGTTGTTCTTTTAATTTACATATTAATTCCTTTTCACTATACGCTTTATAATATTCTGGAATATTATAATAAAAAGCGTTTAGCCCTCGTTCTTTTTCATAGTCAGCTTCATCATACACATAGAAGAAAGTTGGTTTATTTAGCAAACTTGCTTCTATTGCTAATGAACTATAATCTGTAATAACGATATCTGCCATAATCATCAATGTCTGTAAGTTAATCTTAGATTGTTTGTCTTGAGATAGGGACGGATGCAATTTACTAAACAATGTATATGACGGTAATGCCGATTCAAATTGTGCTTTATCAATACTACGATTGGATTGATTATGTTCACGGTACGTAGGTACATAAAGCGCTACTTTATCTTTGATGCCGTATTGCAATTTTAATTCTTGTTGTCTTTGGGTTATATCTAACCTTGTGTACGGCACTAAACGTGGTAAACCTGTTCTTAAAAATTGATGGTCTTGTGCACCAAATGAGTCCTTAAAGCATTTAACCATTGGCTCGCCACCGACTAAATATTTGTCAGTAGCTTGATAAACACTTTGATATTGCTTAACCATTTTCTTATTATTTAAATCAACTTGATGGTCTGTAAGTCCAAATTTTTTCAACGCTCCTACAGCATGCCATGTCTGAATAATTGTCTGTTGCGGTTTCTTTTTGAGCCCTCCAAGCATTAAATAATATGTATCAATGACTATGATTTTTGCTGTACTTATTATCTTAATGTGTTGAAACACTTGTTTATTACCTGCAGGAATAAATAGTACATTTTCAAAGTTTTTAACATATTTTCTATTTATTTCCTTGGAAATAACTGTAACATGGTATGACTTACGATTTAATGTTTCAATAATCGGAAGTACATCCTCAACAAATGTCATCATGATTACAATGTGGTTGTTTTTTATTTTTTTCTTTTTATAAATTAAATTCAAAAAGCTAATAATTGTCATATAGAGCTTTTTTATTAACTGTCTCAAAAAATCCACCGCCGATTTATAGTTTGTTTTCTTCTATTATAGCCATCTTATATTTAAAATTATAGAAAAATCCTTTAACGACGTTTAAGCCATTAAAGGATTTTATTTTATATATTAAGAATCAATTATCAAATTGGTATTACATAAAGTCTGCAAAATGGTCTCTATAACGCATATGCATGATTGATCCTATGATAAATAAGAACACAATAATGAAAAAGTTGTAGAATGTTAATTCCCAGTGTGTAATAAAGTACCATTCATTATGTAGAACTGCGGCACGATATGCTTCCGCAAGATAATAAATCGGGTTAAGTTGCATAACGTCTTTAACGATACCTTCTGGAGGTACAATTAAAATAGATGAAGCAAAGAACACCATTCTCATCAATGCTTGAATTGCCGGTTGTGTATCTTTGACGAGCACTCCTAATGTTGACGTAAATAACGCTACTGTTGTAGTAAATATGAGTGCAAATGGCACATATAAGAATAATTGAATTGTGTAAATAGACGGGTAAAAACCACCTAGCATACACAACAAAACAACAACTACTAATAATGCAATATGTCCATAGAACCTACTCATAACAATATAAGAAGGTATAATAGATAACGGGAAATTCATCTTAGCCACATGGTTATATTTACTCGCTATTGATTTTGTGCCTTCTAATATACCTTGGTTCACAAAGAACCACATACTAATACCTACAAGTAACCAATAAATAAATGGTATACCATCAATTGGCCCATTATTTCTGATTCCTAGACCAAACACAAACCAATAAACCATGATTTGCATTGCTGGATTAATTAATTCCCAAGCCATGCCTAGGTAATTATTTGTATTTGTAATTTTGACTTGGAACTGTGCTAATCTTTGAATTAGATAGAAATTTTTGAAATGCTCTTTTAAAACTACCCACACTGCACTCATTTAAATAAACCCACTTTCAATCGATTTACTAATCATAATTATGTTATAACAAGACTATATTCAAATCTAATATACGCTTTATAAATTATCTTAACAACTGCCATTTACTTTAGTAAACTAAATGCATAGAATAATAGCAAAAACACATGAATATTAAACTCATTTATAACAAAAAGTTATTACAATTTGTCAACTTCACTATAGTTGATTTTATAACTCAAATTCAGTAAAATTTAACAATTGTATAAGAACATCGTTTTTAAATTTTGTACTCACTTACTTTACAATAGGTTAATAAATTTAACAACTAATATAATATATAATATACTATACATTATCTGCAAATAAGGAAGGTAAAATTATGAATGTATCGGTTAGCATTGAACATGTAACTAAAGAATACCGCATCTATCGCAATAATAAAGAGCGTTTAAAAGATGCCTTAGTCCCTTTTCATAAAAACAAAACATTTTATGCCCTAAATGATTTATCACTAACTGCATATGAAGGTGATGTCATCGGCCTTGTAGGTATTAACGGGTCAGGAAAGTCTACACTAAGCAACATTATTGGTGGATCACTTTCCGCTACTTCTGGAAATATCGATCGACACGGTGAAGTGAGCGTGATTGCAATTAATGCCGGTTTAAACGGACAATTATCTGGTATTGAAAACATTGAATTTAAAATGTTATGCATGGGATTCACTAGAAAACAAATTAAAGAATTAACACCTGATATTATCGAATTCAGTGAACTTGGGGAATTCATTTATCAACCTGTTAAAAAATATTCAAGTGGTATGCGTGCCAAATTAGGTTTTTCCATTAACATTACAACAAACCCAGATATTCTCGTTATCGATGAAGCATTATCTGTCGGTGATCAAACTTTCGCTCAAAAATGTTTAGATAAGATTTATGAATATAAAGAACAAGGCAAAACAATATTCTTTGTTAGTCATAATATGAGACAAGTTCGAGAATTTTGCACTAAAATTGCATGGATTGAAGCAGGTAAACTGAAAAAATTTGGCGAATTAGAAGAAGTTTTACCTGAGTATGAAAAATTCTTAAATGAGTTTAAAAAGTATTCCAAAGATGAACAAAAAGCATTCAGAAACGAATTAGATAACTCAAGATTCGAAGTAAAATAAAATCCATTAACTCTGAAATAGAATTAAATGAATTTATTTTCGCTACAATGAATCACACTTCAGTATATGATTATAGATTGGTTTAAAATCATTTTTATTATAGTAGTCTTACTAGAAAACTTAATGTTCGTACTTAAATTAAAAGCCTAGGCATAAACCATACTTGGGCTACAAATATGATATAGACCGTAGATCATCGGTTAAAATGCTTTTTATATTAAGCTTTAGAAAAAGTATCTCTTTACATCTACTTATTACTAAATAAATATTTATATTTTCAACAATAAACCTATATAGAAATTTATAGTTCTAATTAAATGCCACATGTCACTATGTCGTAGATGACTGAAAATCCATAAAGAAACTACTGCCAATCATAAGTAATGAGGCTGGTATATTTAGTTTATACCAGCCTCATTACTTAGTTATTTTTTGTTTAATTACTTTAAACACAAATCTAGGTATTGCTTTCATTCTTCCAAGACGTTTCCAATCTATAATAAAGCGATATACCCATTCTATATTTAATTTTTGAAATACATTCGGAGCTCTTTTTTTCGTACCACTGAACACTTCAATAGAACCACCTACACCCATAAGTAAGGTTTGATTAAATTGATTTTCATGACGAACAATCCATTGCTCTTGCTTGGGATAACCCATCCCGGCAAATACATAATCAGGTTTAAACGAAGTGACTTGTTTTAACACCATTTCATCTTCTATATCAAAGTAACCATGATGTGAACCAAAATAAATATTAGGATATTTTTCGCTTAGTTTTTGTACTGCCTGCGTTACGATTTCATCTTTGGCCCCTAATAAAAATACGTTTTGATAATTAGCATTTGCGATTTTCAAACATTCTTCCATTACTTCTATGCCTGGCACGCGTTCCTTTAAAGGTGTTTTAAGTAATTTTGAAGCCATAACAATACCTGTACCATCTGGCACCACATAGTTGGCGCCATTGATTAAATTACGGTAGATTTCATTGTTAGTAGTATAATCTACAATTTCAGGATTAGCTGTAACAATGAATAAATTGTTTTGAGTTTCTGATTCAAAAAATTGTTTGATATGATTTCGCATTTCTATTAGTGTCACATTATCAAATAAAACAGATAGTACATTTACTTTTTCTAATTTGTCAATTTTCGTCATGATTAGTAATCTCCTAACTCCATCTCTCAATATACATTCATTTTTATTGTAATTTTAACATACACTTTCACTCACATATATTACAATATTAATAAAACGATAGCTAAACTATCTCAATATACATCAAAAGTCTAAATGCTTTATGAATGATATTACTCTATACTATTAAGTAAGCAATCGCACTTGATGATTTTCTAAAACATAAACAATTGAAATATTAAAACGAGGTTTTCTATGACTAAAGTTAACGCATTTTTTAGCTCATCCATACAATTACATCTTTATTGGATTATTTTTATCGCCATCCTTTATATCGTGATACATACTTATCGAAATAAATCTATCAACCCAATTTTAGATATATATTTTAACTATATTCCAGTATTAACCCACGAGTTTGGCCATATACTATTCAATAAATTAAGCGGTGGCAAACCTAGAGACCTAGTCATTGTAGCGACACCATCAGAACGACTTGCTACATCGCAACAAGGCTTTGCAATTACACAATCAAAAACAAGTTTAGGTCAATCCATCACTACTTTCGGTGGTTACGTTATGCCTGCACTTATGCTATTTTTAGGTTTTTTATCTATTAAATATCAATATCCAAGTCTATTTATCACTGCGTACCTATTAATGTTTATCTATTTCTTATATTTAACTTCCAGAAAATTACTTCCTATCATCATTGTGATACTATTAGTTGCGCTTTTATATTGCTTATTTCAAAGTGACAATCAACGAATGATACTTTACATTGTCACTGTTACCCAACACTTTATATTAGGTGTTTTACTCGGCGAAGTTCTTCAATCATCTTGGACTATATTTAAATTAACATTTTCGGAAAACAGGGTGAGTTGGGATGGTAGCACTTTAAAAGAATTAACGCATATACCAACTTTTGTTTATAGTGTCATTTGGATAGCGATTAACTTATTTACAGTTTATCAACTATTCAAAACATACTTCCTTCCATAAAATTATTTTTGAATGTAAAGGAATAAGTGACAGAACAAGCATTACATTTCAAAAAATGATTATAACGTGAAATCACTGGTAACTAGATTTTAAATACTTATTGTAGGATCTAGTTATTTTTTCCGTTTTGTTAATTGTTGATTTATCTTAAAAATGATTTTTAACCATAAGTATTCATACTCAAAATAAAAGGCGCCTTCATTTTTGAAATGGAGGTGCCTTTTAGTATTTAAAACCTTGCAATTTTGAATGTTCATACTTACTTATAGCTGCTGTGCCATTTTATGGTCTCTTGTCCTTACCTCCCAATAGCATCAGTGCATTAAAATATCGTACCTTTATAAAAAAGTGGGCAAAAACAGACGACTTTGACACGATGAAATTACTTCTATACGTTTGTTTCTATCATCAAGTTAAATCAGCTTTAACAGCTATTAATATATAAACCTTATTTAACTAAATTGTAACTCCTACTTATGCTTAAACAAGGATCATTCTCTTTCTAAACACAATTATATACAATATTCATAAGAAAATGTAAATCAATTCTCTATAATTGAACTCTACTATTTTTCAGCATAAATATGCATTGCATTATCATGACTAAGCACTGTTATTTTATCTTCTTTCTGGACCATAATGACTTTATTTGTATCATCTTTATTCACTATCTTTATTTGTTCATCAATTAATATATCTTTACTTGTTAAATAAACTAACAATTCTGTTCTGTCCCGAACCCGCTTAATTGTCACTTCATCTCCAGCTTCAAATGACAATAAATTGGTTGTATATATCTCTTTATATTGGTTGTCTCTTGGTATAATACCACCATGAGGGCAAGTAATTGGATAATCTAATAATTTATCTAAGCGTTCTACGAATAAATGAGAAACTTTATGCTCTAGTACCTCTGCTTCTTGATGTACCTCTTCCCAATTATATTCTAATATTTTTATTAAAAATAACTCTAATAAACGATGTCTTTTAATAATGTCTAAAGTGTATGTCAATCCTTCTTCTGAAAGTTGCACACCTTTATACGGTTTCGTTTTTACAAATCCAGATTTTTCTAAACGATTTACCATTTCACTTACAGATGGCGGTTTAATATTTAAATACTGGGACAATGTCTTATTTGAAACGAAAGAATGATCGCCATTATGCGTTAAAATTGCTTTCAAATAATCTTCTTTTTCTTCAGTTAGCATGGTCTCACCTCTCAAGTCATTCACTTTATTGTACCACGAATCTACTTGACACGCTAAAAGTTCATGTTATATTATGAATTAAATTAGGTTAGCCTAAAATTTAAATTAAGGATGTCTAAAATGTTAAAAATTAATAACTTAAATCTCACTTTAGGGAACAAACATGTTTTAGATGATATCAATCTTGAAATTCCTGTCAAAGGTGAAATTATTGGAATTATGGGACCCAATGGTGCAGGAAAATCCTCACTACTTAAATCTCTCATCGGAGAATTTAAATCAACTGGAAGTGCTAATTTACATAATATTGCTATGCAGCAAACGCTAAAAACAATAACATATATACCCCAAAAAGCACATATTGATTTAGATTTTCCAATTAAAGTTGAGGACGTTGTACTTTCAGGGGCTTATAAAGATATTGGATGGTTTAAATTTATTACTCCTAAGACGAGGTCTAGACTTAATCAGCTCTTACAAACATTAGAATTAGAAGATTTAAGAAGCAGACAAATATCTGCTTTAAGTGGAGGTCAGTTACAAAGGGTTTTAGTAGCTAGAGCGCTCATGACAGAAAGTACGCTTTACCTTTTAGATGAACCATTTGTTGGCATTGATTTCCATAGCGAACAAATCATTATGTCTCAATTACGCGCACTTAAAAAAGCGGGCAAGTTACTATTGATTGTTCATCATGATTTATCAAAAGCAGAAGAATATTTTGACCGTGTCATTCTTTTAAATAAAACGATTCGTTTCTTTGGAGAAAGTCACGTTGCTATGCAACCAGAATATCTAAACAGAACATTCTTAAATCCTACAAACCAACAACAAAGTTCAGAATCGGCTTAAATAGAAAGGAAGTAGCATTATATGGAATTTTTCCAACATCTATTTGAATACAAGTTTTTAAGTAATGCATTAATTATTTCAATTATTGTAGGAATCGTTTGTGGAACAGTTGGTTGCCTCATCGTGCTTAGAGGCTTATCTCTTATGGGGGATGCAATGAGCCATGCGGTATTACCCGGCGTTGCCCTGTCCTTTTTATTCGGTGTTCCTATGTTTATTGGTGCATTAGTTACAGGTATGATCGCCAGCATTTTTATAGGCTTTATTACTAAAAGCAGTAAAACCAAACCCGACGCAGCTATTGGCATTAGTTTTACAGCCTTTTTAGCAACTGGGGTCATTTTAATTAGTTTAATAAATAGTACTACTGATTTATATCACATTCTTTTTGGTAATTTATTGGCAGTAACACAGTCTACTTTTTGGTCGACTGTAGTCGTGGGTGTCATTGTTATGATTTTAATTATTATTTTTTATAGACCATTAATGATTTCTACATTTGACCCTATTTTTAGTAGAATGAGTGGTTTGAACACTACTTTTCTACACTACTTCGTTATGTTATTGCTTTCACTTGTTACTGTAGCAAGTATACAAACTGTAGGTATTATATTAGTTGTAGCATTACTTATCACCCCTGCTTCAGCTGCATTTTTAATTGCTAAAAAACTACATACAATGATGATCATTTCCAGTTTAATAAGCATTATAAGTGCGATGGTCGGCATGTACTTTAGTTATATTTATAATATTCCAAGCGGTGCAACGATTGTTTTATGCGCGTTTGTTATCTATATCATTATTTTTGCTTGTAATAAAATGCAAGTGTTCACAAAAAAAGGAGTGGTTTAATGAAAAAGTTATTAACAGTTGCACTTATCTTCCTTTTATTCTTAAGTGCGTGTAGCAACGGTAAAAGTGATTCTTCATCTCAATCTCATGACAAAATAAAAGTCGTAACGACAAATTCTATTCTATACGATATGGTTAAAAACGTTGGTGGCGATAATGTTGAAATACACAGTATTGTCCCAATTGATCAGGACCCACATGAATACGAAGTTAAACCAAAAGATATTAAAGCATTGACAGATGCAGATGTCATCTTTTACAACGGATTAAATTTAGAAACAGGTAACGGTTGGTTCAAAAATGCTTTATCACAGGCCAACAAATCATATGAAGATGGTTCTGTTGTCAAAGTTTCACAGGACGTTAAACCTTTATACTTAAATGGAGCAACAGAAGGCGACGAATCTAAACAAGACCCACATGCCTGGTTAAGCTTAGACAATGGTATTAAATATGTAAAAACAATCAGTGATGCTTTAATTAAAAAAGATGACAAACATAAAGATGATATTGAAAGCCATACAAAGGATTATGTAGCTAAATTGGAATCTTTAAAACAAGATAGTCATGAGAAATTTAACGACATCCCTAAAGAAAATCGTTCAATGATCACAAGTGAAGGTGCTTTTAAATATTTCTCTAAACAGTTTGATATTAAACCTGGATATATTTGGGAAATAAACACTGAGAAACAAGGCACACCTGAACAAATGGAACAAGCTGTTAAATTTGTTAAAGATAACCACCTTAAACATCTACTTGTCGAAACTAGCGTAGACAAGAAAAGCATGCAAAGTTTAAGTGAAGAAACGAATTTAGATATCTACGGAGAAGTTTATACAGATTCCATAGGTAAAGAAGGCACTAAAGGTGATTCTTATTATAATATGATGAAAGAAAATATCGATATCGTACACGGCAGTATGGAATAATAACAAGGCTATTTAACCTACTTTGTAGGTGAATAGTCCCATGTCGTACGTTTCCCTCCTAATGACGTACGACATGGTGGTATTCAAGCCTTAAATCATCTATCTCCCTTAACTCCATCAATGGTTGGCTCCTCCCCCCATTGATGGAGATTTTTAATGAAAAAGGGAATTTTAGCTCAAATCATTTTATATCCTAAAAAATTCATTTCATTTATACAATTCAATTCACCAAAAAAACAGATTCCGATATCGGAATCTGTTTTTCACTGATAGCTTAATCCGTTAAACTATCAACAATAATCATTTCATCATAGTTAATGGCTTCACGTAATTTCAAAGCAGTTACCTCGTTAATTTCTTCATCTTCAACAAGTTCATTCAAGACGCGACGTTGCTCTCTAAGTGCCTCCAACTTAATTTTAGTGATTGACGTTTCACTTTTAGGATTAAAGAAATTCGAAGGTGTTAAGTTTTCAATTCTCATTAAATAACTATCACAAATCATGCCCACTTCTAATTTATTTTCTTCAGTCGTCTCTTTACCTAGACGACTTACCACGCGATAATGCACTGTTCTCATTACATTAGAAATTTCTCGCAAGTTATCAATCACAGATAAAGACGAAGCAGCGTTGGTTTTTACTTTTGTCTTAATTCTACTTTTTAAAATAAATGCTTTTAATTCAACTTTGATACGTTGGATTAAAGAAGACTGTTTATAAACTTGTGTACGTTCAGCATAACGCATGTAGTTATCTAAAACATTCGTTGTAATATCTCCATTAGATACTAAGCTATTAAGTGTATTGTTTTCAACATCAAATGCGATTTTTTGCAATCTTTCTAGTTCTTTAGTATTTTCATCTTCATTTTCAACCGTTTTAAGAAAAGCTAATTTATCATGATAATCTTTAATGACGTTACCGTATAAAAAACTAGATGCTTCAGATGATAATTGATTTAAATGTTCTATCACTTTCTCTAAAATATATATACGCGCTTGCTTAAAGTTCATACCACGTTGTTTTGGTTTTACTGCATTAGGTGTCACCATTGGCAACACAATTTGCGCAATGATTAAACTCATGACCACCATACCTGACGCAATAAATAGCAAATCATCTCTAAACACAAAGGAATGGTGATCCGCCAACATGTAAGGTAATGTTAAAGCAATAGCCAGAGAAATTGTTCCATGCACGCCACATAACGTCATGATAAAAGCATACATGCCTCGTTTGGGTGGTGTCTCTGAAACATTAGCATTATCTTCATAGTTGCTAAGTATTTTTTGGAACGGACTGATTGGTAAATAAAAATAAGGATATAAAACAAAAACCCATAAAAATCTAAATAAGTATATTGCTAAAGCGATTAAAACCGTAACAACAATTAGAAAGATAAAATTATGTGGTTCATTTTCTATAATTCTCCCGACAAGTTCAGGAACTAAAAATCCTAAAATAGAAAATACAAAACCATTCAAAGCATAACTTAATATATTCCATGTATGATTGTAACTCATTTGTAACCTTGTACGTGCCTGTGCGATACGATCACGTTCAAAACCATGTACTAATCCTGCTACCACTGCTGCAATAATACCTGATGAATGGAACATTTCAGCAACGAGATATGTAATAAAAGGGGTTAGAAGCTGTATAAATGTAAACATATTTACATTTTCAATACCTCTTCTAGAAAGTGATACTCTGAATCTAACTAAGGCAACACCAATAATTAAACCTACAATAAATCCGCCTATTGAAGATATTAAAAATTGTTCAACAGCATTTACCATTGAAAATCCACCTGTGATTAAAGCTGCTACAGCAATTTTAAAAGAAATAATACCCGCAGCATCATTTAACAATGATTCACCTTCTAAAATTGTCATAGAACCTTTTGGAAGAATTTTTCCATTTGTAATTGCTTGAACAGCTACTGCATCAGTTGGACACAAAATAGCGGCCAATGCGAATGCAGCAGCTAATGGTAATTCAGGCCATATCCAATGCACAAACAATCCAACTACTATAACCGTTGTGACCACAAGTCCTAAGGCCATCATTAATACTGGTTTGATATACCGGCGTAAATGGACACGAGACACTTTTACACCTTCAACAAATAATAATGGCGCTATTAGTGCAACCATAAATAGCTCTGAGTCAAAATGGAATTCAACAGGTATCGGCGTAATATACAATAACATACCGAGCATAATTTGGATAAAAGCTAGGGGGATTTTAGGTAAGGCGATATGTACAAGGGAACTTGCAATAACTACCGCTAAAAATATCAGTATTGTTTCAAATATTTGCATGGTTTCACCTCTTTTCAACATTAATGACTTTCATAATTGTTGAGGTTGAAACAAAAAATACCATCGTTTTTAATGAACAGATTGTGTCTCAAACTCTTACATATCTAGTTATTATTTTTAATAGATATGCTTTTTAAAATTAACACAATTACAGATATGTATTATTTTATCATTTTTTTAGTAACCCCTGAAACGGATTGCACTTCAAAAATAATATTTTCACCAAATATAATTTAAATAATACTGCACGCTTTATATCAATAAAAAAGGCTCTATACTAAACAGGGCTGATTTTTATATCAGTCTTCTTTGACAAAGAGCCATAAAAAAAGAACAGATTAGAAATTAAAGGTTAATTCATTGATTTCTAATCTGCTCATCTATAAATGACGTATTTTCTATAATGCTTTATTTTAACAATGTAAAGAAAGGCTTAAAATTAATATATGTCTTGTTCTTTTTCATTTACTTTACGTCTGCGTTGTTCACGTACTTGAGCACGTTTTTTTAATTGATCAAACGTATCATTTTCTGTAGCGCTTAATAAGATACTTGTTTGTTTAGGAGCATCACTTTTTCGGTACATATAAGCGCCCGTACGATATGCTGCTCTAGATATTAAATGCCCTCCAACAGGAGAGGTTAAATTGATAAATACCAATGCTAAAATCATTCTGACACTTAGGTACCCTTGAGAAGAAATAAAATAAATAATCACGCCAACAAGTGTTAACAATACTGACAGTGTAGAACTTTTCGTAGAGGCATGACTTCTTAAAAATACATCATGGAATTTAATTAGGCCAATCGCACTAATTAAAGCGATAATACTTCCTAAAAACATCATAAAAGCTGCAATTAAATTAACGATTTCGCTTGTTATTTGCATTAAAGACATGCCCCCCTTCTATAAATCTAGAGATAGACACAGTACTCACAAATGAAATAATCGCGATTAATAAGATAGAATCTAGGAATGAAAAAGTACCAAATACAATACTTAACACGCCCACCGTCGACATTAATATCGCACTAGCAGTATCAAATGCAACCACTCTGTCAGCAGTAGTTGGTCCTTTAACTAATCTAAATAAAGTTAAGATTAACGCAATACCAAATAAAATAATTGAACTAGTTATAAAGAAATTTATCAATGATTCGATCATTCTGCCACCTCCAATATGAGACCTTCATATTGTCTAATGCTTTTTAGCAGTTTCTGTTTTTCTTTCTCTGAAATGTCAATTGCATGTATAAAGATTTTCTTTCTTTCTTTTGAAATTCTTATAACCGTTGAACCAGGTGTAATAATAATAAGTATAGTTAAAAATGAAACTTCCCAATCTGTTTCCAATGTCGTTTCATACGTCACTAAGCCTGGATTTAAATCTTTCGTTTTAAATAAAATATAATTGATGGTTGTCATGCTTGATGTGATTAACTGGTATAAGTAAACAGCTAAAAATTTAATAGCCACCCATACTTTTTTCAAATAAAACTGTTGGCCGAAAAAGCGATGCAGTATATAGATAACTACTAAACCAATCAAGTAACCCGAGAAGAAGGTAGAGGCTCTAAATGATTCTTCGTCTTGAAATAACACCCATAAAAACGCAATGACCATATTAAGTAAGACTTGTCTCATTATTTATCCTCCTTCACTAAATGAGGATTCACCATTTTTTCATATAATCCGTCATCCATATTCATGTGGGTAGCATTATCTGTCACTTTAAAAATTAATGGCGCTGCCAGGCCCATCGCTAATATTGTTGCAACAAGCACGCCTATCAAACCTTTACGGTATGTAGGAACTGATTTAAATTCTAATGGCTCTCCTTTTTGAGCATTACCGAGATACATGGTAAAGAAGATTCTAAACAAGCTAAACATGGCAATTAGGCTAGTTAAAATCATCAATGCTAAACCAATGTAGTTACCATTCTCAAGTGCTCCTTCAAAAATAAACACTTTACCTGGGAAACCGCTAAATGGTGGTACGCCTCCAATTGCTAAAATCATCACCACAAAAGCTACGCCAAAAAATGGTTCTTGTTTCGCTAAACCATATAAATTTTTGTATTGTCGGTAACCGGTAATGTACACCAAACTACCAATTATAAAGAATAGTAATGTTTTTACAACAATATCATTCGCCAGATAAAAGATAGCGCCATTAACACCGGCAAATGTATTTGATCCTAAACCTAATATGATAAATCCAATAGAAAGGATAACCTGATATGCTGCTATCTTTTTTATATCTCGATAAGCTAGTACGCCAAACGCACCTATTAACATAGTTACACAAGATAAAAATACAAGCAGTGGATGCGTAATACCATTATGACTATCGAATAATAATGTAAAGAATCGAATTAACGCATAAGCACCTACTTTTGTCATCAGTGCTGCAAATAATGCTGCTAGTTCAGTATTTAATACTGCATAAGCTTTTGGTAACCACATGAACAACACAAGTGCTGCTTTCGCACTAAAAGCAATTAAAAACACCATCGAAATGATGACAACTGAACTTTCACCATGCATTTCACTTAATCTTTGGGCAACTAATGAAAAATTCAAAGTACCCGTTAGCTTATACAGCAAGCCAATTCCTAATAATAGTAACCAAGAACCTAATATATTAAGAACCACGTAAATGATAGCTGCACGTAATTGTTCGACTGATTGTCCCAACGTGACTAACACAAACGAAGCCAGTAACATCACTTCGAACATAACGTATAAATTAAACAAATCAGCTGTTAAAAATGATCCAATCACGCCGACTGTTAAAAACAAAATAAAACTCGGCAAATAGTAACGGATGGCTCGTTTTTCCTTTCTACCAAAGCCATACGCCATGATTAATGTAACGACAAAACTAGAAGTAGTTACCATTAATAGACTTAATGAATCACCCACAAACTGAATGCCATACGGGGCTTTCCATCCACCGAAATCTAAAGCAATTGGTTTATCTCTCATTACATGAATCAATAATAATAAAGATATAAGTGTCGTGACAGCCATTGTTCCAATTGAAAAAATTCTTGAAAGCCTACTCTGTGTACGAATAAATACAAGTACGAGCCCGCAGACTGCTGGGAGAAGTAATGGTAGAATTAATAAATTACTCATCATTATTGTCATCACCTCTTAGCACATCAATTTCATCTTCTTTAGTTACTCGATACGTTCTATATACGAGCACAAGTAAAAACGCAGTCATAGCAAAACCAATCACAATAGCAGTTAATACAATCGCTTGTAGCAATGGATCCACAAAGTTTTTGCTACTTTCACCAATAAGTGGTTCAACCATGTTTTTACCGTACTTACCCATGCTCATAATAATTAAATTTCCTGCATGCGTATAAATTGAGATACCAATAACAATACGTATTAAGTTGACGGATAATATCATATACGTTCCTATAAATATTAAGAAGCCAATAACCATTAATAATATCAAGTTCATGAGCGACCACCACTTATAGAAAGCATAACCGTCACTACAACACCGACTACCGCTAATACAATACCAGCTTCAAATATTGTCACAGTTGTTAAATGTACTTCGCCTAATATCGGCAATTGGACATGTGCATCAGTTTGGTAAAGGAACGGTTTACCAAAGAACATTGGAACGACGGCAGTAGCAAATGACACCAATGAACCAATAATCATTAATATTCTAAAATCAAGCGGTAAAGCGACTAATACTTGTTTAACATCAAAGGCCAAGAACATTAATAAAAATGCAGAACTGAAGACAAGTCCACCAATAAATCCGCCACCCGGATTATTATGCCCAGCTAAAAACAAGTAGAAGCCAAATGTTAACAATATAAAGACTACGATTTTGGTGATTGTGCGTAAGACTACATCATTCTCTTTCATCTTGACCCCTCCGTTCTTTAAAGTTAAGTAATGTATAGATTCCTAAACCAGCGATAATTAATACCATTCCTTCAAATAAGGTATCCATAGCACGGAAATCACCGAGAATTGCATTTACAATATTTCTACCACCTGCTAATTCATATGCATCATGATAGAAAGTAGAAATTGTTGGCATCGTTTCAGCTTGTTGAGCAATAAAGACAAGCATCACTACGATAATTGCCATTGCTAATGAAACGATAATCTTGACGGCCTCACGTTTTTTATGCACTTTCGTACGTGGAACGTTTGGTAAACGTGAAAAACTTACGATAAACAATATAGTAGTAATGGTTTCAACTACGAGTTGTGTTAATGCCAAATCAGGTGCTTTCATCAAGATGAAAAATATTGTTACACAATAACCAACGATACCATTTAATATAACCATCGTTAAACGTTGTCGAATAAATGTTAAGGCAATACCTAAAATAAAGACAACGATTAATGTGATAATTTCTAATGGACCAAACTCACTGACATGTATCTGTTTAACATCCGGAAAACCAGCTTGAATAATACCGTAGACCACTACGATGATGAAAATAGCTAATGTTAATGTAATATAGTGATTCAAACGGTTATTCATCAATGTGCGAATACTATATCCAGAATAATTTTCAAATTGTTTATATGAATCTAAGTATAAATCTGTAATAGATTTAACTTTAATTTTTTCTGCTTGCTTTTTCCAATTAATTTTAAACACTTCTATAAATCCTACAACAATTACAATTAAACTTAATATCAGTGGTAAATTAAAACCGTGCCATTGAGAAATATGTGGTGCGATGTCATCTACTTTTTCTCCAATTGTGATACTTCGTAATGCCGGTAAAATAATATAATGACCAAATAAATTTGGTATAAAGAACACGACCGGTAACAAAATCATCATAATTGCAGAAGGTAATGTAAATAAAAATGGCTCATGAGGCGTTTGTACTGGTAAATCTGCTTTTTTAAATTCACCCCAGAACACTTCTTTAATCATGTAAACTGCATAAATAAGCGTAAATATACTGGCAGTCACGCCTATAAATGCAATCATTATAGTTAAAATTAAATTAAATTGTGGTAATTGATGTGAACTTACCAAACCTTCAAAAAACATTTCCTTACTTAAGAACCCATTAAGGAATGGTATACCTGCCATAGATAAGGCAGAAAGTAACATAACTATATGCGTAATCGGTAGTACTTTCCTTAAACCAGATAATTTACGGATATCTCTTGTGCCTGTTTCATGGTCAATAATACCTACGCCCATAAATAATGCACCTTTAAATAACGCATGGTTCATCAAATGAAACAGACCCGCAAAGAGTATAAGTCCATAAATTTTTGAGAGCTCACCAGTGGTATGTTGTGCAAAACCACCGCCAAGTCCGACCATCGAAACAATCATACCTAATTGACTAATCGTAGAATAAGCCAAGATGGCTTTTAAATCATATTGACGTATGGCATTAATTGCGCCAAAAATCATCGTTATTAACCCTACAAAGGTAACAGAATATATATAGAAATCGCTTAGACCTAAAACAGGTGTAAATCTAAATAGTAAAAAGATACCTGCTTTAACCATTGTGGCAGAATGTAGATAAGCGCTCACCGGTGTTGGTGCTTCCATAGCTTTGGGTAACCAAATATGGAAAGGAAATTGCGCTGATTTAGTAAATGCGCCTAATAGTAACATAATAATAATTGGTATAAATAAATTGCTTTCGGCTATTTTGTCGCTTTGAGCAATAATAGATGAAATAGAATTAGTTCCTGTCACAGTGTAAATCATGATAAACCCTGTCAGTAATGCAAGACCACCAAATACTGTGATTATAAATGATTGAATAGCGCCAAACTGACTTGCTCCTTTATCGTACCAATAAGCAATGAGTAGAAAAGATGATACACTTGTCAGTTCCCAAAACACGTACATCAAAATAGTGTTATTTGAAGTCACAATACCTAACATACTGAACATAAATAGTAATAAATATATATAAAAGCGTGGTAAGTGATCATGTTCTTTTGATAAATATTGTGTTGCATAATAAAACACTGCTAACCCAATAAGTGATATTAACAAACTAAAAAATAAACTTAATCCATCTAGCTTAAAATCTATGTTGATATCTATTAAGGTGAGCCATGGTATTTTTACTGAGACAAATTGTCCCTTCATCACTTGCGGTATTTGCCACAAAAAGTAAACAGAAGAGATAATTGGTGCTATTAAAGCTATTAGACCAGAAATTTTGTGAAATTTACGATTTGTCATCGTAAGCAATACTACTACCATTATTAAAATAATCGCACTAAGTAGATAAATGAAACTCATTCTATCCCCCCTTTAAGTATAATTTATAAATTTAAAGCTATTGTTGTTTTGCTTGATTTCGTAGAGATACCAATAAACTTCATCGTTTCAAACGTGGTCTGGTGCCCCAAATATTTTTGAATAATTGATATAGATATACCAGATTGGTATGCATGATACGCAAATGTTTTTCGCAACGTTGTCAAACCAATGTGTAACATACCTAAATCTTCTGCGGCAGTATGAATAATACGGTAAGCTTGTTGCCTAGATAGACCTTTTAGTGTCCTATTTGACTGAAACAAAAGTTCACCATTTTCTAATTGTTGTTCTGTGATATATGCCATTAATTCATTTCTTAATGTTTCTGGTAATCTAATTTGAATCCTAGGGGCGTGCGTCTCCACCCAATAATATTTTACACCCTTATCTTCAATTCTTACATCTTGCACGTTTAAATTTAATAAAGAAGAAAGTTTCACACCCGTATGTATAGCAAACTTAAATAATAGATAATCACGCTGTGACTTAGACTTTAACGCTTCGTACATCGCTTTTATCTCATTAATATTTCTAATAGGATCTACTTGATTCATACATTCACCTCTGAATTCATTAATGTTCCATATTTAATGATATATCATGATTTTGTCACATGAAAGTATTTTGTCTAATTTTTTTAAATTTTTTTGCCCTTTTTGCAAATGAAAAACGATATATATAGTGAAAGGAGGTTACACAAATGAATCAAATCAGTCAACTAGCAGTCACCATGTCGCGCACATCCTATGATAAAGATGGTAAAGCTACTCAATTCAAGCGTCATTTTGCAAATTTAAATACTGAAGCAACTACTGACCAAATTAAAAGCTTTAAATCTATTATCGAACAAATTACTGGAGAAAAATTTGAAACTGTTGAAATTATCAAAACTGAAACAGTGAACTAAGGAGGTAAACTAAGATGACACAAACTTTAGAACTTGTATTTATTGACGCCGTGAATAAAGATATTAAAATACAAATACCGAAAATTGAACACTTCATCAATGAAAGTGCTGTAAAAGATGGAATGAATAAGTTGATTACACTAGATATATTAAGACCAAAAGCTGGCATTCCAACGAAGGTACATGCGGCACAAATCATCGATAAATCTACAAAAATTATTTTTGAGGTTTAATTAAGGTGTAGTAAGACCAAAAAAGCTATATAAACTAAATATCATGCATAAGTGCTAACTAACATTAAAAGGGATACAAGAAGTATTAATACACTTGCATGGGATGATACTAAGGCCAAGTGGGTTACATGAACTAATGCCCATGCATCATATCACTAACGCGATAAAATTGAGAAGTGATACTTTAGCGTTAGCACTTTAGAAAAGTAACACCTTATCAACTAATACCAACATTAAACTCAAGGCTGAGGCATCATTGAATTTATGGTGTCCCAGCCTTTTATCTATTAATATGAGAAAAATACGTTCCAGTAATCATAGATGTTCCAATTAAGCCGTAATTACAATTTTTGTACGTATCCTTATCACTATCCATTGCATTAACTATTCCTGCAAGGCCGCAACCTAACTGTATCACCGAAAAACACTTTACTTTTCCCCAATTTTTTACACATCGTGTACTGATCAAACACTTCAATAACTTGGGCAAGGTTTTTATACGATCTTCTAGGATTTAAAACTTCTATAAATTGACCTTTATGAACTCCTTCATTACTTCCTGCGCTTATAAAAAACGTTTCTTCATCTAATAAGCGTATAATCGAAAGTTGTTTCAATGTAAATTGCCACCGCTTCTTTAAATATTTAAATTACCATAAAATAATGATCCCTAATTTTTATGAGTATTTTTTATAATTTTGATTGATTCGTTTTACTTTTAAAAATCAATCAATGTAACTATTTTATTATATTTCTTTAATTGTGTACATCATTTTATGTACAGATTTATACACGACCACAAAATAATATAGGCATATCTGCATCTTTCCTATATAATGAAGTTATCTCTATAGAAAGCGTGATTTAATGATTCTTTTATATTTAGTAGGCATCATTGCTGGAATGGTTGTTCCATTCCAAACTTCAATTAATTCAAGGTTGAGTCTTTATACAAAATCCTCATTTTATGCTTCAACCATTTCTTTTGCTACTGGCACAATCTTTTTAATTTTGATTAATTTAATTACAAATCCGCATGTTTTTACTACACAATTTTATAGTGACCAAACTTTGAGTTATGTGTGGTTTATCGGTGGTATACTTGGGGTAGTATTTTTAACTGGGAACTTATTATTACTTCCAAGATTGGGCGCTTCCTTAACAGTAGTTATGACTGTCGCTGGACAAATTATTATGGGCGTTACAATTGATACATTCGGTTGGTTCGGCGCAGATGTAGAACCTTTTACTATATTTAAAGTGTTAGGTATCTTATTTTTAATTTTGGGGATCATTCTTATGAATTATTTACGCAGAAACCCAAAAGATAAAAATATGAATTCTAAAGTTTATATTTGGCTCATAATTGGATTTATATTTGGTTTTTGTCCTCCAATACAAACAGCTATCAACAGTGCTTTAGGCCAACAAGTGCATTCATCTATATTAGCATCATTAATCTCATTTATAATTGGAACAATAACATTATTTATTTTAACAATGATTTTCAACAGAACACTTAAAATGACTACTTACCATTCACAAAAAGGTAAATTAAAACCTATTTATTTCATTGGTGGTATCTTGGGTGTAATTTTTGTTACTACAAATATTATACTAATGCCTCATCTTGGTGCAGCATTAACTACAATCATTGTGATGTTAGGTCAAATGTTGATGGGAATTATCATCGACCATTTTGGTCTATTAGGCACATTTGTAAACAAAATCACCAAAAGAAAAATCATCGGCATCATTGCAATGATGATTGGTATTATACTTTTAAGATTATTTTAATAAATAAAGCACAGCGTTATTTACTTTTAAAAAATGGTGGATAACGCTTTTTTTATATGGCAGAAAAGATACAAACACAGTATAATCATTACATTAAAACATTAGAGGTGATAAATTATTGAAACGTATCTGTATTCTACTACTCGCATTGCTTATCTTATTTAGCACAACTGCATTATTTTTATGGTTATATTTAAAATCAAAAACAACCTTCATCGCAAATAACCAAATTGAAACGATAAAGGTTACCTACAAAAAGCCCCAATACTTCATAGGCAAACAAGAGCCTTCTCAGTTAATCACAATCGATTATAATCCAACTAAGGGCGCCATACATGATTGGTATGTTCAAAACCAATCGAAGGTAGCACAAAATCAACCACTTTTCGAATACTATAATCCCCAAATCGAACAGCGCATTACTTTAAAACAAAGACAACTCGCTCAATTAACTCAAAACAAAACATACGCATCTACGAACTATGATTTAGCTATAAAAAATCTAGAAACTGAAATTGCGCAACTACAAACTCAATTACGCACAACCATCTTCGCTCCTATCTCTGGTATAATTAACATAAATTACACATATTCTTCTTTAAATAAGTTACCATTGGTTCAAATATACGATGCAACACCTATCATAAGAGCAAAGGTTTCTGAAAACGACCGCCCCTTTTTGCATGTAAAAGATAAATTAAAAATAAAAGCCAAGAACGGGAGGACTTCTAGCGGAGAAATAAAGCAAATTTCTACACTGCCACTCAAGCAAAATCAAGCATCTCAAAATTCCAAATATTTAATTGAAATTACACCAAAACCTGCTTACTTCTTTGGAAGTCATGTTGAAATTGAAATACCTAATACTCAAATTGAAATACCTCGCACAGCAATAGATAATGATCAATTCGTTTACCTGCTAAGAAATAAAAAAATTATTAAAAGGGTTATTAAACTAGAAAAATCGGGTAATAAAAAAACTATATTGATAACTGAAGGATTAAAGCCCGGCGATGTCATAGCTAGGAATGCTGGTACTGTGCGATTTAAAAATTAAATGTGTACAGTATAAATGCCATAATCTTTTAAAATGATATTTGTCTTTTATGTTTTTTATCAAATAGTGACAAATTGTAATAGAGAAGCATTAATTATGATTCAATCATTGGTATTTAAATAATTGAATTAATAATTTAAATCATTACTGTGATGTTTAAACGGTTTTTTGTTTACTTTCTATTTTTATTTAGTTATAATAAATTAAATAATGCTGGTTTTAATATATTTTACCCAAATTTATTAGAGCTGTAAATTATGATAAAAACTTTGTATTCAACTTTGAATTAAGACAAATTATTATACAAAAAGATTTTTAATATGTATATTTGATTGGGCATATAAATTAGGGAGGAATTAAGCATGGCTATCACCAAAATTAACGATTGTTTTGAATTATTAGCGATGGTAACATACGCTGATAAATTAAAGAGTATTATCAAAAAAGAATTTTCAATAAGTTTCGAGGAGTTTGCTGTATTAACATATATTAGCGAACACGAAAGTGAAGAATATTACTTAAAAGATATCATCAATCACCTAAACTATAAACAGCCACAAGTTGTTAAAGCAGTTAAAAATTTATCTCAAGAAGATTACTTTGATAAAAAACGTAATGAGCACGATGAAAGGACTGTATTAATATTAGTTGATTCTAAGCAACGCAAAAAGATCAACGAATTATTATCACGTGTCGACAAACGTATCCAAGCATCAAATGATGAAAAAGAAGTATAAACAGCTTTTTCTTTCACATAATACATCTATAAATAATTCAAAGTCTGGGTCATGACTAAATGATTCAGACTTTTTTATGCGGCGCTTTGCCAAAGCGGTCTGAGACAAATTTTTTCGCTTAGACATTCTTAGGTTACTTAATCTCTTTTTTAATATAAGAAGCATAAAGTCGCGAAATTAATAAGATATAGTTGCCCAAGTTTTCATGATTTCTATACCCGAATGATATTTTCTTATAATAAGCTGCATTTTTTATTGGTAGTTATTTATTCTGATGTGGTAACACTATGAGTTGAGGCTGTGCCCGTGAAAAGTGTGCATAAAAAACTGTCGACAAAATCAGAGACTTTGTCGACAGTCTAAATAGCTCAGCTAGTTCATTACTCTTGATACACGCTCGGTTTTATAAAGTTCAAAAAAGCTTCTAAAAAATGTTTCGGTTCTTCTATATGGGGAGCGTGGCCTGATTGATTAAATTCAACCAAGGTTAATTTTTTAAACACTTGTTTATACTTATTCAACATTTCTTCAGTAACAAAAGGATCGTATTTACCATTAACGATTAAAGTAGGTATGTCTGTTTCTTCAATTATAGTATCCTTGTTAAATACTGGAAATTGCATTAAAGCTCGTGTAGCAACGGCGCTATCTTCAGCTGATTGCCTATTATAAATAAGCTGTGATTGAAACCACTTTTTAGCCTTTTCTTTGTCTTTGTATATATAAGGCAGTAATAATAATAAAGATTCAGATTTATCAAAACCTTCTATTTCGTCTTCATGTTCAATCATTAATTTATTTAATTCAAATACACTATCTACTAAATTACAGGCAACTAATGTTAATGACTCTACCATCGATGCATATTCATCAGAAAAATGCTTAGCAATGAGACCGCCCATGTCATGCCCTATTAAGTGTGCCTTTTTAACATTTAATTTATGCATCAATATATATAAGTCTTCTACATGATCTTTCAAACGAAATGCATTGGGCTTGGATGACTTGCCATGTCCCCTAACGTCATAAATGATGACGTCAAAGTCGTTTTTTAATTCGTCTTTCAAGTTACATAGAGAAGCAAGATTGCCATCTAAACCATGAATTAAAATGATAGGAAAGCCTTGACCCTCACGGATATATGCCAATTCAATGTCACAATTAATTCTTATTTTTTCCATTTTGGGCCACCTCCTTTATATGATTTATATACCCTTGTTTAATAATGCTTACGCTCAATTTTAAATATTTAGCCATAGTACCTTCTTTTTCTTCATTCTATAAACTTAATATTAAATTAAACACGTTAAAAAACCTATAGTTCTCGCATGACATACTTATTTTCTAAAAGTGTTTCTTGCGCCTGCCCTGTCTTGGTCAAGATGAAATCACAATATAAGCAACAGCAGATAGATTAGAACTATTTCCTAAGCTAATATATATGTTCGAAATAAAACAATTTTAAATAAAAAAATGCATCTCCATTCAAAAAATGAAGATACATTTTTATTTATTAGTATAAATATTGCTATTTTCTAGAAGATATTCTAATCGTGTAATAGATAATCACGATTAATAATAAAACCCAAATTACGATTGAAGCAATTTGTGTAACGATAGGGTTACTAATCATTGCATCTATCGTTTTTTGACAAAATAACAAACCTATGCCAGTAAATTCTAACCTTCTAAAGTAAATACCTGAAATGCTAAAAATGATACCAACAAAAAAGACAAATTGATGTGCGTATATTGTGACAGCTACAATACCTAAATCAAAGCCAAAAGCATGCGCAAAGACTAGTATTAACGCTACTGCAGCAACACTAAGGCCAATAACCCTCTCGAATTTATTACTATAGAGATAATTTTTCCAATCAATTCTCAAATAAATAAAAATTGATATTGGCAAGATAATTAAACAGTAAAAAATGGATAAACCAGTCGCAGCCTGAAATGGCACATATTGTTTGTCATACAAATAGGATAGCAAAATAAAATTGATAATAAAAAATACGATAGGATTTAATTGTAATGTAAATAAATTACGTTGAATCGTTAAAATAATTTCAGCTGGTGACTTTCTTCTGTATTCTATATAATCCAAATCTTGTGCTTCCGATTTTTTCAATTCTTTTTTTAGTTTCCCTTTAATATCATCTATAAGATTTGGGGAAAGACCTTTATGAGTGAAATAATCATTGATATTTTCTACTAATACTTTGTCGTTAACTCTCATGATAGGCTCCTTTTTTATATTAAATAAATACTCTATATATTAATATATGTAAATGACTAACATATATAATTAAACTTTCTCTCATTGTAACAATAAAATAACCGACAAGTATATAGCATTACACTTGTCGGTTTATTATTCATTTTAAATATTACAAGTGAAAGTTATTTACCAATATCAATACGATAAAGCTTGATATTTTTATCACTTGGTGATGAAGAGCTAAATTGGTAAGATACTTCGTTATCTTGAACGTAACCAAAGTTACCTGTCACATTATTATAATGCTCACGCGTAATAGCCGTGTCACTTACATGTTTTTTCACTTCTTTGTATGCAGGACCATTTGTATCATTATAGCTCATAGAAATACGAGTGATTTTTCCATCGTTTTTCTTACCATCCGCAGTTACAACAAGTACACCATTATCTTTTTTGAATTCATAATAGTGTTCTGAACCGTCAGGTTTATATGAGTAAATTGGTTTTTTATTATCTTTTAATACAGTTTGAATAGAATTTCCTAATTTTGCACCTTCTAACGATTGATCGCCATGTTGTAATTCAGTAACGTTTTGGATTGAGTTCCCAGATGCCGCTTCAACAGTTCCTGCATTAATACCAGAAAATGTTAATCCTGCAACTAAAACTACTGCACATAACCTTTTCATAAGCACTCTCTCCTTCTATATTTAACTGACTTTTATTGTGCTTGTTTTTATTGTACTATAAATATTACTAAAATAACAGTCATGTTACAAAAAGATTACAAAACAAGTTATCTTGTAATCTTTTTGTGGTACTAAGCTACTGATGGAACTTGCTGTTTTATAAATTCAGCAACATGATTCATAAATTTATCTTTTTCTTCTACAAATGGATATAACCCCGATGCTTCAAAAACTTCAAATCGCGTGTCACCGATATAATCAGCAACTTCTTTCGCTTCGAATACCGTCGTCCGTTCACCATGTTGCCCTACTACAATTAATGTCGGTGCTTTTAGTTCTTTTAAATAATTCATAACATTGTTATCAATAAATGATTCTTTTACTGCTTCAATTTCAGATTTTGTAGACATACTGTTGGTATATTCCACTTGTTTCAAGAATTTTTTAGCTTTCCTTTTAGAATAATATAGTTGTTTATCAAGGAATTTCTGTTGTGCTTCACCATCCCAATTTCTAATCTTATCTGCATATTTTCTATATAAACGCTCTTCAGGCGTGATGTCATTTAATAGTGTAGGATTAACCATTGTTAATGAAGTTACAACGTCAGGATATTGTGCAGTAAATAACGCAGCAATCGAACCACCCAACTCATGTGCTATAATCGAACACTCACTAATATATAAGTAATCTAATAGCTCTTTTATATCTTTAGCATATGTCTGAAAATTAATTTTAGTAGGTTTATCCGAGTAACCATGACCCCTTAAATCAATGAGTACGACTTGATAAGCATGATTAAATTTAGCTTCTAAACCTTGAAATACTGAAAAATTATCAAAAGCAGTGTGAATCATTACGATCGCTTTGCCTTCCCCACTCGTCTTATAGTTTAAAGCTATACCATCACTTGTTGTAAATAAGTTCATATTTTATCTTCCTTTCTTACTAATTGATAATATGGAGAGTAATTCTTCTGTAGTTTTAATTGTAAAATCTACTTCCTCTGGTAATGGCGTAAGATCATTTTCATTATCTTCTTTAAACCAAACACTAATCATGCCCATTGCTCTAGCAGGTGCCACATCATTAAGTGGGTCGTCACCAACATACATTGTCTCTTCAGGTTTGGTGCCGAGTTGAGTTAACATATCTTCGAAAATTTTAGGATGCGGTTTACGGTATCCTACTGTCTCTGAAGTAGATAAATAATTTACATTATCCTCAACCCCTAATGCGTGTAAACGAAACTGTTTAATTTTTGACTTACCATTTGCGATTACACCAGTTAAATATCCATATTGTGTTAATTTTTCTAAAGTATATTGCGTATCATAATAAGGGAATACATACCTATAAAAATGCATTTCAAAATCACTGAATAAATCTTTCCAAGTTAGTCGATCTATATGGAAATCTTTAATTATTGCTTTATACAATTCAGGTTTATCATGGTCTTCGTCATCATCCAATTCTATAAATTTCCGTTTAAAATCTTCTAGTTGGATACGTACAAAATAATCATGAAATCTTTCATATTGCTCTTCAATAAATTTTTCTCTAGATTTATTTCTGTCTAATAATGTACCTTCTAAATCAAAAACGATCGCTTTCACATGCGTTAAATCCATAGCTATAACCTCTTTAATCTTATGTTTACCTTACGCCAAATCATAATTAATAAATATCATTATATAGTATAAATCGTTTCTCGACGATAGTCATTTTTAGTTTATTCAATTGCACGTGGTTGCGTAATCATAATATAAAACAATACTGGGATGCCAAGCATTGCTAATATGATACTGGCCGGGATTTCGAACGGGCTTAACAACACACTACCCAGCCAATCAGACAATACCATAACTGTACCACCAATCAACATATTTAACACCATCTGTTGTCCAATATTAAATTGTTGATTTTGACGACGTACAAGTTGCGGGATGACCATTCCAATAAAACCAATAATACCAACGTACGCTACTATAACAGCAGTAATAATAGATGCAATAAACAACACACCATACGTTAGTAATTGTACATTTAATCCGAGCGATTGCCCTTTTAATTGGCCTAATTGCAATATTTTAATTTTTGAAAGTAGGCTAAACAAAATGATAATACCAATAAAAAGTATGATGCCTATATATATTACTTCATTGTACTCTGCTGAAGAAAAGCCACCAAACATATAATTTACTATATTATTCATTTTCTCTTGATTAAAGATGATTAACACATATAAAAAAGCATTAAATAAGGCGCCTATCATAATGCCAGATAATATTAAAGTTCTTATAGGGTAACCTCTAGACATAGCAGTAGTGAGCGCGATAACAATGATTAATGTAATAATACTGAATAATACTGAAAACACTGGCAACCAAATAAATGATAATCCTAAGACGACAGCCACACCTGACCCGAAAGTGGCACCACTTGCTAACCCTAGAGTGAAACTATCAGCTAATGGGTTATTTAATAATGTTTGGAACATATGGCCTGCTAGTGTTAAACCAATACCAGCTAATAATGCTTGTACTGTTCTAGGGATTCTAACTTGAAATAATATAGACTGTGTCAATACTTCGTGGATATCACCAATATTCCACAACAAACTTAATAACATACTAGTGATGAGAATTAAAAAACAAATGATTAATGCTTTACTGTATTTCATGTATTTTCCACGCTTTCACTAAAATCTCTTAACCTTTAATAATTATAACAAAATGCGTACCAATCATAACTAGCATGGTATACATTTTTACATATAAAGTAAATAACCTATGTCAACTAACAATAGAACTAAATATAATATCTATAATCATGTTTTATGGTTTCTTTTGATAAAGGTATTTCGGTTAAAAAACACCCCTAAAATGAAGTATTTAAACATCATTTTCAGGGGTATATATCGTATTTTTAATTATTTTTTAGTTGCCGATTGCTTACATTTTATTTGCCATATATAGCTTCTTTTAAAGCTTCCAAACCATTGTCTATACGCGGGCCTGGCCTTGAAATTTCATCTCCATTGACAGATTTCATCTTGTTGTTTTGTACGGCATTAATTTGGTTAAATCCGCCACGTTTATCGATTATCTGTTGGTATTCAGAAGTTGAAACACCCATCGTCGATATCATTATATCAGGATTTTGTTTAATAATGTCTTCTTTACTAACCTTTTGCCACCCATCTAAATTAGAAAAACTATTTTCTGTCTTTAATTGGGTTAACATATCATCAAAGAACGTATTTTTTCCTGCAGTATATATTTCTGGTTCAGAGGAAATTTCCATAAATACTTTTTGTCCTTTAGCATCTTCCGGTACTGATTTTTTCACTTGATCGATATTATCTTTCGTTTCTTTTACAAGTGCATTAGCTTCTTTTTCTTTATTTGTCACTTTACCAATTTGTTTAAAAGTAGCATACATTTCATCAATAGATTGTGCATCTTTCACATAAATTACTTTTACGCCACTATCTTTTAAGCTTTTCAATACTTTATCGTTAGTGGCCTTTTGAGATTCATGGGCCAATATTAAATCTGGTTTAGCTTTCATCAGTGATTCTTTGTTAAGTTTCATCGCATCAAATTGTTGTTTATCTTTAACTTTCTTGGGATAATCGTCAACAGTTGAAACGCCTATGATATCATCACCTAAACCAAGTTCATACAATATTTCTGTATTGCTAGGCATAAGAGAAATAATGCGTTTATATGATGATTGGTTATCAGATTCTGTATCATTTTTAGGTTGCTCTGACTTAGTGCCACAAGCAGTTAATACAACAACAAAAATGAGTAAAAGATACACTAATTTATTCCATGTTTTCATGACTTTAACTCCTATCCTTTATTTGCTTTTATCTTATCAAAAATTCATCTACTTAACGACATCATTTTTATGAAATTTATATTTTAAAATACTTATCTAAAAATGTATATTTCTTTTCATTTTTACTACTAAAGTAATTTTTTCCGAAGTTATCTAATAAAGCATGAAATTCATTGGCATCCTTATTTGTAAAAAATGTAGGCAGTTGGATATGTTGCTTTAACTTTTCATAACTCTCTGTATGCTTGTAGCCTAACTTAGCATAAATCCTTCTAGTATAGCTATCTGGTATAAATGCCACTTCTTCGAAAACATACACTAACAAGACATCAGCAGTTTCACTCCCAATCCCTTTTATTTTTAATAAGGCGTTACGTAATTGAGATTCGTAATATAATTGTATTGCTTGGAAATCAAACTCAAATCTTTTTAACCAATTGAGCACAGTTAATATAGTCATGGCTTTATTTTTATAGAAACCGCTAGATTTTATTATTGTTTGTAGCTGTTCTAACTCCAAAGTTAATATACATTCTGGGTCAAAGGCTGTCTCTTTCTTTAAATTTTGAAGCGCATACGCCGCATTTCTCCAGTTTGTATTTTGCACTAAAATGGCCCCTAATATCACTTCCATTTTAGATTCGGCAGGCCACCAATTTTGCGCACCCATATTTGAATATAACGTGCGATACAACGACTGCGTGTCTAACATATATAACCCCCCTATCCATTAGTTTTAAAATATTATATGTGCAAGACAATAAAAAAAAGTAAGCAAGGTTTAGTCTTAGAAATGATGATATCCCATCAAACTGTTAGACAAACCTCATACTTACTTTTCGAAATCCGATTATAATTATAAACAGATTTATTTACATTGATTCTGGGGCAGTGACACCAACAAGGTTCAATGCATTGTGTAGTGTAATTCTCACTGCATCAATTAATGCAATCAATGCTTTTGTTTTTTCTACATCATCTGTTAACACTTTTTCATCGTTATAAAATTTATGGAAATGTGCTGCTAAATCCTGAATATAGTTTGTAATTCTATGTGGCGCTCTATGTGTTGCTGCACTTTCTATAGAAGTTTCAAAGTCCGCTAATTTTTTCAATAGTTCTATTGCTTTGTCATTTGTAATAAGTGCATAATCTGCACTAGTTGAAGGTTCAATACCTCTTTCTTTAGCTTGCTTTAAAATAGAACAGATACGCGCATGCGCATACTGTGCATAATATACTGGGTTATCTTGTGATTCTTGTTTTGCTAACTCCATATCAAAATCAAAATGCGTATCTGGACTGCGCATTGTTAAGAAGTAACGCGCTGCATCTACGCCTACTTCATCCATGATTTCACGTAAAGTAATGGCATTGCCTGTACGTTTGCTCATTTTTACTTCTTGGCCATCTTGCATTAAGCGCACCATTTGCATAATTTGAATTTCAAGACGTTCGCTATCTACGCCAAATGTTTCCATTGACGCCTTCAAACGTTGTATATAGCCATGATGATCTGCACCAAATAAGTTAATTAAGATATCATTGCCACGTTCAATTTTATCATAATGGTAAGCAATGTCTGGTAAAAAATATGTGTAGTTACCATCTTTTTTAATCAATACACGATCTTTATCATCAGAAAAATCTGTTGTACGTAGCCATGTTGCACCATCTTCTTTATACGTATAACCAAGTTCCGTCATTTTATCTAACACTTTTTGAATTTCACCTGACTCGTAAAGCGTCGTTTCGCTAAACCAGCTGTCATAATGCGTATTGAAATCGGCTAAGTCTTTTCTTAATTTTTCCATTTCATAATCAACGCCTAATTGTCTAAACGTTTTTATACGTTCTTCTTCTTCTAAGTCTTTTAATTCTGGTTGTTTTTCTGCTAAATCTTTACCAATATTGATAATATCTTTACCATAGTAGCCACCTTCCGGCATCTCGAAAGAATCGTCGCCAAGCGCTTCGAAGTAACGTGCTTCAATAGAACGTGCTAAGTTTGTAATTTGGTTACCAGCATCATTTATATAATATTCTCTTGTTACATTGTATCCTGCTGCTTCTAAAATATTAGCTAATGTATCACCAACGGCTGCGTTACGTGCATGGCCTATATGTAAATCACCTGTAGGATTAGCAGATACATATTCTAATAAAATACTTTCCCCATTTTTTATCTCTTTTTGACCGAAATGGTCTCCTTGATTGATTGCTTCAGTAATAATAGCTGTTAAATAAGCATTATCTAAATAAAAATTAATAAAACCTGGGCCCGCAATATCTACCTTTTCAACTTGCGCAGCCGTCGTATTTAAATGGTCTACAATCGCTTGAGCAATTTCACGTGGATTGCGTTTCGCAATTTTTGTTAAAACCATTGCAATATTTGTAGAATAATCACCATTTTTATTATCTTTTGGTATTTCAATTTTTATTTCAGGAATTTCATTCACTTCAGCAAGTTGCGCTTTTTGAATACTTTTTTGAATTTCTTCAACCAACGTTTGCTTGACTTGTTCAACTATGTTCATTTACGGCATCTCCTTGTAAGTAATTTCATATTGATAAGACCCCATCTTCTCTTCATCTTGAATTAAATCATAATGCACTTTCAGTTTACCACCGTTATCATTTACAAAATGTAAAATAGAATGCGTATGAACCGTGAGTGGGATACGGCCACCACTAATTTCATACAAAGTCATTGTATCTTCACCTTCTACAAAGTGAAGATTTAATTTAATGTCGCCATTTCGGATAATTTTTACGCCTGAGTTTTCAATTTTAACCGTTACATTAACTGTAGCGCCATCTATCTCTTCCTGATAACGTATAAAATCAGCTTTACGTTTTTGCCAAGACCCTTTAGTAGATAATGAGAATTTTTCTTTGTTATCGAATTGTTTAACAACTTGTTTCGTTTGGATTTCAACATTGTTTTCCAATGTACGTTTCACCCTAATCTTTAAAATAATACACATCATTATAGCATACTTGAAATAAGCAATACAGTTGCTAAAATCATTTTAAATATATAATTTTTATTTCTAAAACTTAATCCGTCAAACGGCCTTATGACTTAAACAATTTCATCATAATAAAAGAGCAGACACACAAAATCAAAATTCCAATCTGACTTCGCATCTCTGCTCTTATTAAAGTGAGCTATCCTCAAAAAGTAAACGATAAAGATACTTTGACATCCGTACTCACCATGTCTAATACATCTGTTCAAAAATCATTTGAATCTTATTTAGACTTTAATGCTTCACGTAGTGCATCATCTGAGTTATTCCACATATCTAAATCATGTGATTTGAGAAACGCTTTTAATATTTGTTTATTGTTATCGCCAATATGGTCAATGTCAATTAAATGTTTCATAGATTTATCCATCATATTAACATGCTCTGGCATACTCTTATACCCTCTACGGATACTTCTATTAACTAATAAATAACATGCTGTAAGGCCTGCATAGTATGGTCCGTTTTCTCCACGTTCAGTAGTTACCCAACATAACCAATATGGTTTAGCTTCCTCGCCTTCAACTTTTTCTTTATCTTTGATCCATTTAACGCCTTTTTCTACGCTTGAACGTGCATGCATACCAGCAATATCGATAAATGCTTCTTCATTTTCAACATCAATAAAAACAGGCGCAACATTATCCAAGCTAATAGACCCAATATTGGTACCTTTATGTCCATCTAACGGGTCATTTTTTATAATATTAAATTTAAATCCTTTATTCTCAGCCATCCGTGTACACCTCCTATATTAAAATCAGCAGATACACCATATCTTAAAAGCTGCCCAGCTATACTGACTATACTAAAATTTTGCCACATTCATCAATGAGTGAAAAGTAATCAATTTATAATCCTATCTCAATACGTTAAAAATATCATCCTAAAATTAATTCAATTCATCTAATATGCTATTAATTGCATTTCTGACCTGATCATCTTCAATATCAGATATAAATTCTTTTGGATAATATAATTTATAATCTTGCCTATTAATCCCCGTTATACTATGAATAACCAACGACTGGCTACTGATTTCTCTTATTTTGCCATTACGTCTTAATAAATGAATTGGTTGTCTATCTGATCCTGGACGATCATAATCATATGGCAAGTCCGAAAATGATTCGCTTACAAAATAATAAGTCGGGTCTATACCAGCTTGTATAAACAAATCAGTTAATTCCGTAATTGTAATAATAGAACCATCGAACGGCATATATTTAAATAAGTCACGATTAATAAATCTACGTGATAAATCACTTAATATTTCATCATCTTCATTAATCCATGCTTTTAAATAATATACAACTACCGCTTCATCTAAATCTACATATTGTTCAATAGTCACAGATTCCTCAAAGAATGGAACAAAATCAGTAGGGTATTTCTTAAACGTGTACCCTTCATTATATAGTTGTTTAGCGCGTTTCAAACAATTATTGAGTAATACTTCTCCACCCCGACTAACTGGATGGAAGTAGATTTGCCAATACATTTGATAACGACTCATAATGAAGTTTTCTACTGCATGCATACCACTTTCTTTAATAAGCACTTCATCTTTTGAAGGTCGCATTAATCTCAATATACGTTCCATATCAAATTGACCATACGTAACACCTGTGAAGTACGCATCACGTTGCAGATAATCCATTCTATCAGCATCTATTTGTGACGAAATCATAGAAATAACCAATTTATTTTCGTGCGTCTTGTTGATGACATCAGCTATTTGCTGAGGGAAATCTTCAGAAACACGTCTTAATACACTATTCACTTCCGTTGGTCCAGTAATAATTTTCTGTGTAAAACGTTCATGGTCTGTGTTAAAAATTTTTTCAAAACTATGTGAAAAAGGTCCGTGCCCCAAATCATGTAATAGCGCAGCACATAATGCAAGTGGTCGGTCATTGTTATCCCAAGCTTCGCGACCGTTAAATGAATCATCAATTAATCTACGAACAATTTCATATACACCTAAAGAATGTCCAAATCTACTATGTTCAGCGGTATGAAATGATAAATACAACGTACCCAATTGCTTTATACGTCTTAAACGTTGAAATTCTTTCGTTTTAATTAAATCCCAAATTACTTGGTCTCTTACATGTATATATCTATGAATGGGGTCTTTGAATACTTTTTCTTCAGGTAATTTTTGTGTAGCATATGTTGTCAATGTCAATGTCGTCCTCCTGTTCATACCATATTGATGGACAATTATCTTAAAGTTTTACGCATCAGTGCCAAATCCATTTCTTCCCCATACATAACGTGCACATAGGAGCGCACTCTTTCAAATCCTTTTTGCTCATAAAATGACACTGCTTCGTCGTTCTTATTATCTACTTCTAAGAACACTTCGTTGTATTCATCTTTGAAATACGCTAAGCCTTCTTTTAATAAATCAGAGCCATAGCCATGATGCTGCCATGAAGGCCTTACATAATGTGCTGATAAAAATAATTCAGTACCATATATAAAATTGGCAAAACCAATAATACACTGATCTTCTTCGATAACTAAAAATAATTGTTCTTCTAATCTTTTAAGTAAATGTTGTTCATTATATGAAGCAGCTAGCAACTCATTTACCGTTTTAGCTGCATAAATATTTAAGTACGTATTATACCAAGCTTTTGTTGCTACATCTCGGATGCCTACAACATCATCTGGCGTTGCTTTTCTAACTTTATGCATGTTGATTTCCCCCTATTTATGATAGGTAATAATATCTATATTATAACATAATTTTAGTATTCAAAATACTTTATCTATTCAAATGAAAATAGCTTGGACAATATATAACAATTGACCAAACTATCTGTAAAATTATTCATTTCTGCTTAATGTTTCTTGCCATTCTTGAGCACGGTCCAAAGCATACGAATCTTTTTTAATATCTCCAGGTTTCTCTGCAGTGCCAATAATATAACCAGATAACGTACCACCTAAAAATTCTAAACTATATTTCATTTGGGTGATACATGGTTTAGCTTTAACTTTAGGAAAATCACCGCCAACGATAATAAGTCTAAAATCTTTCTCAGACATTTTCGTTTTGAAGTCTCTGTAATCAGGGTCCATCAATGTTTCAGACCAATGATCAATGAAAGCTTTTAACGACGCTGACAAACTATACCAGTATACAGGCGAAGCAAATATAACTGTATCACTGGCTAATACTTTATCTATGATTTTTTTATAATCATCTTCGTATACGGTGATGACGCTTCCATCATGTCTTACATCTCTAACTGGGTTTAAGCGATATTGCGTTAAATCAAACCATTCGTAATCGTGGCCCTTTAAGGCCATTTTAGTCAATTGAGCAGTGTTCCCCTCTGGGCGACTACCCCCGAATAAAACTGTAATCATAACAATCTCCTTTTAATACTTTTCATATATTCTATTAAAACCTTAAAATTAAAATGTTTTAATAATTTTACATATTTTTTCATAAATATAATTTCTCTTAGTAAAATTAAATTATAGCATTAAATGATTTGTAAGAAAATTCTAAATTCTGTATATTACAAAATTAATTCAAAAATCTATAAAATATAGATGTGCATAACATAAAGCACATCTACATTTCATTATTTTCTAGGAAATAATTGGTTTATTTTTTCTATTTCTTCTTTAGTTAGTTTAACGTCTAACGCAGTTAAGTTATCTACGACTTGGTGGGGTTGCTTAGCCCCGGGGATTACTACATCCAATGATGGTTGCGTTAAATAGAACGCAAGCACCACGTGGGCTACATCAACTCTATGATTGTCTGCAATATCTCTCAGCTCATCTATTTTCTCTAAATTTTCCTTGAACCTATCACCTTGAAATTCAGGATTTTCAGCACGCAGATCATCAAATTTTGTATTTTCAGTATACTTCCCAGCTAAAAGACCAGATACTAAAGGGAAATAAGGAATAAATGTAATTTGGTTTTCTTTTGTGTAGTCAAATACGGCTTCATTTTCGCGATTCAGCAAATTGTATTCCATTTGTACAACATCTACGTGCCCGTCTTTATTTGCTTCTTTAATTTGTTCTAAACTAAAATTCGAAACACCAATCGCTTTGATTTTCCCTTCATCTTTTAATGATTTCAACGCTGCAACCGCTTGATCTTTAGGTGTCGTTTCATCTGGAAAATGAATATAATACAAATCAATATAATCTACCTTTAGTCGTTTTAAACTTTGCTCTACTTGGTTTCGCAGAAAGTCAGGATCATTCGACATTTTAACATTGCCTTCTTCATCAAAGTAATGTGCACCTTTTGTGGCAATTGCAAATTCATCTCTTGCAAATTCCTTAACTGCTTCTCCAACAAGTTCTTCTGAACGTTCTGGTCCATAAATATAGGCCGTATCTAAAAGTGTAATACCGTTTCTAACAGCTGTACGTACTGTTTCTTTACCCTTTTCTTCGTCTAAATTATTATATAAATTATGTCCGCCTACCGCATTTGTACCTAAAGCAATCGGTGACACCATAACATTTGATTTGCCTAACTGTACTTTTTTTGTCAAATCTGTTCAGCTCCTTTTGTACTATAAATAAAACTTAATTGATTTATCATTCATTTAAAAATAGGCTTGTTCGTGATAACCATCAAACTCAAATATTTAAATGAGGTTTAATCATTTCTAAATTTCATAATATTCATTTACCCTATTTAGCCCACTTTAATAATATTCTTTTGCATAAAATTCAACTCATTTTATAATTCAAATAAGCAAACGATATATACATCAATATTTCATGTCACGTGCGCCATACTTTGAGTATAAAAAATCGAAATTCGCTATATGCATATATTTCTAGCACTCAATTTCAAACCAATATAACGTAACGAAAGATGACATAAAATAGATACATACCTTACGCTCATCTAAAATGTAGCAATTTCTATATTAAAATTGTAATGAATTGCTTAAAAAGCGACCAGAAACTCATTTCAAATAGATAACTAGCCTTTTTCACGGTCTATGTATAACCTACACAATGGCAGGAAAGAGGCTATATTTCATACAATAAATCCTTTCTCTCACCAAACTTTTAGTGATCGGAAAACTTTTAGATTACACCGATTACTTGATCTAAAACCATTCCACACTTATTGCTATAAAACCTTTTTATAATTGCATCCCCAGCCATTTACTAGCTTAATCATCATGACAGTCACGATAATATTTATCTCTATCACCTTTCACATCAATATAAAATATTAAAAAAATAAATCTATATTAAACTTTTAATAAATAAATATAATTTAGCAAATGTACTAATTTAGTAATTTGATTTAATTGACTTTTATCTCTTTTTAAATTAATATTCATTTTTGTTAGCGGTTACATAATTTGATGAAAAGGAGCAAGAAAATGGAAAGTGATGATATCAAGCACTTGGTTGATTCAGGTCAACTGTCTGTAGGAATCGAACTAGGCTCTACGCGTATTAAGACAATTGCTATAGCACCTAATTGTGAAACAATTGCAACAGGTGCTTTCGAATGGGAGAACAAGTACGAAAATGGCTATTGGACTTACTCAATTAATGATGTGTGGGTAGGTATCCAAAAAAGTTATGCTGAAATGTCAGAAGCCATCCAAAATCATTGTCATACTCAAATTAAGTCAATAGCATCTTTAGGAATTAGCGGTATGATGCATGGTTATTTAACATTCGATGAAAATGATGACTTGTTGGTGCCCTTTAGAACTTGGCGAAACAATAATGCTAACAAAGCTGCTCAAATCTTACGCGAAGATTTTAAAGTTAATATCCCTGAGCGCTGGAGTATAGCACAACTTTACCAATCAGCGATAGATGGAGAAGCACATGTCAAAAAAGTAAACTATATGACTACCCTATCTGGATATGTTCATTGGTATTTAACTGGTGAAAAAGTGTTAGGCATTGGAGATGCCTCCGGTATGTTCCCTATCGACAGTGAGCATAAGTGTTTCCGTCAAGATTTGTTAGAACGTTTTAATTCATTATTTCAAAAATCAGGTTACTCACAAGATATTAACGAAATATTACCTAATGTCGTTGTAGCTGGTGAAATCGCCGGTTATTTAACTGAGACAGGTGCAAAACTGTTAGATCCAAATGGTGAATTGGAACCAGGGTGTCCCTTGTGTGCACCAGAATCAGATGCTGCTACAGGTATGGTAGCAACGAATAGCGTAGCACCAAAAACAGGAAACGTGTCAGCTGGAACTAGTATTTTTTCAATGATTGTACTAGAAAAGCCAATCGTTCATGTTTATCCTGAAGTCGATATTGTAACGACCCCTGATGGCTACGACGTTGCAATGATACATGCAAATAACTGTACTTCCGATATCAATGCTTGGATAAATTTATTTGAAGAAGTATTTCAACTCATGAACGTAAAATACGATAAAAATGAACTCTTTACCAAATTATTTGAAAGCGCTTTTAACGGAGATGAAACATTAGGTAAATTGTTATCTTATGGTTATGTTTCAGGTGAATTTATAACTGATGTAAAACAAGGTTATCCAATGTTTTTACGTCACGTTGATAGCGAATTTAATATAGCGAACTTTATGAAAACACATATTTTCAGTGCTTTTAGCACTTTAAAGATTGGTATTGATTTATTGAAAGAAAAAGAAAATATTCAAATCGATAGCATGCTGGGCCATGGGGGTATTTTTAAAACAGAAAAAATAGCACAGTCATTTTTAGCTGCAGCGCTGGAAACGCCTGTTAGTGTTATGACAACAGCAAGTGAAGGCGGCGCATGGGGTATCGCTATTTTATCTCGTTATTTACTAGAAACTCAGTATTCAAATTTGGCCAATTACTTAAACGTTAAAGCTTTTGACAATACTGAGCAAATCACATTAAACCCTAAGGAAGAAGATATCGAAAGTTTTAGGCATTATATTCAAAACTTTAAGTCGTTATTACCTCTCCAGCGACAAGTAAATGATTATATTTAAGCAATATCAGCAGTTTAGAAACAATATTTTTATAGAGTAGGAGAGATTATTGTGAACTCACTAAGTACAAATAGCTCTAAACAATTTTTAGGACTGCCTTTAACTTTAATTTGGGGCTATATCGCAGTTGCTGTTTTTATGACTGGCGATGGTATTGAACAAGCCTTTTTATCAAAATATATCGTTAGTATTGGATTTGAAGCACACCAAGCATCCGCTGTACTCACACTATATGGTCTGGTAGTTGCAATTGCATCCTGGCTTTCTGGTATTTTGGCAGAAATATTTAGTCCAAGGAAAGTAATGGCATTCGCATTTATTATTTGGATCATTTTTCATGTTGGTTTTTTAACTTTAGGGTTAGAACAACAAAGTTATCCAATGATGCTCATCATGTATGGTATCAGAGGCTTTGCTTATCCTATGTTTATTTATAGTTTCGTTGTGTGGATTACTTATTCTGCTCCGAAACATCGTTTAGCTTCAGCTATGGGGTGGTTCTGGGCAATGTACTCCGTTGGCATTGGATTTTTAGGAACATATTTGCCAAGTTTTACCATCCCATGGATTGGTTTTATGGGGACATTATGGTCATCAATTATATTCATTTTAATTGGTGGTTTAATGGCAATGTTTTTAGTTAAAGATAGAAAAGGCTCTGAGAAAGAATCAGATAAGTTAACTCCAAAAGAAATATTAATTGAATTTGCTAGAGGTGTAACGATTTTAAGAAATCCTCAAGTAGCCATTGCTTGTGTAGTTAGAATAATTAACCAATTGGCCCTGTTTGGACTCGTTGTCATTATGCCAATCGTGTTTACTGATACCGTCGGGTTTACTACTTCAGAATGGTTGAGAATTTGGGGATTGATGTATATTGTAACTATATTCACCAACCTATTTTGGGGTGTTATAGGAGATAAAATTGGTTGGGTACGACAAGTCCGCTGGTTTGGTTGTATAGGCATGGTGCTTTCTACATTGGCCTTTTACTATTTACCTATTTGGACCGGACCTAACATTTGGGTTGCTGGCGCTGTTGCAGTTATATTTGGGTTTGCTGTTGCTGCATTTGTACCCATGTCAGCAATTTTCCCTATACTAGAACCTAACCATAAAGGGGCTGCAGTTTCTATTCATAACTTATCAGCTGGTTTAAGTAACTTCGTAGGGCCTGCAATTGCAACCATAACTGTTCCAATAGGTGGTCCTGTATTAACCATTTGGACTTATGCAATCATTTATTTTATAGGGTTTATTTTAACTTTCTTTATGAAAGTGAACCAACCAAATCATTAAAAAGGAAAGGTGTTTTAACATGACAAATATTTTAGAACAATTTAAATTAGACGAGAAAGTAGCAATCGTAACAGGAGGCGCTATGGGGTTAGGTAAAGCCATGGCTACTGCATTAGCACAAGCTGGTTCTAATATTGTAATTGCCGATATTAACAAAGAAATAGCGGACGAAACAGCCAAAGAAATTAGTGATAACGAAAATGTAGAAGCAATCGCTATAAAAGTTGACGTGACAAACCCAGAAGATGTCAATCAAATGGTCGAAGCAGTAGTTAAACAATTTAAAAAAATAGATATTTTAGTTAACAACGCTGGAATGACAATTAATGCAAAAGCTGAAGAGATGTCATTCGAGGATTGGAATAAAGTCATCAATCTAAACCTAAACGGTATATTTTTAGTTGCACAATCAGTCGGTCGTGTAATGATTAAACAGGGCTACGGTTCCATCATTAACACATCTTCTATGTCAGGACTTATTGCTAACAAACCACAAGAACAATGTTCATATAATGCTTCTAAAGCCGGGGTAATCATGTTAACGAAAAGTTTGGCAATGGAATGGTCAAAATATAATATAAAAGTGAATACAATCGCACCAGGTTATATGAAAACGGAACTTACTAAACCTTTCTTTGACCAAGGTGGAGAAATGATTAAAGACTGGATGGGATTCACACCTATGGGCAGACCAGGCACACCAAATGAACTCGGTGGTATTGTTGTATATCTAGCTTCTGATGCTTCTTCATTTGCCCAAGGTAGTGTGTTTACAATTGATGGTGGCTATACAGCACTTTAAACTTTAATAATAAATAATGTTATATTTTCAAATAAAATAGAATTAAAAAACACTTTCGTACCAATCTCATATTACATGATGAAATTAACGGAAGTGTTTTTAATATTCATTCGTACAAACAATCATCAAAACGCAACACATAGATTAACCCTCTCTTGTATCTTCGATTTTTGGTGTTTATCATTTACTTTTCTTCTTAGCTAATTTTTCTTTTAATTTGCGGTCTTGATCTTCTTTTCGTCGTTTACGTTCTTCGTTACGTTTTCTTAAGCGTTCTTCTTCTTCTGGATCTCTTGGTTTTTGTAATTGTTTTTCAACTTTTTCCATAAGTTCCTCTTCAGTTAAGGCTGCGAGTGGCCGATTATTAACAAATGCAAAAGTTTTACGTCGACCAGGCCCACAATAGGATTGACAACCGATTTCTATTTCAGCATCAGAGTCTAATTTTGTAAGTTTTTTCTCTAAAGATTTACAATTAACACCCTGACAATCGTCACAAATCAAAAATTTATTTTGCAAAACCACCCTCACCTTTCTAAAATTTTATTATAAATTCAAAACCGCTTCATTTTATATAAAGTATGTATATAAACCATATAAAAACTAATTTATCCTCATTCATGTCTTACATTTATAACTCTAATTATTTTACTCTATTTATAAAAAAATTCAAGTTCCACATCATAAAATAATGTAAATAACTTTTTTGTCAAATAACTAAAAAACAGCGTAGAAACCTTTTGTTTCTACGCTGCATTTACATTAAAAATCCAGTTACTACATCATTGAAACCAGCTACGTCCACCATAAATCTGGGGCAGGATGTTCAATGTTGATTGATTTTAAATTATTAACAGCTTTGACAAATCCCTCTTCAATAGACATAATTGGATCTTCATGTTCTATACTAATTACATAGTCATACCCATTGATTCTTAATGCACTAACCATTTCTCCCCAAACATTAGGACTATGCCCATAACCAACAGTTCGGAATGTCCAAGCTCGAGTGTTAACATTACTATAGGGTTGCATATCAGTTAATCCATACATATTTACATTTTCTTGATCAATGTATGTATCTTTTGCATGAAAATGGTGTATTGCATTCTCTTTACCTAATATTTTAATCGCAGCTATTGGGTCAATACCTTGCCACCAAAGATGACTTGGATCAAGATTTGCGCCTATAAAATCATTTGTCACTTTTCTTAATTTTAATAATGTATAAGGCGTATGAACTAAAAATCCTGCATGTAATTCGATCGCAATCTTAACTCCCTGTTCCTTCGCAAATTCGCCAAGTTTTTTCCAGTAAGGTATAAGTTTTTCTTCCCATTGCCACTCCAAAATATTGGAATAAACAGTTGGCCATGGGGTTACTGGCCAATTAGGGAATTTTGCTGTTTCATCTGAACCAGCTACACCTGAAAAAGTATTAACTACTGGAACATTTAATAAAGCTGCTAGTTTAATGGTTTTAATTAACGTTTCATCTGATTTTGCAGCAGTTTCATTATTAGGTGATATAGGGTTATTATGACAACTAAAAGCACTTATACTTAACCCTCTTTTATGAATCGCATCGATATATGCCTTACGTTTTCTTTCATCTTCTAATAAATCATCTAAAGGGCAAAATTGGTTACCAGGGTTACCGCCTGTCCCAATTTCAATCATATCTACACCGGCATCCACAACATAATCCAACATCTCTTCAAATGTTTTATCTTGAAATAATACAGAAAATACTCCGATTTTCATAAAAAATCACTCCTTAAACGTTTGATAATCTTATACTACGGCCTTCAACACTACTTTTATATATCGCATCGATTATTAAACTGGTACGCTGTGCTTCTTCAGGTTTCACTACTAAATCTGCTTCGCCCAAACAACTTTTCACAAAATTTGTCGCTTGTCTTTTTGCCGCTAATGTTTCATCGTGGTCCACTACCGCTTTTTCTGTAAAGCATGTCCCATATTTATGCTGATATAATTCAAAAGGATATAAACTGATACCACCATCAACACCTGAAATACTTAAATGTTTTGAGTCATCTTTGATATTGGCTGCCCAAGAACACTCAAATTGCATTGATGCATTATCTTTAAATATAATAAAGCATGAGACATGATCATCAACATCAAATGTTTCATGATTAAATGTCCCCCAGTCATTGATTTGATTGGGCGTTTTACTCAATCTATTGTAAGTTTTAGCTAAAATTTCCACCGGTTCATTATCTTCTAATAGCCATAAAGAAAGATCAAGTAAGTGGCACCCATAATCAATTAAGCTGCCTCCACCTTGCAACAATTTATTAGTAAATACACCCCAACCAGGGACTTTTCTCCTACGCAATGCTTGTGTACGAATAACTAAAGGATCTCCTACTGCACCATTTAAAATAGCTTTTTTGGCAGTTATAGCAGCGTCTGTAAATCTATAATGGTAACCTATTGCTAATAATTTCCCAGAATGATTTGCAGCTTCCACCATCCTTTCGCATTCTAATTTATTCAAAGCCATCGGTTTTTCACAAAAGACGTGAACACCAGAATTTAATGCTGCTATACTAATTTCAGCGTGAAATTTATTGGGCGTGCATACTGCGATAGCATCAACTAATTCAAACATCTGTTGATAATCTTCCATTACAAATTCAATATTGTTATTTTCTGCAACATTTTTAGCCAAATCATAATTAATATCATGCACTGCCACTATGTCAGTAATTTCGTTTAATTCTTGAAATGCTGGTATATGTCTATTTCTAGCAATACCTCCACAGCCCACAATTCCAATTTTTAATTTATTCAAATTGTCACCCCCAAATCATTTTTCTGATATATCCTCCAGTGGTTTAACATTGCCATAATCATGTGTTGGTGCATGGTTACGCTTCGCCCACTGAACACCATTTTTTATAACTCGTTGAATCTCTTTATTGTAATAAGTTGGATAACTTTCATGCCCTGGCCTAAAATAAAATATTTTTCCTTTCCCTCTTTTAAAGGTCACACCGCTTCTAAATACTTCTCCCCCTTCAAACCAACTTATAAAAATTGTTTCATCAGGCGCAGGAATATCAAAATGCTCTCCATACATTTCTTCTTTATCTAATTCAATATAACTATTCAGCCCTTCAGTGATTGGATGTGTAGGGTCTACTACCCATAACCTTTCTTTTTCATCTGCTTCTCTCCATTTAAGATCACACGTTGTTCCCATCAATGATTTGAAAATCTTAGAAAAATGTCCAGAATGTAAAACAATCAACCCCATACCTTCCAATACGTGTGATTTTATTTTTTCACAGATTTCGTCTTGGACTTCATCATGCGCTTTATGCCCCCACCAAATTAAAACATCTGTTTTATTTAAATTTTCGTCCGATAGACCGTGATGTGCTTCGTCTAATGTTGCAGTTTCAACATGATGTTCTTCTAAAAATGATGCAATCGCCTTATGAATACCTTCAGGGTAAACTTTTCTCACTTCTTCATTTTCTATTTCATGTCTATATTCATTCCAAATTAGGATATTCATAACATTGCCCCTTTAATTATTGCTTAAATATATTGCTTCTCCTGTTTTAGCTGATTGATAAATTGCTTCCAGAATTTGAGTAACGACAAACGCTTCCCTAGGTTTTACTACCGGGTCTGTATCGTAAAGGATATTGTTTATCCAAGAACGAGCCTCTTCTTCAGCTTCATCTACAGACTCGCTTTCAAAAAAATCCACACCTGGGTTATCATACTCAATTTTCGAGGTAAATAAAGTGCTTAAATCTTCTCCATGAATTCTCAATCCGTCTTTCATATCAGCGCCACCTTCCGTTCCTGATAGTGAACATTTGGCTTCATCCACTTCTAGGCTGTTAAGCGCCCAACTGGATTCTAAAATAATTGTTGCGCCATTTTTCATTTTTATAAATCCAAATGCAGAATCTTCAACTGTAAATGTTTCTGTATCCCAAGACCCCCAAGCATTTGCGGCATTTTCTTTTTTTCCTAATTTATGGAATGTAGAACCCATCACAGATTCTGGTTCATAGTTATCCATCATCCATAATGTTAAATCTAAGGCGTGTGTGCCTATATCAATAAGCGGGCCTCCGCCTTGCTTTTCTTCGTCTAAAAATACACCCCAAGTTGGCACGGCACGTCTTCGAATTGCATGTGCTTTACTAAAATAAACTTCTCCTAAATCCCCTCGTTGACAAATTTTATGCAAATGCTGGCTATCAGCTCTAAATCTATTTTGGTAACCTATTGTTAATTTTTTATTATTATCTTCTGCCGCTTTTATCATTTCTGCCGCTTCTTCAGAAGTTTTTGCCATCGGTTTCTCGCACATAACATGTTTGCCTGCGTTTAATGACGCCACAGTTATGTCTTTATGTGTATTATTAGGTGTACAAATATGTACTACGTCAATTTTGGGATCTTTCAACAATTCATGAAAATCTTCATAAACTTTTGAATTTTCCATTCCGTATTTACTAGCTGATGCTTTCGCTTTTTGAATATCTATATCACAGAAAGCTTTTATCGATACTTCCGGTATTTTTTCTAAACTGGGAAAATGTTTACCATTTGCAATGCCTCCACAACCTATTACGCCAATATTTAAATTCATAGAACCAGCTCCATTCTTTTATTTAAAAAACAAAATTATTATTTTTATTAACAAAATATAAAAACAACTATTAAATTTGACTTATTAATAATTTATATATTAACATTAAGCTATATTTTCAATATTCGGAAATTTTTCCAATGGACAGGTGGCATCGAAAATATGGTACTTGATGATTTAATTAATAAACACTTTAGTCATTTGACTGAAAATGACTTACATATTATTAGTATTATTCATAAAAATATAGATAAAATAACAACTATGAAAATCTATGACTTAAGTTTATTGACGCATACCTCCATATCGACAATTCATAGATTAGTCAAGAAACTCGGTTTCGAAGGTTACAGTAATTTTAAATTTTATATAAAAATGCAATCTAACCATGAACCTACTAAATTAGTAAATACAGACCCAATTATTGAAGACGTACAGCGAACCCTAGAACATCTCGAAATGTTTGATTATAATTTGCTCATTAAGTTAATTGAATCAGCCCCAATTATTTATATTTTTGGGACAGGAATGGCTCAACAAAATGTAGCTAGAGAAGCTCAGAGACATATGTTATCTATTTCAAAAAAAGTTATTGTTTTAAATGATGAAAATGAGTTCAAATTAGCTATAAATCAAATGGATGATGAAGATTTACTATTTATTATTTCTTTATCAGGCGAAACGAAAAAACTAAAAGAACCGATTCAGTTGATAAAATCGCGTGAACTTAAATTTGTTTCCTTGACTACGCTTCATGACAATTACATTGCTCAAAATGCAAACTTTAATATCTATGTTAATAGTTCACCTATACAATTTTTTAATCACATTGATTATTATAGTTTCATCCCTTATTACGTCGTATTTGATTTTATAGCTAGGGCCTACCACAATTACATGATTTCCAAATGATATGTTGGCGATGAATTATTTTCCAAATTCGATTTATAATTCATCGCTTTCTTTGTAGTTTTACTCATTTAATAATTGTTCTACAGATTCTCTGACTTGTGGGACAGAAAGCCCTACAATGACTTGCACATTTTTGCCACTTTTAACCAAACCATGTGCGCCCCCGACTGTTTTAAAGAAGTCATCTTCTTTTATTTCATTTGGGTTTGCGACAGTTACTCTTAATCTTGTAGCACAATTAGTAACATCAACGATGTTTTCTCTACCACCTAAACCTTCTATATAAATCGCAGCTTTATCATCGTATTCACTACCTTTTTTATTATTACTATCTTTCTTTTTATTAGATTGGTAATCTTTTTTTGTATATAATTTTGTATCTTTATTATCTTCCTTTTCTCGTCCAGGCATAGGTATATCCAATTTCAATATAATAAACCTAAATAAATAGTAGTAGATAAAAATAAATATGATACCGATTATAAATTGAGCTACATAAGTCCCCCAATGAGAACCAAATAGAGGAATCCAATTGGTAGCTGCTATTTCAATCAACCCGCCACCTAAGTTACCAACTAGCCCAAAAGCGTGCATAATTGTTACCATTGTTGCACCGAGAACAGCGTGTATTAAGAATAAAAACGGTGCTATAAAAATAAATGTAAATTCAAGCGGTTCAGTGATGCCCGCAAAAACGGCTGTTAACGTCGCAGCTAGTAATAAAGCACCAACTTCTTTCTTTTTATCAGCTTTAGCAGTTGAATATATCGCAAGCGCAATACCAATCGAACCAAACATTTTAATGTTACCTTGTAATAAAAATCCTCCCCCTGGGAAAATTTCTTTTAATGACTTATTGGTCTGTGAATATTCATTTAAATGGGAGATCCAAAACGATTTAATACCTCCATCAACAACTGCTGGTCCATATTCAAATGGTGTATATATAAAATGATGTAAACCTGTAGGTATTAAAATTCTCTCTAAAAAGTGGAATAACCACACCCCTACATAACTTGATGAAGCTAAAAATGTTTGCAATGAAGCTATCCACCCTTGAACGATTGGCCATCCCCAACTCGTCAACAACGCCATCGGAATCATACAGAAAAATGAAATCATAATCACGAAAGGAGAGCCTTGAAAAATACCTAATGATTCAGGTAATTTTTTATCATAATATCTATTATGTAACCATATTGCTATACCTGATATAATGAGCGCTCCAATAATATTAGTATCAAGTGTTTTTATACCTACTAACTCCGTTATACCAGTACCCTCTCCTATATTGCCTTTAAAATCAACACCAAAAGCAGGGCCCCAAGTAGTTAAAATACTATTAATAAAATAATTAAACATTAAGTACGTAACTACAGAAGACATAACGGCGTGACCAGCTGATTTTTTAGCCAATGAAATAGGTAAACCTATTACAAAAATAAGTTCTATATTTTGAAAAAGTGTCCAGCCACCATTTTCAATTAAAGTCCATATTTGATACCATAAACTATCAGGATTTGCTATCCCCCCCATAATAGCCTCATTTTTAAATAATGTAGCTATCCCAACAATGATACCGAAAAATGGAAAGAGAAGCACTGGTACAATCATAGCACCTCCAAATCTTCGAATTGCGTTTCCAAAATTTCCTCCGAATTTCATATAATCACCCTTTTTCAAAACGCTTATTGAAAGCGCTTTCTTAAGTGAATGATATATCTTAAATCATGTTATTTCAATGCTATAGCAAGATTTAGATACGCTATATCTACAAAAGAAATCATTTCCATTTAAAGGTAAATTTTCCTGGAAATATAGCGCTATTTCTTTCATCATCGTAAAAAATCAAAAAAACAGCGCTTAAATCTTATAATTTAAGCACTGTCCCACGGTAAGCTACATTTTTTCTATTTCTTTAATGATTTGTTCTATTGATTTGATGGTCCATCATCTTTGTATAAGTAATATTTTCACTAAAATGTCAGGCTCTATGGATGACCAGCCATGATTAAGGCAATACTTATCTTTGACAAGTTCATAAGGAAAATTTAAATCTAATCGTTTCATCTATTTTAGGTGATAAGTGAATTCAGATATAGAAATCATTTCATATTGGTTTTTTATCAATTGCTTTATTCAACATTATAAATGTCATCGATATTCATTTTCATATCTCATAATATTTTGGTTTAATATTGTCAGTTATTTATGTGGCACTACGCGTACAGTACTAGTCAAAGACTACAAAATGAGGCATTGCCATAGAAAACGTGTATAAAAAACTGCCAACAAAGTCGGAGACTTTCTCGACAGCCTGAACAGCACTTGAATCTTACAATTTAAGTACTGTCTCATTATTTACTATTCTATTGTCCGTGATAAATATTAAATTCTAAAGGTTTTACTTCATTTTCTAACCATTCTTTATAAATAGACTGTTTGTCAACGCCGTTATTAACGATTGTGATACCGCAATCACCGCCGCCTGCGCCAGATGTTTTAGCAGCACCACCATATTTTTCAGCTACAGAACACAATACTTTCAAATGTGAAGTTTCTATATCTATCGTCGCTTCTTTATCCATAGACTGAATAATTTCACGGTTGATACGAATCATCTGTTGCACACCTTTAATGTGATTCGTTTTAAATGCATGTATTAATTTTTCCACACAAGCGTGAGAACGTTCTAAAAATTTCCCATAAAAAGTAGGATCTGATTTTAAACGCTTTACTTCACTAACTAAATGATGTGATGAAGCAGGCGATCCTGTCCACCCTATTAACACTTGCATATTTTCTGGTGGTTGCAAGGGTTCGATGTGCAATCCAGGCCAGTTTTTATTCAATACTTCATTGACTGAAGTATCTTCAATTTGTTGAGAAACCCATTCATGATCAAACGTACTATAAGCAAGCCAACCTGTGTATACACTTACGGCAATGTCCCCACATGAACTTAAACTTTGTAGTTTCATATTGGCGATAACTGCGAGTTTATAAATATAAAGGTTCGATAAATGCGTTTCATAAAACTCATTTAAAGCTTTTACAACTGACACAAGCACTGCTGCACTCGATCCTAAACCATATTTATGGCCGTTAGCGTCATCTAAATTACTGTCTATAGTTAAGTTAAAATGTTTTAAATTGATACGGTTGCTGCTAACAAATTGTTCAAAAACTTCTATAGCTGTGATGACATATTTCAACTGTTTAGCTGCATGTAAATCAGATACTACAATCTTATCTTCTTCTCTTTGAAAAGTGACCGGTTCATGATGTAAAGTTTTAGAATGTATCGTGCCCTCTGCCGCATTAGAATCTTCAATTGTAGCTGTTACAAATCGATTTACAGCAATCAAAACAGATTTATATCCAGGTTCTGTAACGGCGTATTCACCTGCAATATAGAGTTTACCTGGAGCTTTTACTCGAATCATGTTATCTCTTCCTTACTCAATAATTTCAACGTTTGTGCGTGTAATGTCACTCGCGATAATTTGATGATCCTCAAACGATTTCTGTAGTGCATCAATCACTGCTTGTTGATTTTTCTTCTCTACTAAAATTTTAACATTAGGCCCTGCATCCATCGTAAAGTAGCATGGATAACCAGCTTCACGACATTGGTGCACGATGTCCATTACTAAGTAACTGTCTTCAACCATATATGTAAATGGTGGTTGTGCACCTAAATTTGTAGCATGCATTCTTAAACCATTTGCTTCAATAACCTCACCTAAATATTTAAAATCCTTGTCTTTAATCGCATGCTTAACTGACGCTATATCCTCATCTACGTGGTCTAACCAATATTGGTAAAAACGAGAAGTATCACGTGTATGTGACATACCGGCACGACTGGATACTTTTTTAGTTTTATTATTTATCACTACAAAAATCATGGCTAACTCATCTTCCCAATGGTCTGCATCAATAGGAAAACTGTATGATGTTGCATCATCATAACCTTTTTCCCATTCTACAAAACCACCATAAATACTCCTAGAAGCCGATCCTGAACCCCTTCTAGCAAGTCTAGATAGTTCTTTACCCGTTAATTTAAGATTTAAAGCTTCATTACAAGCTGCTGCTAACGCGGCATAAGCACTTGCTGATGATGCTAATCCTGCAGCTGTTGGTACGAAATTGTCACTTTCAATATATGCATACATAGACGTACCTGCTATATTTCTAACAACATCCATAAATCGACGTATTTTAGCCGCTTCCGAATCATCTACTGTCTGCCCATTTAAAACAAGCACATCTCTGATATATTCTTCAGAAAATGTCACTTTAGTTTCTGTATAAAAACGATCTAATGTTACCGACAAACTATTATTCATCGGAATAATATACGCTTCATCAGCCTTGCCCCAATATTTAATCAATGCAATATTTGTATGTGCACGTGCCTTGCCACTACTAACCAACGTTCCTAACCTCCTAAATATTCAATCCATGTATGATGCGCGCCTAAGCTTTGCGCGCTTTGAGCAATTTTTTCAGCTACGTCTATAGTCGAAGCAAGGACAATCATACTACCGCCTCTGCCTCCACCAGTTAACTTACCAGCGATAGCACCCTGTGCTTTGCTTATTGTTAACAACTGCTCAATTTTTTCATGACTTACTGTGAGCGTGCGTAAATTTTCTTGGCACAAATCAAACACAGAAGCGAGTTGTTCAAAGTTATGATGTTCTATAGAGTCACGTGCTTCATGGACCAGTTTACCGATATGTTCTACATAGCTAAGGTATGAACTATCTGCTTTGCATAAATGATGTACGTCTTCTACTGCTTGTTTTGTCGATCCTCGTATACCAGTGTCTATGACAACCATATAACCATTTAAATCTAATGGTTTTAACGTTGTGACTACGCCATTTTGAAACCAAACGGGCTTATTAGATACAATCGTTTGTGTATCTATGCCACTTGGTTTACCGTGCGCAATGCGCTCTGCCCAATTCGCTTCTTCAATCAACATTTCATCCGATAAGGGTTTGTTTAAATAATCAAAGCTCGCACGTACAAATGCTACAGCCATTGCAGCACTAGAACCTAATCCCCTTGATGGCGGTAAGTTTGTATCAATTGAAACTTTTATTGGTGTTTGAATATGATATTCATTTATAAATCGTGTTATCACTGATTTTAAGTGTTCAGGTGCATAAGTTAATTCACCATCATAAACTTCACTTTTAATATAAGAAGATTCATTAACATTTAAGGATTCTATTAAAGCTCTTACTCTTCCAGTAGTAAATGGAATCGCAATTGCAGGCTCTCCAAACGTCACCGCGTGTTCTCCTATTAAAATCACCTTACCATTTGCTTCCCCATAACCTTGTTGTGCCATATTTTCAATCACCTTTAGTATTTTCTTTAAATTTAAATAGTATATGCCTTACACTGCGATTGCCTTTTATTAATTACTTTTTATTGATAGCCATATAACATTTCCCAGGAAATGCTCCACTTAATCGCATTTTCGCTATAGTGTTCATATCTTCTCATTTTTAATCAAGAAAAAATTACGTGCATCTTATTTACACAACTTAATCAAATTTCACACAAATCAAACTATATTATCTCATAATTTTCATATATTAACATACGACTCGAGTCATAGTTTTAATTTTTTTACTCAAATTGGGTAAAATAAGTTATAAATAGTTAATACCTGCTACTAATTGTAATCAATACTTATCTAGTATAAAACGCTCTGGCTTATTATTCAAAAACTTCACTTTATCTTACCCAATTTATTTTCAATTTTTCAACGTATACTTTCACTATATTACTTATTTCATTACTATAATTCAACAAATATAACAATCTCTTTAATTATTTAACGTATTAAAAAAGCCAGAAACGATACATTTAATGTTGTATCATTTCTAGCCTTCATTTTAACTAGTCCATTTTTTGATTAACTTTAGCATTTCGTTCAATCATTTTTTCAAAATATCCTTCATAACGTTCCCACTCATCATTAGTAATATCGTCCATTGTTAAATTGGCACCTAAATCTTTAAGCGCGTATAATAATTGGAACATAACATCTTGAACTGTTAGCTGTTTATCTAATAGTTGCTCTAACGATGCCATACATTGAGGATTAATATTTGGATATTCAAATTTTGTTTGTTCACCTTTTAAAGCTCGCTCATAAAAAGCTTTCATTAAAGCAGCGCGTTCACTGCCATCTCCTTCAACACAAAGGTATACTTGAACAGCAATACCTCCACGCACACGTCTTTGTGAAATCCCCGCAAATTTTTGCCCATTAATACTCAAGTCGAATTTTCCTGGGCAATAAGATTGTTCAATCTCATAAGTCTCAATTTCAACATTTTCATCTTCAAACATTTTGGCTACTAATAAATACATCACTGAAAATGCTTCATCAATCGTAATGTCATGTTTGCCTTTAAAAATAAGAGAAATATTGAGTATGCCTTGGTCCAATACTACGCCAAGACCACCTGAGTTTCTCACAATTGCATTATAACCTCGTTCTTCTGTCAAATAGCGAATGCCATCTTGTAAATACGGTAACCTAGAATCATGTATACCTAAAATAATAGTATGTTGATGTATCCAAGTACGTACAATGCTACTTGACAAATCTTTACCAACACTTTCCGATAACGTATCATCAAAAGCAAATGATTGCATTGGCGCTAAACCAGAAGAATGATCAACATAACGCCAGGTGGTACTGTTAAAATATTTGCTAGCTAAATCCATTATTGTAAAGCTTGTGCAGCAGTGATGATTGATAAATTATACACGTCTTCAATTGAACAACCACGTGATAAATCATTCACTGGTGAATTAAGACCTTGTAATACAGGGCCTACCGCATCATAACCACCTAGACGTTGTGCAATTTTATAGCCAATGTTGCCAGCCTCTAAACTTGGGAAGATAAATACGTTAGCATCTCCTTGAATTTTTGTATCTGGCGCTTTTTTCTTAGCTACTTCTGGTACAATTGCAGCATCAAATTGGAATTCCCCATCAACAATAACATCTTCAAGTTGATCAGCTTCAACTTTCTCTTGAGCCAATTTTACAGCGTTTGAAACTTTTTCAACATCGTCAGATTTCGCAGAACCTTTCGTTGAAAAACTTAACATTGCTACACGAGGTGACATACCGAAACTTTGGGCAGATTTTGCGCTTTCTACTGCAATTTCAGCTAAATCTTGCGCTTCTAATGTAGGGTTGATTGCACAATCACCAAAGATGTATTGTGCTTCGTCTTTAATCATAAAGAAAATACCTGATGTTTTGGATACGCCTGGTTTTGTTTTAATGATTTGTAGTGCAGGACGTACCGTATCACCAGTTGAATGTGCAGCACCACTAACAAGACCTTCAGCTTTGCCTGTATACACAAGCATCGTGCCGAAATAATTGACATTTTTTAACATTTCTTGAGCTTGTTCTTCAGTCGCTTTACCTTTACGGCGTTCAACAAAAGCTGTAACTAACTCTTGTTTTAATTCGCTTGTTTCAGGGTTAATAATCTCTAAGTTTGAAATATCTAAACCGTTATCTTCAGCTAATGCATTAATATTTGCTTCATTACCCAATAGTACTGGTGTGACATAATCAGTACTTTGTAATTGTGTCGCCGCTGTTAATACACGTTCATCTTCTCCCTCAGGTAAAACGATTTTCACATTTTTTCCTGACAGTTTTTCTTGTAATACATCTAATAAAGACATAGGGGCCTCCTCTAATTTTTAATACTTTTATTTTTCCAATACTATTATACGTCATTTTTTTATATAATTCCATGTCACCAATTTGTAATCATTTACTTATGTTTTACAGTTACCTTTATGATAGAATTTTTAGTGGAGATATAGAAATTTTTCATAAAGGAGCGATTCAATATGCCACAAGCACCAGAAACTTTAGATGGTTGGTATAGTTTACATTTATTATATGCTATCGATTGGGCTAGTTTACGTTTAGTTCCAGAAGAAGAACGACAAACGTTAGTTGAAGAGTTACAAGCCTTTTTAGATAAACATGAAGAAGCACGTACGAATCATGCAGGAGATCATGCGTTTTATAATATTACTGGTCAAAAAGCAGATATTCTTTTATGGGCTTTACGTCCTGAACTAAAAGATCTTAATGCTTTTGAAAATGAATTTAATAAATTGAAAATCACTGACTTTTTAATCCCAACGTATTCATACGTTTCTATTATTGAATTAGGTAATTATTTAGCTGGTAAATCTGATGAAGATCCATACGAAAATCCTCACATTAAACCGAGATTGTTCCCAGAATTACCACAAACTGAGTATATTTGTTTCTATCCTATGGATAAACGTCGTAACGAAACATATAACTGGTATATGCTACCATTAGAAGAACGTCAAGCGCTAATGTATAACCATGGTAAAATTGGTCGCCAATATGCTGGTAAAATCAAACAATTTATCACAGGTTCTATGGGGTTTGATGATTTTGAATGGGGTGTTACGCTATTTGCTGATGACCCACTTCAATTCAAAAAAATTGTTTCTGAAATGAGATTTGATGAAACGACAGCACGTTATGGTGACTTTGGCAGTTTCTACGTAGGTACCATCATAACTAAGCATAGTCTACCGACGCTTTTTGAGGTGTAAGATAGAGATAATTGCAGATTAAGTGAAGCATAGGTCAGAACCCTAACTTTTTCTACATTTGTATATTAATCCATTCATAAAAGATTCAGAGGCATTTTACGTGCCACTGAATCTTTTTTTTTACTTTTCTTTCATTTCCTAATTCTCTTCTTCTTGGTTGGCATACTCCGACATGCATAACTCTCTCTAACCCCCTACTTCGTAGGAAGAAAACAACTAAAAGGCACACTTGAAGTTAAACAAGTGTGCCTGTCTGAATGTAGTGTGTTTGGGAGAACTTTAATCACTACTTAATTTAAGGGTTAACTGCTAAATATTGTCGCTACTCAATATTTTTTGTAACAGTCAACTAATACTATTTTAACCTATTTGAAACATTTGAAACATAATTGAATTGCTAAAATTGTATAAAATTCAATTTTTTAAAATTTAAGCAGTGTTTTTTTACCAACATATCAACTGAATAAAGTGTTACAATAAACCATATTAACTTACTAACTTATAGTGCTATGACATAGAATATACGCATAGTTTAGTTAAATAAAGTATAATTGGTGATTAAATGACAATAAATAATCAATACTCGGAAAGTTATGATGAAAGAATGGCAAAAGATGTCATTATCTTAGCCGGAAGAATTTTGCTTGAATCTGGCGCAGAAGGCTCCCGCGTTGAAGATACAATGACACGCATTGCCTTTACTTTAGGTTACACGGAAAGCAATAGTTTCGTTACGAATACGGTTATTAACTTTATGTTACATAACGAATCTTATCCAAGAATATATAGGATTAGAACAAGAGACACCAATCTCCATCGTATATCAAGAACCAATCGTGTTTCGAGACAACTTTCTGATGGTGCCTTATCAGTTGAAGACGCGTTCCAAGAGTTACAAAAAATTTATAATGAACAAAGTATTAAACATGATTTATTTTTCAAATTTATTGCAGCTGCTATTATCTCTATTAGCTTTCTATATTTACAAGGAGGCTACTTAATCGATATATTTACAGCGCTCATTGCAGGAGCCTTTGGTTATCTTGTCGTAGAAATTCTAAGCAGACACTTACATGCCAAATTCATCCCAGAATTTATGGGTGCGCTCGTCATCGGTACAGTGGCAGTGCTTGGAAGTTCTATCATACAAGGTGGCTCTATTTCAGCGATTATTATTTCATCAGTCATGCCGATTGTACCTGGTGTTTTAATCACTAATGCTATTCAAGATTTATTTAGTGGCCATATGTTAATGTTTACAACGAAATCATTAGAAGCATTGGTAACAGCTTTTGGTATTGGCGCTGGTGTAGGTACAGTACTTATTATTTCTTAGGAGCAATGTCTATGTTTTGGATTTTAAATTTAATATTTAGTTATACCGCTTCATTATTCTTCGGTATTATATTTGATGTTCCAAAATATTTATATAATGCTGTTGGAATTGTTGGTGCATGTGGCTGGATGGTCTATACGTTAGTTTATGATGGTTTTCAACTTCATACCATTTATTCAAGTTTCTTCGGAAGCCTAGCATTGGGCTTATTGAGTCATGTGATGGCTCGCTTAAAAAAAGAACCAGTTATTTTATTTATGGTGCCTGGCATTATACCATTGGTTCCCGGAGGATCAGCCTTTGATGCGACCAAAAATCTTATTTTATTAGAATTTAGTAAAGCGATTAATACTATGTTAGAAGTAACGCTTATTGCAGGGGCAATTGCTTTAGGTTTGTTATTCGCCGATCAAATTTCTAAACTGATTGTTTCTGGTACAAAATTCAGTAAAAAACATATATAATTATCAAATTAATAAACATCTGAGCGTCAATTTAAGAGGCACAGATGTTTATTAATTCGATGTATTATATTTCCATTTTAAAAAACTAGCAAAAATAAAGCGCACCATTAATGCAATGGTTGATACTAAGAGACCTGCATGATAACCAATTATCGCTTGTTCCGATTGCATTGAAATACGATTGGTCACTGTAGCTACAACTATTGCAACGAAGGCTGTACCGAATCCAGACCCTATGTTTTCAATCATATTTATACTCACACCTGCTGCTGGTAACTACTTACTTTTCAAATCATAATAAGTACTTGTCGTTAACGTTAGCGTCGCCTCTCCGACCGCTCATCCTCTTACGAACAATATTAATCCAAGTCAAATTATCGACGTATCACCATTAATAAATATAAACGGAATCGAAACTAATAATGAAAGTAGCGAAGCAACCATTACCACTAATTTTGCCCCGAATTGATCTGTAAAACATCCAATGAGCGGGCGTGTAACTAACATATATATTAACTTAGAATGGCTCCTTATTTATTAAAACAAATACATCATCAATATAGTATAATTCCAAATATTAATCCCAATATGACAACTCCCCATGAAGGGCATTTATAATACATAAGTAAGATGAATAACACACTTGCTAACGCAAAGTCTAATTCTGTATTAATTGTCGATTTCCAAATCGGATTGTAAAAAGCTGCAATTAATATACCGACTACACCAGCGCTAATCCCTTTTAAAAACGCGTTTACATAGACATTGGATTTGATACTATCCCAAAAAGGTAATACGCCATATAACAATAAAAATGCTGGTAAAAAAATAGCAAATGTCGCTAATACCCCCCCTACTATGCCTTCTATTGAAGTGCCAATATAAGTAGCAAATGTAAATAATGGACCCGGAACACCTTGTGCTGCCGCATAACCAGTTATAAATTGTTCAGAAGAAATAAGGTTTTGTGGTACAAAATCACTTTCTAACAATGGTAAAACGACATGTCCGCCCCCAAAAACCAATGCGCCAGAACGAAAGAAACTATCCATCATTTGAACCCATACATTAGTGGTTATAGAACTTAAAATAGGTAAAGTAATAAGTAACGAAAAAAACAATAAAAGTGATATCACACCTATGCTTTTAGGAACCAAAAACAGCTTATCTCTTTTCCCTACATTACTGTCATCTTTACTTTTTAAGAAAAATGCGCCGTATAATCCTGTGAAAATCAACGCAATAACTTGAATGTATACACTATGGATGAGCAACGTAAGCAGTAAGACAAATAATGCTAACGTGATGGTTGTTTTAGTATTCGTTAATTTCTTCCCCATGCCAATAATAGCTTGAGCCACAATAGCGACAGCAACCAATTTCAAACCTTGAATCCATGAAAAAGTAGTTTGACTATTTGTAAAAACAAGCACAAATACCATTAACATAACTGCAGATGGGAGCGTAAACCCTATAAAAGAGATAAAACCGCCAATCATACCCCCTCTAATCGTCCCTATACCTATACCAACTTGACTGCTAGCTGGCCCCGGCAAAAACTGACATAACACGACTAGCTCAGAGTATTCTTGTTCATTTAACCATTGCTTCTTTTTAACATATTCATCATAAAAATATCCTAGATGGGCTGTTGGCCCACCAAAAGATATGAAACCAAGTTTAAAAGCCACAATAAAAATCTTGAAATAGTTAGACATTTTAAGTCTCCTTAAACTTCATTTATCAGCTCATTTAGTTTTTGCTTTGTTTCAGTTAAAAAAGTTTCTCCACTAACAGTAATAGTATAGTACTTTCGCTGTTTACCATTAATAGTTCTATGCTCGCTTTTCAACAAATCTTCTTCTTCCATTGTATGAAAAATTGGGTATAGCGTGCCTGGGCTCATATGATAACCATGCGCTTCTAATTCATTAATCATCCAAGAACCATAGATAGGAGCTTCTTTAGCATGATGCAATATATGAATATAGATAAAACCTAAAAATACTTTTCGTTTAATTTTACGTTCCAATTAATTACCCCTTTCATTAAAATCGGAATTCGATATCTGTTTTCGATTTTATATTATCTCTACTTTTTCGTCAATTTTAAACTCACAATAAAAAAAGCGCCTTTCCATATTCGTATATCTTGCGAATATGGAAAGGCGCTACTTTATTTTATATCATTTTAAAAATATTACCTTTAATAAGATATATGTTTCTTTCATAATTTACTTTTTAAGTTTGTCTAACTTTTTGATTCACTTGTTTTATTTTCATTAATAAGATCTACTACTTCATCTTCTGAACGGTTTAAGATAAGTTTACTTAATTTATCATTATCCATTTGTTTTAATTTTGGATAACGAACAATGAAAAAGATTAATCCTATAATTAACCAACTGAACAACGCGATATATGATGGCATTGATAAACCAGCTGGTGAACTTGGAATGAGTAGCAATAATAAGAAAATAAATGACACAAACGTACCTAAGATTGCTAATGTTTTATATACTGGCCCGTAAGTATTGCTTGTTTTATCATAACTAAATAATCGTGCGGCTGATAGACAAGTGATAAAGTATGCAATCGATACACCAGTAGATGACATATCAACAATCCATGTTAAAGCTGTGCGGCCTAACCACGGCGCTATTAATGTAATTGCAACTAAGAAAATAATAGCGACATAAGGTGTTTTATATTTACTGTGTAATTTACTAAATACTGACGGCATAATACCAGAACGTCCCATTGAGAACAATAGACGACTTGAACTCATTAAAAATCCATTTAATCCAGTGAAAATACCCATAATAATAGCAATCGATAAAATTGCTAGACCTATATAGCCAAATGCGCCACTTGTTACAGCGCCTGTTAACCACAGTTGGCCATTCAAACCATTCGCTGAGCTACTTAACCATCCTGTATACAGAATCATGAGTACATATGTGATTGCTGCGGCTAACAAACTATATACGATTAATTTAAATGTTTTGTTTGGAGAAAAATCAAATTCTTCTGCAGTTTGTGGGATATTATCAAATCCTACATAAGCCCATGGCGCTACAGCGACAATCATAATAATAGATGTCATCCACCCTTTTTCTTTATTCGCTAATGGTTGTAAATTTTCTAAAGAGAAGTTACTACCAAAGAAAGAACCGAAAAATAATATTAAGACTGTAATCACCAATGCTACACAGAAATAAAATTGTAGTGATCCTGAGATACTTGTACCTTTAATTGCAATAAACATAAATATAACTAATAATAATGATGCAATTAATATTTCCGTGATATAGACATCCCATCCTGCAATGGTATACAGTTTACCTGTTTCTAAAATATCAGGTAATAAGAATTTAATTAATAAACTAAATGCAGTTGCGTTTAAAGCTACTACACATATATAACCAAAAGTTAAAAACCATGATGAGAAAAAACTAACATATCTACCAAAACCTAAAAAGCTAAATGCGAAAGCGCCCCCTGAAACTGGAAAACGTTCAACGAGTGCTCCATAACTGACCGCAATTAAAATCATTAGTAAGGCGCCAATAACGATACCAATAGCAGCGGGAATAGGGCCAGATTGACCAATCCAATCACCAGGTAAAATAAATGCGCCCCAACCAATACATGAGCCATAAGCAATTGCCCATACAAATTTCTCAGATAAGTTTTGTTTTAAATCTCCTCTATCTACTTTCCTATCATTTTTTCCCATAAATAAAATTCACCTCATGGATTGTATTATACCCCTAAGATGAATTCTATAACAATTATAAATTTATATTTTAAATGTACCTATAACTAACATCAACCAACCTACGATAAATAAAACGCCGCCAATTGGTGTAATTGCGCCAAGTATACGAATTTGCGTTAGCGCTAAAATATAAAGTGAACCACTAAAAAATACAATACCTAAAAATAAAAGCCAACCTGCCCAATTTACATTGATTGATGTTGTACCGCTAATAACGCCGATCAATAATAAACCAAGACCATGATACATTTGATAAGTTGTTGCCTTTTCCCATACAGATAAATATTTGTCTGAAAGTTTCCCTTCCAAACCGTGCGCCCCAAAAGCACCAGTACCAACTGCCATTAAAGCATTTAAAGCACCTAAAATAATGAATATTTTCATCAAAATGGACCCTTCCTTCCTTTACTAAAAATCAAAAATTGAATCACCATTACCAATTTCATCATCGGTGACTAACTTATTGGTATTTAATGAATGCTTATTATGTGTATTTTGAGCTGAGGATTGAGACACCTTTCCTCCCATCGCTTTTATTTCTTCAGGTGAAATATCTTGTTTTTTGCCAGACGCATGTTGCGTTACATTTCGTGCTGATTGAAATGATGAAGACAGCGAATACGTGTTGTCTCTATAGTGTTGCTTACTATTTGAACTAGTCACTAACGACGTTAGTGTGTGTATCGCATAAATATGCTTTTCAAATTCTGCGTCGTTCTTAGCTTCATCTGCTTGAACTAATTCTTGTTCAATAAGTTGAACAATTTTATCTTTTTCCATTTATTTATAACCCGCTTTCACACCAATTTACTGGTTCAATACCATTTTTTTGTAAATATGAATTTGCTAAAGAGTATGGCTTTGAACCAAAGAAACCACGATATGCAGACAACGGACTCGGATGTGGTGATTTAATGATATGATGCTTAGAGGTGTCAATGAGTTTAACTTTTTGTTGAGCTGGCTTTCCCCATAAAATAAACACAACATTTTTCAAATTTTCCGAAACCATTTTAATGACTTCGTCCGTAAAAATTTCCCACCCGATATTTCTATGAGAATGAGCTTGTCCTTGTCGTACAGTTAAAACCGTATTTAATAATAAAACGCCTTCTCTAGCCCAATCTTGTAAATGTGGCGATTTACGAACACATCCTATATCGTCTTCAAGTTCTTTATACATATTTCTCAATGATGGTGGAAATTTAGCGTTGGGCTGTACAGAAAACGCTAAACCGTGTGCTTGGTTAGGCCCGTGATAAGGGTCTTGACCCAAAATAACAATTTTCACTTTTTCAAAAGGCGTAAGATCAAATGCTTGATATATATTTTCTCTATCCGGATATACTGTTTCTGTAGTATATTCATTTTCTAAAAAATGATGCATTTCGCTAAAATCATGTTCCGTAGTTATTTTTTGAAAAACATCAGACCATTCCATATAACACTTCACCTCGATTAATATAGTAACATAAAGCACTACTTTCTCGCTTGCGGGATTAGTAGTGCTTATGCATGAGCTTCTGCTCAGGCCTTCCTTTAAACACATTCTGTAAGCAAGTACAGTAAAATTTATGCATCATTTGTAAGAAACTATACTTAATTACTTCCTATTTTAATATGCAAATAGAATGTATGCAAAATAATGTAATAACTTACCCATAATGTTAATCCCAATACATTACAAACGTCGTTATTTAGAATAGTCGACAAACGTGATATGATATGATTAAAAGAAATTTTAGGAGTGAAAATTCATGGCATTGAAAAAAACATTAACCGTTGCAGGTTCAGACACAAGTGCTGGCGCAGGTATGCAAGCAGACTTAAAAACGTTCCAAGAGTTAGGAACTTACGGTATTGTTGCCTTAACATCTATTGTCACAATGGACAAAGAATCTTGGTCTCATGATGTTACACCGATACCGTTTGACGTATTTGAAAAACAATTAGAAACAGCAATTTCAATTGGTCCAGATGCTGTGAAAACAGGGATGCTAGGAACACAAGAAATAATCAAACGCGCAGGAGAAGCATATGTAGAATCAGGCGCTAATTACTTTGTAGTCGACCCAGTTATGGTATGTAAAGGCGAAAACGAAGTCTTAAATCCGGGGAATACTGATGCTATGATTGAATATTTATTGCCAAAAGCGACAGTGGTGACACCAAATTTATTTGAAGCGGGCCAACTAGCAAATTTAGGTACACTAAAATCAATTGAAGATATGAAGAAAGCTGCTGAAATTATTCATAACCAAGGTGCTAATCATGTAATCATTAAAGGCGGCAAAGCGTTAGATCAAGCCAAATCTTATGATTTATATTATGATGGTGAACATTTTTATCAATTAACTACGGGTATGTTCCAACAAAGTTATAATCACGGCGCTGGTTGTACATTTGCTGCTGCCACTACAGCGTATTTAGCAAATGGTAAATCTCCAAAAGAAGCGGTCATTGCTGCTAAAGCATTTGTTGCTTCTGCAATTAAAAACGGATGGAAAATGAATGATTTCGTCGGACCAGTAGATCACGGCGCTTATAACCGTATTGAACATATAGACGTTGAAGTAACTGAAGTATAAGTTCTCACGATAAGTAAAAAAAGCTGAAGCATGGTTATAACTAACGATGCTTCAGCTTTTTTTATTGCTTCTTTCATCATACAGATTCAATCACAAATTTGTGAGAAGTGAGACTTTATATTTTTATTGTTCTCATTTACTGTCTACATCATCTTCATAGCTGAGACATTATGGATATTCCTGTCCCTATTCAAATCGTAATTATTTATACTCGTTTGTAATGTAGATAAATAATTTTTTTCTCATATTTAATTAATATATTCAAATGTTTCAGTCTCAAAACGAATCAGACTAATGTCTGATTTGAATTTGATACTACAGGCCCATGTTATTTTTTAGTATTTCTATTATTATAATAAGTGTAGAGAGACAAGGAGGTATGACATCATGATTATCTACAAACAGTCTTTTGAAAATGGTAACCCTATATATGAAATTATCACCAAGACTTTTAAAACGATTTCTGTTAAATGCGATGAAAATTTCAGCAAAAATGAATTATATAACTTACTCTCTCTACTTGAAGGTGATATCGATAACTTAGCATTAGGTTATTAATCACATTTCAATACATCGATGATTAAACAGAAATAGAAGCGCAAGCCCAAGACTAAAATTCAGAAGAAACAGAACAATGAACTCCCCTTTAGAAATATGAATCATGTATATGTAACTGTCCCATTATATATATATGAAGTAACACATCCCTTATAAACACTCACCCAGAAGCGGCACATAGTTAGGCAAAGATTGTCCCCTTTGCTTGCTTGGAGAGCAAACTCGAAGCTACCCTAACTATTGTGCCGCTTCACTTATACGTATAAAACTTTAAATTCTTCACATACCATTATTTCAGATTCATCAAAATTCAAACCTAATGACTGATAATAAGGTTCAAAAAATGCAATATGCGCTTTTTTCCAATAATTTAAGGATTTATCTCCCTCCCCTTCGAGATATGCATGACGTTCAGAAACTTCATTAAATGGCACTTGGTATATATGTGTAATTTCTATAATACATTGAGGTTCCCCAGCCTTATTTAGCACAATACTCACTTCTCCTACTTGAGGTAGTTTTTCGTTTTCAACTCTATATGAGCTATATCCACTTGTTGTAGCAGTTTTTTCACCTTTTCTAACTAACGTTGCTAATTTATCTTCATCTACGCCAAACGACCATGCTTCATATGTTTTATTTTGATATTCTGGAAATAATTCAATAAATCCTTCCCAATATTGTTCTATAGTCATGTTTTCTTCCCCTTTTATTATGTATGATTAATAATTTATTTAAAAATAACATAACAAAAAGTAGGACAAAAACCTAATTTTTAATGTAGACTTTTGTCCCTTTTATTCAAAATATTAAAAAAAATGATACGAACTATTTTATATCCACCCAAACATTTTTAATAACAAAAAGTGAGACATTTAATTTGGCACTGAACCCTTAAA
>NZ_JAESKI010000019.1:40213-57527 GCF_017892065.1 Staphylococcus sp. GDY8P120P | reverse complement strand
GGTGCTTTTATATAGTCTGTATCAATCCATGCTAACTCTGTTTGTTTTTCTTTAGAATCATAGTAATAATCAAATTCTGGTGCATAATCCACTTTTTCATTCATTGCTTCATGTAAATCATTAATTTTTACACCTCTATTTATTAAAAAATCGTCTAAATTTTCAACATTTTTCAAATGATATTCAATTTCTTCCCTGTTCATTACCATAATCTCACCTCTTAAATGTTTTTTGTGTACTTACAATTAGGATAGTTAGAACAACCTAAAAACTGGCCGTTTTTTCCTGTTCTAACTACTAATTCATGATTACATCTTGGACATTTTTCATTGTTTGAAAAATCGGGATTTATATTAATAATCCATTTAGATAATGTATTTCTATCTTTCATAATTATTGAACAAGCATTGCCCAATTCAACTGCACTTTTAGTATAGAAACTGTTGGTTACTATCCATGCTTCATCAGCCCCATGAAATCTTTGTGCTGCATATATTTCTTGTACGGCTTTAATACCAATTTTTGAACTGCTTCTTTTGGCTTGAACGACTATTTTTTTGTTTTCATTTTTCAATATTAGATCAGCACCGTAATCATGTGATGCTTTTGTAACACTGGGTTTATACTTCAATTTAGAAAATAAGGCTTCTAAATAATATTCAAACTCGATACCGTCCATTTTATCTACATCATATATTCTGGCTTTACGGTATATACTTTGAATCTTTTTCTTTTTAAGAAAATTCACTATGACTGGTAATAGTTTATAAGCGATAACTAATATAATAATTAATATGAGTATATTAAATATTGATATATTGTTCATATTCATCTTTCCCTTTCTTCGTCTTTTTCATTATCTATGATTTTCATTTGTTCTTTTGCCTCTTTTGGTTTTTCGTAAGTCGGTTCGCCATTAGTTATCGCTTTGTCCTTTTTTAATTGTTCATTCCAGTCTTTACGTTCTGTAGGTAAATCAAGTTTAAAATCTGTATCGTAAGAATTTATTACATTTCTAACAAAGTTTTTGCCTGCTTCATCATTATCTACTGCTAATACAATGCTATTTAGTGGATAATCTCTAGGGTGTTCCCCTTTTGAGACATTATATTTACCAACTTCATTAACATGCTCTTTTAGACTTTCTAGTTTTAGACCAGAAAGTGAAGCAATACGTGTTTGTTGAATATCTCTGTGAGCATCATAATAGCTTAAAGCATCAATAGGACTTTCTGTGAAAACTATATTTTTAATACCTTTCTCTTTATTTTGTAATACATCAAGATGAAACCCACCATGTTCTTTTGAACCCTCCACAACCTGTTTGAATGGTTTATCACCTGTTCCTCTTTTATCAGCACCTACAATATTGTTTTCATTATCAAGCCACTTAAAGCAAACATTATTAAAACCGTCTTGTGCTACTGCACCAGTTTTAAATGACCAATCGACTAACCTTTCATCTAATCCACGTTCATTAATTAGGTAATTTCTCGCTATTTTAGTATTTTCTACTTCGTACTTTGTATCATATTTTAATTCTTTTTGTTCTTCTTTAGGGGCTTTAGATGCATCATATTGACCAAATTCACCATCTACTAACATAGTCATAGCATCTTTAAACTTCATATCCAATACTTCAACAGCAAATGATAAACCACCGTTTCCTTTTTTACCTGTCGAATTCCAATAAAAGCTCTGTCCTTTTAATACTAATGAATCATGTTCATTGCAACGATCATACTTACCTTGTCTGCTAAATGACAAACCATTTTGTTCACCGATTTCTCTAATGTCCACATCTCTAGCTTTTGCTTTTTCTTCATCTGTAAATACTCTGTGAGTTTTTGACATTTTAAAAACCTCCTAAAAAAGCAATCCTAGTAATTAGGATTGCTTTTTAAATTCATTTATTTTCTTTTTTAAAATTTCTATTTCGCTTTTTACAGTTAAATTGAGTTCTTTTTCAAGATCTATTATTTTCATACCGTCGATTACATTTACCTTTGTTGATTTATTTAGAGCTATTAACGTATCATCTTCAAGATAAATATTTAAAATTGCTTCGTTTTCTTTTTTATTTTTAATAAACACTTTTACAAAGTAAATTTCTCTCTTATAATTTTTGAGTCTAAGTGTAGGTTTGTATTCGTTATAATACCAGTAGTTATATATATTGATATGTTTATTTTCAAAGAAAACATCTTCTCCTATGTCTAGTGTTTTAAGTTCTTTTTTATGATTTTCAAGAAGTAAGAATATTATCATGATGATATTATTCACTAGCAAGCTCAAAAAGAATATGATTGAAAAAACTATCATAACAAGTATAAACACTTTTATAGGTATAAAAAGTATTGCGAACACTTTCATAGTAACTAGCGTAAGTGGATCCGTAGGTTGACCAATAAGGTTTTCAATTATTATAGAAGTATAAAATATTAATAGAAATATTATAGGTGCTGCAAAAGATAATAAACTTAATATAACCCTTTCCCCAACCTTACTAGCCCTAAATTTGGCACCTTGTGTAGTCAGAATTAGTACACCTATAGGGATATAGGCCATTATTAAGTCATTGAATATATTACCTAATGTTATTATTGTTTGTTTTAAATCATAGAAAGTTAGAAGATAAATAAATTCTTGATTAATAAATGTTCTAATTGCAATATATAATGTAATAAATGCTACAATAATATATTCCTTCTTTTGATCTCTATTTTTCCCAAAAATATTATCTAAAATTGGCTTATTTTCATTATCCATCTTTATCCCCCTAATCAAACGTCAATATAATCTTTTTAATATTCTTTTCATTATCATCATCAAGTTTTAGATATGCTTCATATGACTTACCAGCTTTACTTTTAAACTTTAATTTTTGGGATGTCTTTCCTTTAGTTATCAATGTTTTCAACTGTTTATCTGGAATTTTTTTCTTGAAGAAATTTTTGAAAAATATTTGTTCACAATTACTACATTTTATAACCTTGCCTTTATCTGTTAGTTGACCCTGTTTACAATTAGGACATTGACCAATGGTACTTTCATCAATTGTTTTTTCAACTTGCTTTTGTACATCTACATTTTTGGCCTTTTCATTGTACTGATCTAGCTCTTTTTTAATGAATTTCATAGTTACATCAATAAAGCCACTTATATTAGCTTGTCCTTGACCGATATATTTTAATCGTTTTTCCCATTCTGCTGTCATTGTAGGGCTAGAAAGCAAGCTACCTTTAACTGCTTCACAAAGTAATATACCTTTTTCTGTGATTGCTACTTTATTACTTGTGATTTTGATATATTGTTTGGATTTTAAACCTTTTATAATGCCATCTCTTGTAGCCTCTGTACCCAAACCTTGTATATCTTTCAATATATCTGCTGCTTCATCATCATCTAATGTCTTTCCGCAAGTTTTCATCAATGTTATTAATTCGCCCTCTGTGTAGGGTTTCGGAGGTGTTGTAATACCCTCTTGAGCTTTAACTTTAGCATCTACAGATTCATTTAATTCAACTTTTGGGAGTTTATTTTCATTGTTACTTTCTTTCTCTGTATCATCTTTTAGAAATAATGATTTCCACCCTTTATTTTTTTCAACAGTACCTTTCGTATAGAAAATTAAACCATTCACATCAGTTTCAATGACAGTTTCATCAAAAACATAATCTTCTGCAAACATACTTAATGTTGTATTGACTACTTCGTTTAATACATTCATTTCTTCTTGATTCAAATTTTCTATATCTTGTTTAGAAGGGATTTTTGAAGTCGGAATAATGGCATAGTGTTCTTGTACCTTTGAACCGTCTACATAGCGTTTACGAGGCTTTGTATAGCTTGTATTAAAGTTTTTCTTATAGACTTCTTTAAGGGCTTCTAAATTTTGTTTTAAATAGTTAAATTCTTCTTCTGTAATTAGATTACTGTCAGTACGTGGATAACTTAATATCTTCCGTTCATATAGCGTTTGAACAATCTTTTTTGTCTTTTCTGTTCCATATTTGTATTTTTTATTGATTTTGGTTTGAAGTGTTGATAAAGAATGTAATTTAGGTGCTTGTTGTTTCTTCTCTTTTGTTTCTACTTTACATACATTACCATGTGTTACTTGGCTTAATTTATGTTGCTTTTCTAACTCAATTAAATCTGCTTTTTCAAAAGTTTTAATTTTAGCCTTACCTTTATATTGACCGTTTTGAGCTTTAAATTCACCTACTACCTCATAATACTTTTCTGGTTTAAAATTGTTAATCGCCTTTTGTCTTTCATAGATCATACATAAAGTAGGCGTTTGAACTCTACCAATTGAAAAAGTTTCATTTAAACCTTGTGAACGAAAAATATTAGAATATAGTGGGCTTAAATTCATTCCTATTAGATAATCGCTTATCTGTCTTGCGTATGCTTCTTGATAGCTCTGATAGTCTTGTTTATTATCTTTTAAGTTTCTAAACCCTTTAATAATTTCAGAATCAACGGTTGAGTTAATCCATAACCTTTTTATAGGTTTATCTTTAACACCAGTTAGATTAAGCGTTGAATAAAAGATATTACTACCCTCTCTATCAATATCTGTTGCGTTAATTAATACATCAGCCTCTTTAAAAAACTTCTTCACTGCATTATATTGAGCGTTTTTATCTTTGCCAACTTTAAATTCAAAAGGTTCTGGTTTGTATGGTAAATTCTCTATTTGCCAATTATTTACTGGGTTTTTGTAATCTTTTGGTAGTTTTAATTCTACTAAATGACCATATCCCCATGTAACAATTGCATTACTTATAATATCGCTATCTTTAATTTCAATATATTCTTTGTGTTTAGCCTTTATACCTAATGCGTTAGCATAATCTCTGGCTTGTGATGGTTTTTCAGCGAATATAACTGTTTTCATATATATAACCTCCTAAATTATCGTTCAAAATCGCTATTTTCTGCCATATCTATATACTCTTGTGGAAGTGGGTTAGCTTCTGCAAATTGTTCAGGGGTACGTGACTTTTTTTCATTATCTTGTTGTGTTTCATCGATAGCATCTTCATCTATTAGATAATTAAATTCATTTGTTTCTGTGTTAAAGCTAAATGTAAACGCATCTTCATTCGCTTGTATTTTTGCTGTATCTGTTTCATTTAATGTGAGTGCATATTCTTCGCTGCCAACTTCAACTATTACTTTTTCACCATCTACATCTAACAAATTAGCTTCGACTTGCTTATCATCAATATTCTCTGCCATTTCTTTATATTCACTTTTTTCATTTAAAGATTGGAAAACTTCTGTTTGTTGAATATCATAGGCCTCTTTAATGACCTTGTTTTGCTCTAATTCTGATTTTTCAGATACTTGAATATGCTCTTTGGCCTCGTTAGGTAATGTTTTTTCTATGCCTTTAATAGCCTTATCAAATTCATTCATGCCCTCGTATTGAGGTATGTTTTGTTTTTGATCTTCTAAATGCTGTATTCTACTTTCGTTTAGCTCTCTGGGACTTATTTTTTCTTCAATACTTTGTATGCCTTGCAATGTGAATTGTTCTAATTGAAGTTTATTAATATTAGTATCATTGGAATAAGGCTCACTATAAGATATTGTATTATGAGCATCTTTAAGATAATTATACAAATCAATAACATTTCCTTTTTCCTCTTGATTTTGCCAATCAATACTATGATTGACTTTTTCAAAGTTATAAGGTGTTTCTTGCTTGTCGTCTTGAATGTTTAATTTCTGATTTATAATTTCTAACCTTGATACTTGTTCATAGTTTCTTAAATTTTGAATATCTGCACCTTGATTAATTGTTTGATAACTTGATTTCATCATATCTTTTAAATTATCAAACTGATTACTTAATGTAGGTGTTTCATTTTCAATTTCTGATACTTGCTCTTGCTCTTTTGTAAATATATCTCTGACTTTATCAAATGTTGAAGTGATATTTTCTACTGTTGGACTATCTTTGTTCCATGTAACTAAATCTTTAATATTATTTTTTATAGTTTCAGGATTAATAGAATGGTCATTGAAAAAGTCTTTTACACCGTTAATTTGTTGCATAATAAAATCACTTGTAAATGCATTACTCAAACGTTCTTTCATGCCTACAAGTGATTGCTGCAACTCTTTAAAGTAGCTATCTTGATTTAATTGTTGTCTATCTGGCTTATCAATCCTTTTTAATAACTCTTGGTCAACTTGCTTCGCTATTAATTCTTGTAAATCTTCTTTATCTAAATCAATTTTGTACTTTTCTTTTAATATATCCTTGATTGGCGTTTCCATACGTTCACTCCTATTCTATCTTTCTAATTCATTATCTTGTTCTTCTTCTATCTGCTTTTTATTAAAACGTGGCGTCTTGTCTAAACCATCATTTTCCATTTCAATGGATTCTGTTGCTTCTCTATAAACTATGTTTTCAGTTTCTTTATCTAGTGAAAATTCATATTTTTTCGGATTTTCTAGCATTTCTAAATATTCTTGGTGTGGTATTGTAACAGTGTATATAGCTTCGTCTGTTTCTAATTCAATTGTTCCATTATCTATATTTGATACATAACAATGTTTTGATGGTGATTCAATATCTTCTTGTGTTTTAATATCTGCTATCTGATATTGTTGATTTACTTTATTAAATGCTTCTTTATTTTTATTGTATTCATTAAACACTTCATTTTCTAATGGTCTATATGCTCTATCTTTTAATTGAATATCTTCTACATCTTCCATTTGTTCTTCTGCTTCATGTAAGTTTTTAACTGCATTATCTAGTTTAGTAAAACTCTTTGTCGCATCTTGTACACTTTCTTCTATAACTGATTTAACGTTAGGATTAATATTAGCTTTTATTTCTTCCATATCTGATTGTTCTTCATCACTTAGTTGAGGCACATTGAATAATGGTTTATCTGAAAAGAATTCTTTAAGTAAATATGTCTGGTATTTTTTTCCCATTTCATTTTGATTCATTAAAATCACTCCTTTAATTATCTTGATAAGTCGTTATCATCATTAATGATTTCTATATTTTTATTATTTTCAACAGGTTTGAAATTGGATCGATTGTCAATCCTTTCTTCACTATTTACCATTTTGCGACCACTTTGTTCTTGTGGTGCTACATATTGTCTTAAATAGTCATAGAAATTGGGTTGCGATAATTCTGTTTGATTAGGTGCATAACTATATTCTCTACCTTGTAGTATTTTCGTCCTATTATCCTTTGGACTGTTATATACCATTTGGGGCGTAAACTGACTGTACATTTCCTTTGAGAAAAAATTTGCATCTTGTACGGTATAAAGCTGATTTTCTCTCATGAATGAATTATTTTTGATATTTTCTGGCTTAATATATGCTCTATCTTTATTTTGATTAGCTTCTAAATATATTTGCTTACTGTCATTACCATCTATGGCTTTTATTAATTCACTAGATGCTTTTTGAACATCTTTCATTAAATCCATTTTTTGTGAATTATCCATTTGATTAGCATAACCATGAATATATTTAATAGAATAATCATCATTATCTAATCCCATATACTTACCTACGATTAATGCTGTCATTTCAGCTTGAAATTCTCTATCTTCTTTTTTTAAATCTTTATTAGGTTCTACAATTTTATCTTTGCCATGTATAAGGGCGTGACCTAACTCATGAATCATCGTTTTTGTATTTTGTTTTTCTTCGTTATTTTTATTCAATTCAATAACTTTTTGACCACTATGAGTTTCTATATAAGCACCTCTTGCACCCTCCATACTGTCTTTACTTTGTTGTACGTTAATATTAAATGAATTAGCAATTTTAGTTAGGTTACTTATTTTTTCATCATAATCTGGAACACTCCCTCTTAATTGTTGTAGCATTTGAGGGTATTTATCTTCTGGTAAGTTTGTTTGTCTAATATCAAAAACATTACCTTTAACAAATGTGATGGACTTATTTACTTTAATTTGGTTGTTTTTAATTTTATCTTTTTCTTCTGCTGTAGCTTTACTAATCGGAACAACATTTTTATCCTCACCATTATGACGTACAAACGTTTTACGTTCACTAGGAACCATTATCTTTATGGCTTTTTCGCCTTTCATAACTTGTGCATCTAATTGTTGCCATTTTTTATAGGGGGCTACGATAGTTGCACCATCATTTTGATTCGCAATTAGCATTTGGTTTCTATTTGAGTAATTATAAAATTGTGAAGCAAAGTCAATATATTCTCTAATATCTTCTGGTGATCGGAAGAATTTATCAAGTTGTTCTAAGGCTTGTTCTGATGTTTCTTTAATAAATTTATTCAATTCAGATTGCTTCATTATTCTTCACCATCTTCCCCTATCATCATATTTCCTAATTCCAAATCCCCTGTATCAAAACCACTCATATCATTAAAAATTATTTTATGAAATTCTGGACTATATTTAAATTGTATTTCATCAATCTGTTCATCATTATCACTTTCTTGTAAACAATTTAGTATAAAATTATGAATATCATCTCTTAAATATATAGTTAATGCTTCGTTGTCCTCCGTTAAAATATCTGCATATTTTTTTCCTTTTAAATCATACATGCTTTCAATCGTACAATATTTAGTAGTAACTGGCATATCCTCAATTGAAAAGAAGTAATCAGCAATGGAATCAATTTCTGCTTGCTGCTTAACAGTGTATTCAGTATTAAAAATGATAATACCTTTGTCGGCATTAATAGTGAACTCGGGTTCTTCATTTTTAGATAATTGTTGATAGCATTGTTCAAGTTGTGCTTTTGATAATTCAAAATCATATTCAAATTCTTCTGTTTCAACTGTTATGATATTATCTTCTAATTTTACAAATGTTGCTGTTTCACCATCTTTAATTAATTGGTTATTTTCCATTGATCACCACTCCTTAATGTTCTGATAATATTTGCGTTCTTTTATACTGTATTTGTCTACTAACTTCCTCTTTTGCTTCATTTAACCAATTAGTTGGTGATTCAGTTGTGCTTATGTTTTCTTCAAACATTTCTCTATATGCGTATGTGTTAGCAAATTCTAATATAGTTTTAATATCTTTAGAACTTTGGTTAATAGCTTTTAATATTTTGCTTGTATTTTCAGCTACATCATTATTACCTTTACCTAATAATTCATCTTTTAACTTAATGTTTTCATCTAATATATGTTCTATTGCTTCTCCATTAGTTTGAAGATTATTTTCCTTTTTTACATTTTCAAGATGCTCTAAATAATCAGGATTTATTCTAAATCTTTTTTGAATTCTATGTGATGACATATAATCAAACCTTTCCTATTATTCTTCTTTTTCATAAGATTTATCAAATTCATAGTGATATTGATTAATATTTCTTTCCTTTTGAAAGTCATTTCTTAATGCTCTTTGTGTATTATATAATGTACTGTTTAATGCGTACCCAATTTGCATTTTATTGTTTACTTTAGGATTAATATTTAAAGGGTTTTTATTATCTTGTTTATTAATTTCTTTAAACTTAATATTATTATATTCTTCATTAAATGACTTGATTTGTTTTAAAACTGTATTACCTGCACGTGAATATAAATCGTTCATTTTAGTTTCTTCATACTTTTTGTAATCTGATTTATCCCCGTATGTTTCTTTATATAACTTAGACTGTTTTTTTAGGTCTTGCTTGAATTCGTCGAATTCTTTACCATGATTATTTTTTATATACATTAAAGTAAATTTATCTATTTCTGGGCGAGCTTGCTTCATAATATTGTTATTATATTGCCATTCCTTTTTGGGTATATCTTTAATTTCTTCATGTATTTTTTTTAGTTGTAACTTCATTTGTTTATCGTAATCTGGTTCGTTTTGTTCTTTTATACCTTTAACTATTCTATCTCTTATGAAGTTATTAATTTTAGTTCGTTCACCACTCATATCAAACAATTCATTTGCAAATGATGATTTCATTTCTTTAATCGTTGAATACTTTCTTTTGCCACGTTCTCTTGTAACATCTTTTTCAACTGCTGCTACATGTACATGTATGTTATCCGTATTGTAATGTATAGATGATGACCATACTAAATTATTTTCTAGACCTTCTTTTTTCTCAAATTTTTGCATAGCTTTTCTTGTTGCTTGTCTCATTTTTTGTTCATCTAAATACTTACATTCTGGATCAAATATACCAGCTTCTTTTAAAGATTCATTATCGAATGAAATTACATCTTTCCACATAATTCCGTTGTTTTTTTGTGCCTCATTAAACTTAGACTTAGTATATTTAATTTCATCTTCACTCATATAATTAGAATTATCGTTGAACATGGAATTACTTTTTTGTTCATCAAACATATAATGTGTGTAGACATCATATTGAAATTCTTTATGTTCATTTTTCTTTGCTTCATCTCTATCAACGTAATCAACATACTTGCTAAATTTCGTTTTATTTTTTGATTGTTCAAATTCAGACATTGTAACTATTTTAGGCATACAATCATTCCTTTATATTAGTAATCAACTGATTCTAAAATGTTTAATATTTTATCTTGCTTACTTGCTACTTCCTTTAAAACTTTAGTATTTTGTGCTTGTTGATGTGTTTGTTCTTCATATAATTTTTTATATTGTTCTAAAGGATCATTTTCTTCTAAAAGTTTGAGTATATATTCATTCATACTATAACCTTTTTCTTTTGCTTCTTGTTTAATTCTTAAATGCAAACCCTTATCTAAATTCCTAATATATAGCGATACAGTTTCCATTATATCGTTACCACCTTTCAATATTTCTATATTATAATAGTATGTGAGTTAAGAGCATAAGGGGAATATGCTATCATTTAAAATGATAGGTCTGGCGAAGCCAGACATTCCAACACTTCAAGTCAATTTTTAAATGATATCTTAAATCCCCTTTTGTCTCACCTTTGTGACACTATATATAGTATGTGTCTCACATTTGTGACACTATATATAGTTTACGTCTCACTATTGTCTCACCACTTTACTGTGTATATTTTTTTGTATCATTGTATTTTTGTTTTAATAATTTTACTTTTTCATCACTTTGTTTTATTTGTTCTTTGTAGTCATCAATTTCAGTATTATATGAATCAATATCTGTTTTTTTAGATTCAATTTTACTGTCTGTTTCTGTTTTTTCTGTTCCAGTTTGATATGACTTTTCTGATTCTAATTCATTAATTTCATTTTTAGTTTTTGATATTTTCTTCTCAGTTTTTTCTTCAGATTCTTCTAAATCTTTTTTAGAATTTAACGTATCATCAATATCATTTTGTACAAATTCTAGTTGGTAATCTTCTTTACTCATATCTTTAGAAGAATCATTTGTTTTAACTTTCTTTTCATTACCGAGTAACTTAGTTATTTCTTCACCTTTACCTGACTCTGAACCAGAATTCTCAAATACTTTAACTACCATTACTTCAAAACCTTTTTTAACATCATAAATTCTAATTGCTTGTTTGTTATCAGTTTTTGCAATAACTTTATAATCTACTGTTTGGTTTGGTGTTGTATTTGGTATCATTTCATAACTTCTTTTTATGTCTTTACTTTGGTTAATATCATCATGATATTGTAAAACTAAATCCATCGTATGATTACTTTTATTCCATTCCCATTTATCTATTTTTACTTTTCCTGATGCTGATAAATCATTCCACTTTCCTACTTCTGTATTTGCATTTGTTACCTCATCTTCTGTATAAAAATGACCAAAAAGTAAAAGGAGTGATGCTAAAACAACAAAGGCAGTTAGTCCATAAAATAACCAACTGCCTTTTCCTTTTATCGAGGTCTTATCACTTCTAAATGCTGTGAATAGTTCTTTCATATTCTCACCTCTTAGTCTTTATCTTCATCTTTGTATTCATTTTTTTGGTCGTCAAATTGTTTGAATTTAACTACTTTCCAGTCATTACTTTTCTCTTGTTTTAACGTCATTTCTGATGCTACATCTCTTGAAGAAACTATCTTCCCATTATTATCTTTTATAGCTTGAGTTAAAGTTAAATACATATGATAATCTGATTTCTTAGGTGAGTATCTTTCTGAATATATATTTACATTTTCTATTTCTGTTTTATATTTAATTGGTGATTTTCTTTTATCACCATAATATTGATCTGCTAAAGATTTATCCATTACTTTCTTTGCATTTTCATATCGCTTTTTATCGTCCATTTGTGGGTCAGTTACATATAATACTTTTACAAACTCTTTAGCTTTTTTTCTTATTTCTTCTTCTTCTTTATTTACGTTTTTAGCATCTAATCTATTTATTAAATCTTCTTTTTTATCATTATCTTTTTGTAGTTCATTGACTGTTCTTTTTAAAGATTCGTTTTCTGAATTTGTATCATTTTGTGAGCTATACACGAAATATATAATTGTACCGATTAATACTAGCAGCACAATTATATACCCAAATATTTTAGTAGAATTTGATTTTTTATTTTTATTCTCGCTCTCATTATTTGTCATATTTTTCACCTCATTGATTAATATATGAACGTTAAATCTTTCTTAGGTTTAAATGTTCTTTCACCATATTCAAAAGGTTTAATGTTATATTCACTTACTCTGATTTCCCCATTCTTTTTGACTTCTTCAACAAACGCTATATGACCATATTCAGTTGAACCAAAATCTTCTGAATTGTAAGGCCACGATACCATTGCCCCAACTTTTGGTTCTTTTCCTGTCTTATAACCTTGTTGTTTTGCTTTCTCTGGCCAATCTCCACCATTACCAAATAATAATGTAACTGGTAATCCTAATTCTTTACGTCTGTTATATACATACCAAGTACATTGGTTATATGCGTAAGTATTAGGTTCAAATTTCTTACCACTATATTTAGGTAATTTTCCATCATGTTTTTTTAGAACTTTGTCTAATTTTTTGATTGATTTACCAGCTGGTACATCAGAATCACAACTTACTTTTGCTTCACCTTTGCCATCACCTAACGAACTCATAATTGATTTCACTGTTGGAATCCAACTATTATTCATACCTGTTGGATCATTAGTAGCTCCTTCTGTTGGTGCATATTTTGGCCCTATTTTTTCTGGTGTTGTTAAACCTTTACTTATATATAATTCATCTAAATTTTTTGCCCCTGCTTCTAAACCTTTTTCAATAGTATCAAATTTTGCATGGTCAGAATTAATTGTACCTGCACCCATTACAGACAATGGATTTTTTTGTTTTGTAGCATTTACACCTTTACCCCATTGAGATTCACTAGCAATTATTGCCATGAATAATTTAGGTGGAACATTATGTTTTTTAGCTATTTTTTGAATTTGTTCTGACTTACCCTCTAAAGCGCCACCTTTAGCATTTTTCTCAAAAACTGATATTCCTTTGTCGTTAACGCTACCTCCTGAAACTTGGCAACCACCATCGCCACCACTTACTTGTTCTTTCTGTTTATCTTCTTCTATTTTTACTGCTGTGATAATTGTTCCGAATATCACTATAATTAAAAGTATGACTGCGAGAATACCTAGTACCCACGCCCACACATACCATAATGAAATATTAAGTTTTGTAGCAATGGCTTTTGCTGCCATCTTCACAGCTTTTTTAGAGGCTCCTTTTACCATATTACCTTTACGCAATATTAAGCACCTCCTCCAAAGAGATCATTTTCTTCTTCTGTCGTTTCAATTTTAAATTTCACATTTCTAAGTCCTGCTATATTTAATATTGCTTCACCTGTGCCTAATTGCGGTATTACTCCCAATTCTGAATCACTTAATTCTTGTGAGAAAATACTTCCTAATTTTTCTACATTGGAAGTATCTTGTCGCATGATGAATCTATATGTTGTTTGTGAAAATAATGTTTTCACTTTTGCTATATTTTTCTGTTGAGAATCTTCTGGTATAAAGTCTTTAATATCTTGTGATGCAAATATAAAGCCTCCAAAATATTTTCTATCTTCACGTATGAACTTTTCACATTTATCTACAACAGGTGCATCTGTTTCATTTGCTGAAATTAAGTTATGTGCTTCATCAAAAATCAATCTGTATCTTACAGCATCATCTAGTTCTAGTTCTTTTCGGTTATATGCTTGGAATTGTGGTGATCCAAAGTAAACCATTTCATCAAATAAAAGATTCATTACGTTAAATAATTGGGCTTTTTTAACTTCATCACCCATTGAGTTCAATTGTCTTATAGAAAAATTAATTATCTGGTGTTCTTTAAAGTTTTCAATTGTTGTGTGTCCGTCAAACATACGACCATTTGAAGATATAATATCTAATAAAGTTAATTCAATCGCTTGGTATTGTTGTACTCGTTCATCTGATATATTTTCTCTAACCGTTGTAAATTTTTCATCACTATATAATGTTTCTCTTAAATAATTAAGTAATTCAGAAAACGTAGGATATTCACTTGATTTTAAGTTAGTGATATTTGTTTGTTCGTCTGTATTTGAACTCCATAAACCTTTGTGTTTATAAAATTGGTCAACGATTATTCTAAATAACTGTTTATCTTTTTCAGCTGCATCGGGATTCATCAATCCATAAAATGTACTCAATTTTTGCTTATGTTGGTTGAATGAAGTTACTTCATCAACTTCTTGAATGTTCTGACCTAAATCATCTGTTTTTTCTCTTACTGCTACTGCATTGACTTCTAATGGATTAATCATTCCATCTGTACCATCTAGTGAAATTGTTTTACCACCTAATACGTTAACTAAATGTACGAATTCCCCAGTCGAATCAATTGTTCTTACACGATTTCCTTGTATAGATTCTTCTAATAAAATCTTTTTAAGTGCATGAGATTTACCTGCACCTTTCGCACCAACTAATACACCATCATATGAAGTACGTCTTTGGTCTTTATGGAACAAGTCGAGTATGATGTTACCTCCTGTGTCCGAAGTGCCCCAATAAACACCTCTAGGGTCATTTAAAGATACCGAGTGGAAAGGAACGCCTGTCGCAATTGTCTGTGCAGGTATATCCTTTTTAATACGAGGCAAAATTGCATCTTGTTGCGTTAAGCTCATTGTTAGTGCTTGGCTTTCAAATTTCTGTTCATTAAGGTACACTGTACCTTTAAAATCCATTGAATTTAAGAAGATTAGTATTTCATTTATCTTTTCATCGACTTCATCACGTGTACGTCCACTTACATACATTCTTAGTACAACTTCCTTAATAGATTCCCCACCATTACGAATATCTCTTAATAAACTATCTAATTCATAATAGGCTTCTTGTGCTTCACTTCTTGCTACAATATCTCTATCATTGTTCATTCTGTCTAAATACTCTGTCATACCAGTTTTCAAGTCATTTTTAATTTCTTCTCTAGTTTTTGTTTTCATATCCATTGTTACGATAGTATTATCCATCGTCATAAGTTGACCTAACCAAAAATCTTCAACATCAGTAGGTGTTTCATAAATAGTAATACAGGTTTCGTAACCAGTGCCTTTTTTTACATAAAAATCATTTTTATAATTTACGCCACCTCTAGGCTGAATCTTTGCAAGTAAGTCTAAATTGTAATCAGACACTGACATATCGCCACTGTTCAAGTTTTTCTTTGTCTGATTTTTTTCTTTCATTTTAGTGTATAAACTCATATAATCCCTCCTATTTAATTTCTTCGCATTGGTTGTTCAATTTATAAAGTATCTTAATTTCTTGTTCTTCATTCAACATTTTAATTGGGAATCCACCAGACATAGCATTTTTATATGTTTGTAGATTTATTCTTAATTCTTGTGGCGTTGTACCAAATACCATAGCTAAAAATGAACGTTCCATACGTGATGACTGTTCAAGATATTCAAATTTTTCTATTCGTTTTTCTAAAAAGTATTTATGAATATCATTTTCTCTAGTGTCATGCTTTTTAATTAAATTAGTGCGTTGTTGTTCTGTATCTATCGGCATGTTCAAAGCTAGTATTTTGTTATCTTTGTTATATGCTTTTAGCATATTTAGCAAAACGCCCATATCATATAACTGTTCATTTGAATTTCGGCTCATAATATCTTTGGGGTGTACTTGAAAGAATTTCATATAAGTTCCATCTCTTAGAATAAACAAACCTCCTGATGCTTCATCTGTTCGATCTATAATATTTGTTATATCAAGAAATGTTTTTTTAGGTTTATGTTTCTTAAATTGAATTAAGGGTTTGTCTTTTTTCTTAATACGAGGTCTATTTTTAATTTTAAATTTCTTTTTTTCTATATTTGGTGATTCAAATAATGTTTTAGAATTATTACTTTCATCTTCATTTCGTTCTTCTGATTGCTTTGTTTGTGTACTAAATAATGGCTTCTTACCTGACTTATCACTATTTTTAGTAGGTTCTGTTTTTACAGTGTTCTTATTTGAATTACTATGCTTCCCAAACAAAGAAGAAGTGCTATCTTCTTTAAATAGCACTTCTTGATTCTCTGTATTACTTTTGTTTTTCGAGGAAGTCTTTGTAGCTTGATTGCTTTCGAATAATGGCATTTTTTTTGCCCTCCTTAGTCTTGCTAATAATACTGTATGGTATTTCTTCATAAGTGTTTCTATCTTTGGTCATTGTTAACATAAACACTCTTAAACTTCGTCTTGTGGGATTCGTACCAAATGGTCTAATCAATAATACTGCTGCTATAAAAACCTCTAATACATATAAGTAGATTGTTAATTGAGCAGGTACTATATTTAGTGCTTGAAGAAAGTACCCTATAACAAATACAGTGAAAATAACAACAACGTCTTTCATATATAACCATCGAGTTAATTTGGCCTCTACACTGGTGCTTTCTGGAATTCTATTTGCCATTATTTACACTCCTAACGTTTGGGATTTATTCTTTGTTTATTTACCGGTCTATTGGGTGTCTGTTTAGAAGCTCTATTTGAACCACCATTAGATGGTCTAGCACTTCTATTTGAGCCACTGTTAGTTGATTTAACTGAATTTACTTGCTTAGGTTGATTTACAGTTTTATTACTATTAGATGGTTTGTTCACATGTGTTCTATTACTTTGTGTTGAACCAGTGCTACCTCTATTAATAGATGCTTTTTGTGATGGCGTTCTATTTTGACTATTATTTCTATTTGCACTCATAGGACTTTTCGGTCTGTGATACTGTGAATTCCCTTTATTTTGATTGCTAGATAGTGGTTTTTGGCTTTCTCTTTGTTGCGTAAATCCATTTGCTTGTTTTGGTGTGTTTTGTGGTTCACGATTGGTTGCTTCTGATGATAATGGGGTATTTCTGGATTGAGCGTTA
>NZ_JAESKI010000019.1:0-40101 GCF_017892065.1 Staphylococcus sp. GDY8P120P | reverse complement strand
AGATTCTGCTGATGTTGGTGTGTTTGTAGTCGTGTTACTTGAAGAACCACCATTATTTATTTGTTTTTCAACATTTTGAAGGTTTTCTTCTGACATTAAGCTAGATGAACCACTTGCTGGTTTATTTGCCCATAATGCACTATGGCCTGCTCCCACACCTTTAAAGTCATTAGTACCATGACCTGATTCTTTCATTTCTTGATCTAACGTTTGATGTGTATTGCTAGATTGTGAGTTGGCTGATTGACTATTATTAACATCTTGTGTTTCACTATTTTGTTTTTCTTGTGCTTCTTGATTAGTTCTACTGTTGGTTTCATTACCTACATTCGTAGTTGCTGTTTGTTGTTCATTTAGGTTCCGTTCACCATTTGACCTTGTATTACTTTCTTGATTGCTTTTAGAATTACTTGATTGTTGATTAAGAGCTTCTGAACGACTGTTTGTTTCGTTGTTAGATTTTTCGTTTGAATTACTATTTGTTTTATTTGAATTTGAATGTGATTGTTTAATTTTGTCACTTGCCTTGCCTATTCCTGAACCTGCAACGCCTGCACCTGCTTTAGCTGCACCATACATAGCAAGTGCTGAACGCCATGGTGATGAAAGACCTGCATCATAACCAAATTTTCGTTCAATAACTTTTGGCCCATCTATCATAAAGAATGTTGCTGCTATTAAACCAATAAACCACACGCCTAATGGTTTATCATTTAAGAATCCTACTACTTCTTTAAAGATAAACAAACACACAAATATTAGTACAATACTTATAAATCCGTTGATAATATCTACTATTGTTGATTTTAGTTTTTCACCTTGTAATGCGTATGAAAAACCTACTGCAATAATTTTTGTAACTACTAATTCTAAAATTATACTTGCTACTCTTAGTGCTGCTAAAAAATGACCTAATGCTAAACAAATTAGCCCAACCATAGCTGTAAACCATTTAACTTGGAATCTATAATATTGCTCTTTCCCAATACCAAACATACCATCTTTCAGTTTACCTAATGTGGTTTTACCATTTTCATCAACAACAACTTTCTTACCTAATACTTTTTTTGCATTTTTACTTTTCACATCACCTGCATCAATACCTTCATTAATATCAATGTATTTCGCAGTTTTTGCATTTAATTTATTATATTCACTATTGTTTCTCGTCGTTTTTAATTTAGGAAAACCTTTTTCTGCTACATATTTAATATCTACTATATTTTTCTGTAATAAAGATGAACCTGCTTTTGTACTATTATCATTTTGTGTACTGCTTTCAGGATCAAAATTTTCTACAGCCTTACTCGATTCTTTTGCTAACTCTGAACCAGTTTGCATTGTTGAATTTAAACTCCCTAAAAAGATAATAGCAACAATGATTGCCGTAAATATGTTCGCTTTGTTAACCTGTCTACCAGTCATCATTTTAAAACCAATATACATAATTGATAAAGCCAGTATTGAAATCAATACTGGCTTAGCTTCGATTAATAATTTTGTGATACTATCTTGACTTAACAATCCAAACAAAGTTAATACGTTAATTGCTAAGTTTGAAACTAAATCCGTTATCCATACAAGCCAATTTACCAACGCCCAACCAATGTTCCTAAACATACTGGTTACTATATTGGTTATTTCAAGATTATTCCCATAATTGCTGAATATACTTAAGATGTCTTTATCAGATAGTTTAGAAGCACTAGCTACGTGATTATTAATTTGTTCTGTATTGGCAGGATCTAAACCTTGATGGCCTATGTTACTCATATCACCTAGTATAAAGTTCATTCTTTAATCACTCCTTTCGAGCATACTTAAATAGCTCGTCTAGTTCTTCGACTGCACTATCAGTGTCTTTCCAATCTACTGTATCAAATGATACCATTTTCATTTTTGCAGGTTTTTTTCCTTTTTCAGAATAAAAAATCATTGATGTCTCACCTTTATAAGTATCACTATCTTTAGAATCTTGTGCATTATATTCTGCATAATATATTGTTCTTTCGTTTTTCTTAGCTGATTCTCTCAACATTTTTTTTATATACCTAACATATTCATCATTGCCACTACTTGAAGTGTTATCAATAACTGATACAAATTCATCTTTTGGGTGATTCATTTTATCCTTTACTTCTTTGAGGGATATTTTTTCTATTTTCGGTTCTTCTTTTTTTCCACAACTTGTTAATAAAATTGATGTTAAAATTGCAACAGTCATAAATAATATTAAAACTTTTAATTTTTTCATTTAGCCTTTGCCTCCTCAATGAGTTGTTTAACATAGTTTATACTCTTATTTTTTTGTTCTTCTGTAATATCATTGTTTCTTACTCTTAGTTTCAAGTATTGCTTTAATTTGTATAACGTAAGTCGATCTACATTATTTCCATCTTCTTCATACATTCTAATTGTTTTTGTAAATCTTCTTGTAAGCCTATCAAATTCTTCTGCTGATAGTTGGGCTTTTAAAGTTAAAACTTTCTTTTGTCTAGTGACTGGTTTTTTATTATTTTCTTCTTTATATGCTTCGGGATTATTAGCATTTGCTTTTTCACCCATAGATTTATTTAATGATTGAGTGAAATCATCAATTTCATTACTACTATCATCTTCAATACCTGCTTGCATATTTTCTATTATTTTTTCCCAATCAACTAAAGTTGTTTCTAGTTGTAAATGTCTATGTTCACAACGTTCTTTTAGCAAAGGTCTGAAATGAATAATACTTTTACCTGTATCCATTAAATCTGCTAAATATTGATAACGATATTTCATAGCGTATTTTCCACTGTTAAAGATTGGATATGACATAACTTTTCTACGCTTGTTATCTTGTCTTTTTAGATTTCTAACAACCACTGTTTCCCCCTCTTGTAAGTGAGCTAATTCGTCGGCTCTTAATAGTGGTCTTTCTTCTTGATTTTCAGTGATACTTGATTTCAATGAATCAGTTTCACCAGACCGACTACGGACAGTAATTTGTTGACTACCAATCATATCGCTAAAGTCTTTCAACGTTTGTTCTTGTGTGGCCATAATAAATACTTTGTTTTGACAAGCGTCCATGATTGCATCATACGCATCACCATAAGTATCTTTTATTTGTGAAAAGGCTTGTACAAAGAAGTTAAATCTTAATCCACGTGATAACGATACGTTAACCTTTTGAGAAAGATTCGGAATTTGAGGCATATTGCCTGCCTCGTCCAAATGGAAGATTACTCGTCTATGTGTAGATTGCTTTTCTGTATATAGTTGTGAGTTCTTCGATAATTCAAATACAATTTGATTAACTAAAATAGAAGCTATACCATGATTGGCACTATTATAGTCTGGAACAACCATAAAAATCGCTATCGGTTTAGCGAAACTATTAAACTTTCTAATTGTTACATTAGATGAATAAATATCACCTTTTGCCTCAAATGTTACTTGGCCTTTTTTATCAATGCTTGTAACATAAAAATAATATTTCACTTCTTCATTGAATTCATCAGTTTCTACAATCTCAATCCGGTCATCAATATTTAAAACTGTCTTGAATGGGTATTGCCAATATCCATATTCATTAACGCCAATGTTGATGCCTTCTACTTCATCATATTTAGTACCTATATTGGTTTCTCTTTTAACTTGTACATTTAATTCAAATTTACTATCTGGTTCTGAAAAACCATCAATAATACTTGGGAATCCTAATTTATTTAAGTCTAATGATGAATGACTTGTTAGTTTAGCAATAGTATCAGTTGTGAAAGGCTGTAAGGCTTTTAATGCTGTACCGATAATAGAGGAACGCATTTTATCTGGTGCGGCTTCTACTGTTGCATACTGTGTTTTAGCAGGGCTATGAGATGGGAATTTTTCCATATATTCATCTAATGCTGATGTTTCAATTACTTTAACTTGATTACCTATTTGAATTTGCTTATAGAATTTTTTTACACTTAATGTCTGTAACATATTTGAAACGCTATATAGTGTTACTTTTTCAGGGTGTTCAGGAAGCGCTTCTTCACATAGTGCTAAGATCATCGCATTAATCAGTGCAGCCGACATCAAGTTCCACTCATTATCCTCAACTCCCTCATTATTTGTAAGTGTATGCGTGATTTGTTTTGTCATTTCTTGTGCCTCACCCAAATCACCTTTTTGATATTCTTCTATAACAAGTTGTAATAAGTTGAAACTCATTGTTGATTCCATCGGTTGATCTAAATTAAATACTTCTGTATGATAATTTCTATTTTCTAATGTTTCATTTGATGCCGAATATAGTTCGCCTTTCATATCACCAACAACTAATGACGGTTGATGTGACGACCTTGAATAATTTTCAATCATAGATAAAACAAACACTTCACCTTTACCAGAACGGGAAGTACCAACAAATATATTGTTAGTTGGTGATTCATCAATGAATGTAAATTCTTTTTTAAGGAAAAATGTACTAACAAATTCTTTGTTAATTTGACCTAATTTATCTTTCTTCATATTATATTTTTCATCTTGTGTTAAATCTGGCATTGAATTTATTTCTGTTTTTGCTGTTTTTCTCTGTTCTAAATATTGCTTCGTTTTAGTAGCGAAATCATATACACCAAACATAGCAACAGGTAGTCCACCCTCACCCTCAAATTGCTTCTCTCTTTGAGCTATGGCCTTGTATTGTTGTTTAATTTCTTTCTTAGTAGAAAAACGACCTGATGCTTTCTCTTGATTGTCTAATGATTTAAATTTCTGTCGTATTTGATATACTTTTTTCCCCCATAACACAGTAAGCAATACAAAGAATGGAATATAAAACAATGCTAAATCAAATCTCACTTTAAAAAAGTAATTCGTCCATTCATTATTAATTTTTTTCATGTTATCGAATATATCCCCACCAGCAAATATGAGATTATTCAACATGTTTATAAAGAAATTGGCTGCCAACATGATAAAAATAAAGCCCACCACTAATAGTGCTAATAATCCTATTGGGTGAGCTAATAAATGTTTATTTTGTGAAAAGGAAGCCTTTTTTCTATGATATCCATGATTATGTTTACTTCTAAATGGAATCATTTAACTACCTCCTAAATTAAAATGGTAAATCTTCATCTTGAAAACCATTAGCTTTTTGTTTTTCATAAGTTGATATTTTTTCTCGTTCAGATTCATCTTGCTTTTTATCGCTATTCTCAAATACATCTTTTAGGTTTTCTGTATCTGGATTTTCTGCATTTTGATCTTCTTTACTTTTTTTATGATTCAAATAACTGATATTATTTGCAACAATATTTTCATAGAATTTAACTTCGCCATTTTTCTCTATTTTTTTGGTACTGATATAACCATCTACGAATATCAAATCGCCTTTATTGTTATATTTAACAAGATTAGTGGCTTTCTTACCAAATACAGTTATTCTTGGAAAATCTGTACTATAGGCTGTTTCTATCGCTAATGAAAATGTACATCGTTTTTGGTCATCGTCATAAGTAATTAATTCTAAATCATTTGCTATACGGCCAATAAATCTGATTTCATTTAGCATACATTCACACCTCTTTATTTGTTATCATTTTTAAATTCTTCTAGCTTATCTTTGGCATTATCTAATGCTTCTTTTTTATCCTTAGCTTCTTTTTTCTTCTTCTTATCATCTTTCACTTTGTCATACTCTTTTTGTTTATCTTCAACTTCTTTTTCAAGTGATTGCTGTTTATCTCTTTGCTTATCATCAATCATTTTAGTAACTTCTTCGTCATCAGTACTAGCTGCTAGCTTTTTAGCTTTATCTAATTGGTCAGATTCTATATATGCTATTGCTAATGCTTTTTTTCTTTCAGGTGTTTTATCTATATCATCTACTAATTGAGTAGCATCTTCATATTTTTCATTATGAATCGCTAAATCAAATTGACCATTTTTAGTTGAATGTTTGTTTTCAAATTTTTCTAGTGAATCAAATTTGCCTTTGCTATATAACTGATTCTCTACATATTTTTCACTTTTAACGTCTACTGCTTTATCAAAATCACCTTTATCTATAAGTAAATTTGCATAAATAGATTTATCATTTTTAGTCATTTCTTCTTTCGGTAATTTTTCATAATTCTTAATCGCTTTGTCCTCATGACCTAATAATGCTTGTTGGTATATATCTTCTTTTTCAACATTATCTTTTTTTTGGTCTTTATTAGGGTCTGTAGCAATAAATAAATAACAAACACCTATAACCAATAATACAAGCAACAAAGCGCCTATGCCCTTTTTACCTTTAAGTTGTGAAACAATACTCTCTTTATTATTATTCTCTCTATTTTGCTTTTTTGCATTGTAAGATGTATTTTTAGGTGTATTGCTCTTTTCTTTTTTGGTTGGTTGTTTTTGAGCTTTATAATTTTGTGCTACTTCATCTAATTCTTTTAAATATTGACGCTTAATAGATTTCATATCTTCTGAATCAACTTGAACATTTTTAAGTAGCTCTTTTGTATGTTCATAAATATTTTTATAACCATCATTTAATTTATAAGTAGCTTCTATGATGTCTGTATCTTCGTCCGCATCATACAAAATATAATCAAATGACTCTGGGATATTACTGAATTCTTTAGCTTCCATTTTCTCTGTGTAACTCATCATTTCCTGTAATGAAAAGTCATGTCTATTGCCTATTTCAAAATCGGGTGTTCTAATTTTCAGCACGATGTCGGCTCCTTTCTATAAAAAAAGACTAATCTTAATGATTAGCCTTTAAATAGTTATTACATGAATATTGATTGTAAATTTGATACAACTGCTAGTTTGAAATCTGTTGTAACTGGGGCAATTGTACTTACGTTTATTACTTTTTGGAAAGCACGTGCGTATACTAAAGCACCACCTGCGATAGCTGCACCTACAAGTGACCATAGTATAGTTTGTTTAGCCCATCTACGCCCTGTATCACCAAACATCATTGTTAAACCTGCTGCTAGTAATGATAGTGCTAGTAAAGTAATGATAAGGGGTTGTGCATCTTGAATAAAGTTAATTATGGCCTGATTGGCTCTTTCAAACATATGAAATCCTCCTATCCAATTGTATTTTCTTGATTATTATTTGAAGCTGTATTACTATTTTGCTTTTCTGAAAGTTCTTTCAACGCTTTAGTAATAACATCTGTGTTATCACTTAAATAGTTTTGGTACTGTTCATATAACCATGTATTATGGTCAACACCATTAATTTTCATGATTTGTTGTACTTGTTTCTTTAAACGATTGATATCATTTTGTGTAGCTTTCATAAAACCACTTATCCTTTCTACAATTATGATTTATAATAAAAAAAGGACTTTATCAAAAAGTCCTTTAAAACAACAATTTTTACATGTTACTTTGATAATTACATATGCACACCGTTGGTTAATTCATTCTTATACTTTGCAATGTGTAAGAAGCATCAAAACTAATTTATCATGCAGAAATTGTTAGCTGTTTAACACACTTGATTTGTTGATACCGTTTTTTTCGGTATCCTATCAAACCATGTTTGTCACTTTTAATTGTTTTGGCTTGATACATGATTTGAGAAAGATGTTCTAAGTTTTGTCGTTCAACTTGATCAAAACGTTTCTTGTCGATACGTTGACCACGTACACCTTTGATACGGTATATCTTACCATCAAAAGTACGAACTTCATCAGCAAATAAAACAAAACCATAAAAATCTAGTTGGTCGAATTTCTCATAACTAATCATTGTTAACGCCTCCTTAATTAAATTGTGACATACGAATTTTTAATACATTGCGTAAGTGCAATTAAATATTACGCCTAATATTTAATTAGGGTTCAGCTTGCAAGCACTTTTCACTGCCTGACCCTTGTGGTTCTTTCGACTTCCCACTCGCGTTATCCAGTCTATAATATTTCAGTTGATTCATCGGAACTTCCCCTCTCAACACTATACACATTATAGAGTTTGGTTAGGATAAATTTGTATAAGAATGAAATTCATAGGTTTCGGCTTACCTATTTAACCATAAGTCGTATACCTGACCCACATTGAATTTCGTTAATGTGGAGGCACGCATATGTAATTATCAAAGAGCATCGAATACACTCAAACGATTTCGTTTGAGTTACTTCAATAATACCATTGTTATAGCACTTTTTCAAGGAGGTATACTAAAAAATTGGCAAAAAGCGAACAGATTTTTAGAATAAAACCAAAATTCAAAAAACTTATAAAATTACGAAGTGCTGAAATTGATTTAAATAATTCAGAATTAGTAAATAAAATATTGAAATCAACTAAAGCAAGTGATTTAGAAATACAAATATATAAAAATAAAAGCAAATTAAACTATGATAATGTACAAGCATCTTACATGATTGAAGAATCTAACAAGAAAAAAATAGAAAAGATTGCAAGTAAACATGATCTAAAAAAATCACAAGTTTTGAATTTATTTTTATCGCATTATTTTAATGAATCTCTTTAAAATTTAACTATGTAAACCTAAGCGAACGATATATTACAATAATAATTAAATTACTGTAATGTATCGTTTTATTGCTTAGGTGTATTGAAAATGTGCTTCAAGTGTCTATATAAAATTTTTACAGTTTATATATTACTATTAATCGGGCAATTTTAGCATATGTTTTTTAGAAGCAATATATATATAATTTAAATTCATTGCTTTTAAATTGGTTGATTGGTAGTAACTAATACTTATAACTTACATATTAAAAATATTATTATCCGACATATTCTTTCTTCTCATATCTGCTGAATGTAATTCTTCAAGTTCAGTTAAAATCGTTTGCATTAAATATCCTTGCATTGACTTGATTGTTTCTTTTTGGCCTTTAATTCCCCTATCATGGATAGCTTTTTTAAGTCTTTTTAAAGAAATTAATATTTCATCTTCAATATGTTCTAGCATATAAAAATTATCATCATGATTTGAATTAAAAGATTTTTTTGCTTTAAGAATAACGGCCTTTATGATTTCTAAATCTCTATAATCATATTTTAATAAATAATTAGTTAGTTGCTCTGGAAATTCTTGCAGTAGTATTTCTTTATAATCTTTATCATCAAAATTATGTGTAAATTGATTTGAATGATTTGAATGAATACTAATATTATTTTTGTACTCTATATCATTCAAGTCATTCATATCATTTAGTTCAGTATTGCTAAATTCAGTATTGTTAAATTCAGTATCATTAGATTCGGTTTTTCCGACTTCTTGAACTCGGTTTTTCCGACTTCTGGAACTCGGTTTTTCCGACTTCTGGAACTCGGTTTTTCCGACTTCCTTGCCACTACTGCTCTCAACTGTGTTTTCTTGCTTTTGAATTTTATAAATATCATCTTCTGTAACTTCTGGTTTCACTAAATAAAGTTTATTTGTTTTATTTAAACCCTGTCTTTCTTGTAGTAATAATTCGGCTTCAATAAGTTCTTTCTTAATTTTAATGACCTTATCTTTTTTACAATTTAATATAGTTTGCAGGTTCTCATTTTTGTAATAAAAGAATATATTACCTGTTTTAGAATCAATCCAGCCATTTTTAATTGATAAATCTAAACGATCTCTAAGAATACCCCATGCCATTTTCGCATCATTGGATATTTTAATATATTTTGGATTAGTAAAAAATACTTTCGGTATTTGATAAAACTTTTCTCTATATTCCTCATTTACGTTGTAAAGTTCCATTGTCATAATAAAAAACCTCTTTCCGAATTTTAGTTTGGTAAGAGGTAATAAAACGCTTTTATTTAGCTTTACATTTATTTAATGATTTAGGTGCTTGCACTAAGAAGTTATTCATTATATAATACAAGTATAAATTTGATATTAAATAAACGTCGGCTAAACGTTTTATTACCTAAGGGCAACTATTTCCAGTAGTTGCTCTTTTTTCATTTCTTATAAATTAATAATAACATGTTGTTGTTATTTGTAAAATTTATTTTTAAATCTACTTGCTTTTTTCCCTCTTTATAGACTTAATTCCAATTTAGTCTTTCCCGCTTGCAAAAAGCATTGCTGTAAATACTATGAAAATCAAAGATACTAACGTTCCTAATAGAATAAAAATTGCAGAAACGATATTCCACATAATAAATAGTGTTTTTTTGACACCACCCCACCAATTCAATTTATCAATAATGAATGTAGCAAGACCCACAAGTAATATAAATGAAAGTACAATAGAAATCATTTCAATAGTTTCTATATTCATATAACACTCTCCCCTGTTAATACAATATCCATTAAACTACTTATAGTATATACTATAAATGTAAATTACACAAATGTAAATAACACATGTGTAATTTACATTTGTGTAATTTACACATGTGTGATATGATATAACTATATTCAAAAGGAGGGATAGTATTATGACCGAAGTAATATCAATAAATAACTTTAAAGGTGGTGTATCAAAAACATCATCAACTGCTGGAATTGCTTATGTATTATCTGAAATTAAAAAGAAAAAAGTATTAGTTGTTGATTTAGACCCTCAAGCAGATGTTACTGATCTACTATTAAAAACATTTAAAGAAAACAATAACAGTTTATTAAATGAGATAATGAATTCTAATAATATTGAAAGTATTTTAGATGAAAAAGAAGATGAAATACTAGATTTACTTTTAAGAAAATCAACGGATATAAACGAAAATGATTTGTACCATACGTTGAAAGAGCAAAAACATTTAAGTGAAGCAATAATAGAATTGAGTAATAATTTATCAATAGTACCATCGGATTTTAATATGATTGGTTATCCATATTTATTAGAAGATTTAAAACTCAATAGAATTGATGGTGCAAAATACTTCGATAGCTTCTTAGAAGAAGTAAAAGAGGATTATGATTTCATATTAATAGATACACCACCTACATTATCTGATTTTGCTAATAGTGGAATTTATTCATGTGATTATAGTTTGATTGTTGTTCAAACGCATGTAAGAAGTTTTAATGCAGTAGAAAAACTTATAAGTCATTTATCTGATTTTCGAGATTTACATGATAATGATTTTGATATAGTTGGAGTTTTACCAGTTATGTTTAAAAATCAAGGTAAGATAGATAGCTTTATTATAAAACTACTTAAACATGTATATGGAAATTATGTATTTGAAAATAAAGTGATGCAAAGAGAAAGAGTTAAATTTTGGGATGCAATAGGTATTCAAAATGAAGATATGCATGATAGAAATGTACTTACAATGTATGAGAATATTGCAGATGAATTATTAGAGAAAATGAGGGATCGTAATGGAAAATAAAAATGATAGCTTGTTAAATAAAAAAAGAAATAGAACTAGCAATTACGAAAATACAATGTTAGATACTTCTGAAAGATATAGTGTTTTACCAACTCATAGTTTAAGAGTGAAAGGTATTATTCATAGTAAGGCTGTAGCACTAAAAAAAATAGGTTTATATGATAATTTAAATGACGTTTTGGAAGCAGCTTTAGAGAAATTCATTGAGGATTATTCTGATAGTGAAAAACAAGAAATAAGAGAGCAAGAAAAAGAAGAAAATGAACAAAAGTTAAGACGAGTAAAAAACAAAAAATAATGTGTAACTTACACAAATGTAATTAACACAAATAAAAAAGCCGTAGGTATTCTTGGCAGACCCTACGACTAAAGCATTTATAAAAATACTTACAACCATAGAATAATTTATAAATGCCTATAAATCAATAGGAGGCGTTTAAAATGATAGAAAATTACGTTGAATGGTTTTGTGAATTTATCAATGTTCCATATGAAACAAGTGAAACATTAGAATTATGGATAATTAATAGGAAGCAAAATAAAGAATTTGAAATAGAAAATGTATCTGTGGTAGAAAACAACACAAAACAATTATCATTATTCGATTTTGATATTGCTATTTGATTCGTGTAATTAACACAAATGTAAAATGGAGGTTTGAATATGAACAAAAACTCGTTTGAATTTGCTACAAAGAAACAATATGATTTAGCTGAATCAGTAAAAGAAAGAATAATCAATGATATTAAATATATGAATAATTTAAACGAACTTAATCAAGTAGCAAATACCAATTTTGAAAAGAAAGAATTAATAAAATTCTATAAAGAAAAAGATGATTTTAAATACTTCATTGATCAAAGTAATATAAATACACATGGAGTAGTAGTATCAACATTAATGAAATTAAAAAGGAGTTTTTACAATTAATATAAACTTAGGTTTAATAATTCAAATTATGTTATTAATAATAACGACAGCATTTATAACAGTTTATGTAATAACTGTTATAAAGAATTATGAACAAAATATAGGACTGTTAGCATTAATTATCTTCTTACTCTTATATCAATGGGCTGTCTATTATTAATTCTATAAATGATGATAACGGTCATTATGTTAAGCAGCAAGTGGTATAGCTGCCGGACGGGTCTTCTTAGATATTCTGGTGGTGTTCCACCAGTAGTCATAGCGGTGCGCTCCCGCAATAATCGCATTGATTGACCAACTTAAGCGACGTGGGTTGAAGAATTCTGATTTGAAAAATGAGTGATAGTTTTCGATGATTGTGTTGTGCTCGGGATGCCCCGGTGAGCTGAATGAGTGCATGAGGCCATAAAATGAGACGGTATCTTCGTATTCCTCACTGATGAAGTGGGAACCGTTATCTGAGTGCAAAATGATTGATGTTTCGGCGTTGATAATCGATTTAGGAATTTGACGCATAGCTGTTTGAAGTGCTCGTTTAGTTAAATCAGATGTCATATCATAGCCAACGACGGCACCAATGACATCACCGGTAAACCAGTCTAGAACGCTGGCTTTATAGAGTTTCTGCTTATCTGGCATCACCAGGTAAGTTACATCGGTTGTGAGAACTTGGTATGGTCTTTCAATGATAATGTCTTTAACCAGATTGTCGCGTTCAACAACTGGACGGCCGCGATTTCCTTTATAAGACTGAGTGATAACAGACTTATATTCAATCTTCTGCATCAAGCGATGAACACGGTGTTCACCGGTATGTATGTCATATTGATCGGCCAATTCCTGCACCATACGCTTAATTCCGTAGGAATTATTGAACTCGTGCGCGTCAACGATTTCTTGAATTTTCTCGATTATCAGAGCGTCTTGTAAATCGTGTTCTGTGGGCGATTTTGGAGCTTTGTGCGAATAAAAAGTGCTTGAGGGCACATTCATGACCGCAAGCAACTTGGTTTGAGAATATTTCGCATTTTCAGACATATCGACGACGGCGCGCTCCGCTAAACTCATCGTCGGTTGGATTTTTTTATCTGTTCACGTGAGTATTTGTCCATTAAAGTGACTGCTTCACGCAAAATTTGGTTATCTTGTTCGAGTTCGGCGATTCTCGCTTCAAGTTCAGAGACTGTTTTCTTGGTAATTTTTTCGCCATTGTCATTCACCGCAGGTGAATACTCACGGACCCAGCGCCGAACGACGCTTATTGAGATTTTATTTTCACGTGAAATTTGGCTTAATGTTTGTTTTTCATCCCAATATAGGGCAGCGATAGCTGCCTTCTGTTCAGGGGAATAATAATTTCGTGTAGTCATAATAAAAAGATGCTCCTGCTAGTTTCATTTTACAGGAAATGGTTCTAAAAACCACTCCATGAAACTAGCATAAGCACCTTAAATGTTCTTCTCAATGAAACTGTGATGTCATGTTGCAAATCTTCGTAGTTATCTAAAAAGATAGTTGTTGGTGTTCCTGTTTGTTGAGTAATAAATGTTTCACTTGCTTTTTTAGCATTAAAAATAATCCCAATCATTTTTTCCATTTTCTTTGGATCATTTGCAGACCATAAACTGATTAACTTTATGGTTTCAGCTTCTAAAGGAATTTTACCTGAATTTCCGTTTGATACTAGAAATTCGCTTGCATTAGCTACAATGTCTTGATTTTGTTTTTGTAGAACATCTTGAGAGAAATTAGTTGATGAAAAATCAAGCATGCTTGTATCTTTATTAGTATCTTTATTAGTATCTAAGTTAGTCTTATATAGATTGTGTCCCATTTGCGGTTGTCCGCTTTTATCAAGGGTTTCAGCTGTTTTTAACCGAGCTCCCATTTGCGGTTGTCCGCTCATATCAAGGGTTTCAGCCGTTTTATTAGCGAAATCCTGTTTAATATACACGTCTTTTGCTGTAACTTCTAAATCAGCAAGGTAAAGTCTGTTGGGTAGATTTTTCATTTTTTTTGGATCGAACGCCTGCTTAACTTGGAATAAAAGTCCTGCTTCTTCAAGCTCTTTTTTAATCTTAGATATTTTAGTGTTTCCCCACCCAAATAAATCGTTAAGCTCTTGATTAGTAAAAATAAAGTACACTCTATCTTCATCATCTATCCAATTATTTTGCAATGAATATTCCAAACGATCACGCAAAACCACATAACCTAATTTGGCACTGTCACTTAGTTTTTTATATTTTTCGCCATATAATAATACCTGAATAATTTGATTGAACAAGACCATCGTCCAGTAAAGAGACGCAATAAATTCTATCGAAGTTTACGCACTGCCTCACCCACGATTAAAGGCATGGAAGCCATCCGAGGATTATATAAGAAAACCCGAAAAGAAGGCACTCTCTTCGGGTTTTCGGTCTGTACTGAAATCAAGGTATTATTGGGAATCCCAGCTTAAATTATAGATACCGTAAGGGATTTTATTCTTTATTTAAAACTTTGCAACAGAACCGTCCAAATCTTGTTTTTGGGCTAGTGCAGCGATAATTTCTGTGGTAAGTTCATTCATGGGGAATGCCTCCTGTGATGTTTTCTGTGGTTACTAAATATCATAAGGGAAGGCATTCCCTATTTCTATACAATTTAGAAATCTTTTGTGCGTTTACACAAGATATTTTACGCTCTCCAATCCCAAGAAGCCATTGATAAACGAAATGAGAAATTGACCCATTATTTGACGGAAGAATTGCAGGTATTAAATGAAGAAATGATTCGTAAGGATATTCCTACTAGTTCTAGTGTGAACGATATACAGGTGTGGCAGGTTTCTCAAGTGAATGAGAACACCTTTGAGGTACTGTTTTCTGTTGAACAAGTTATTACCGAAGACAAAGACAAGGAAACTATATCGTCTAGCTTTCATGTGGTTGTCCATATAGATGAATCAGATAATATGGTTATTATCAAAAATCCGACAATGAGTAAGAAACCTCAAAAATCGGACTACCAACCCAAACAGCTAGAAAGTGACCATACAGTAGATACAGAAACGATGGACGAAATCATTAGCTTTTTAGAAACGTTCTTCCAGCTCTATCCTACCGCCACAGAAAAAGAATTGACTTACTATGTAAGTAATCATGTGTTACCTATGATTAACAAGGAATATGTTTTCGAGGAATTGGTGAATCCTATCTTTACCAGAAAAGATAACCAAGTAATCGTGAATGTCGCTGTGAAATATTTAGATCAAGAAACAAAGGCAACCCAAATCTCGCAATTTGAGTTGATATTAGAAAAACAAGATAATTGGAAGATTGTAAAATAACAAATATTGGTACATGATTACAGATACTTTGTAATCATGTACTCTTTTTGATAAAAAATTGGAGATTCCTTTACAAATATGCTCTTACGTGCTATTATTTAAGTGACTATTTAAAAGGAGTTAATAAATATGCGGCAAGGTATTCTTAAATAAACTGTAAATTTGATAGCGGGAACAAATAATTAGATGTCCTTTTTTAGGAGGGCTTAGTTTTTTGTACCCAGTTTAAGAATACCTTTATCATGTGATTCTAAAGTATCCAGAGAATATCTGTATGCTTTGTATACCTATGGTTATGCATAAAAATCCCAGTGATANNTTATCACTGGGATTTTTATGCCCTTTTGGGTTTTTGAATGGAGGAAAATCACATGAAAATTATTAATATTGGAGTTTTAGCTCATGTTGATGCAGGAAAAACTACCTTAACAGAAAGCTTATTATATAACAGTGGAGCGATTACAGAATTAGGAAGCGTGGACAAAGGTACAACGAGGACGGATAATACGCTTTTAGAACTTCAGAGAGGAATTACAATTCAGACAGGAATAACCTCTTTTCAGTGGGAAAATACGAAGGTGAACATCATAGACACGCCAGGACATATGGATTTCTTAGCAGAAGTATATCGTTCATTATCAGTTTTAGATGGGGCAATTCTACTGATTTCTGCAAAAGATGGCGTACAAGCACAAACTCGTATATTATTTCATGCACTTAGGAAAATGGGGATTCCCACAATCTTTTTTATCAATAAGATTGACCAAAATGGAATTGATTTATCAACGGTTTATCAGGATATTAAAGAGAAACTTTCTGCCGAAATTGTAATCAAACAGAAGGTAGAACTGTATCCTAATATGTGTGTGACGAACTTTACCGAATCTGAACAATGGGATACGGTAATAGAGGGAAACGATGACCTTTTAGAGAAATATATGTCCGGTAAATCATTAGAAGCATTGGAACTCGAACAAGAGGAAAGCATAAGATTTCATAATTGTTCCCTGTTCCCTGTTTATCACGGAAGTGCAAAAAACAATATAGGGATTGATAACCTTATAGAAGTGATTACGAATAAATTTTATTCATCAACACATCGAGGTCCGTCTGAACTTTGCGGAAATGTTTTCAAAATTGAATATACAAAAAAAAGACAACGTCTTGCATATATACGCCTTTATAGTGGAGTACTACATTTACGAGATTCGGTTAGAGTATCAGAAAAAGAAAAAATAAAAGTTACAGAAATGTATACTTCAATAAATGGTGAATTATGTAAGATTGATAGAGCTTATTCTGGAGAAATTGTTATTTTGCAAAATGAGTTTTTGAAGTTAAATAGTGTTCTTGGAGATACAAAACTATTGCCACAGAGAAAAAAGATTGAAAATCCGCACCCTCTACTACAAACAACTGTTGAACCGAGTAAACCTGAACAGAGAGAAATGTTGCTTGATGCCCTTTTGGAAATCTCAGATAGTGATCCGCTTCTACGATATTACGTGGATTCTACGACACATGAAATTATACTTTCTTTCTTAGGGAAAGTACAAATGGAAGTGATTAGTGCACTGTTGCAAGAAAAGTATCATGTGGAGATAGAACTAAAAGAGCCTACAGTCATTTATATGGAGAGACCGTTAAAAAATGCAGAATATACCATTCACATCGAAGTGCCGCCAAATCCTTTCTGGGCTTCCATTGGTTTATCTGTATCACCGCTTCCGTTGGGAAGTGGAATGCAGTATGAGAGCTCGGTTTCTCTTGGATACTTAAATCAATCATTTCAAAATGCAGTTATGGAAGGGATACGCTATGGTTGCGAACAAGGATTATATGGTTGGAATGTGACGGATTGTAAAATCTGTTTTAAGTATGGCTTATACTATAGCCCTGTTAGTACCCCAGCAGATTTTCGGATGCTTGCTCCTATTGTATTGGAACAAGTCTTAAAAAAAGCTGGAACAGAATTGTTAGAGCCATATCTTAGTTTTAAAATTTATGCGCCACAGGAATATCTTTCACGAGCATACAACGATGCTCCTAAATATTGTGCGAACATCGTAGACACTCAATTGAAAAATAATGAGGTCATTCTTAGTGGAGAAATCCCTGCTCGGTGTATTCAAGAATATCGTAGTGATTTAACTTTCTTTACAAATGGACGTAGTGTTTGTTTAACAGAGTTAAAAGGGTACCATGTTACTACCGGTGAACCTGTTTGCCAGCCCCGTCGTCCAAATAGTCGGATAGATAAAGTAAGATATATGTTCAATAAAATAACTTAGTGCGTTTTATGTTGTTATATAAATATGGTTTCTTATTAAATAAGATGAAATATTGGGAATAATGTCAATACTTTGGAGTGGTTTTTAGATAGCCCCGCGAGGGGCCGGAGCTACCCCGAAAGTTTAATCAAAAAGAATAAACGAGGTCCAGGCAATCATCGCCCGGACCTCGTTTGTTTTCTATAATTTATTTTCGGATTCAATCATGTGAGAATCATAGTTGTCAATTTTCCACTGTAAATAATCACGGGCATCAACAATTTCTTTTACCTTTTTTTTCGTTAAGCGTATTAATTGCTTCGCCTAGAATGTCTTTACAGGCTGGAATGGTAGTCGGGTCGTCTTCGAACACGGCGCTGATGTCAAGATTATGGACAGGCTTTTTTGGCACCGAGAGGTACCGCACTCCGAAAATTTTTCAAAACCCGGATTTCAGCTTAAAACGGCGTGATTTCTGGGTGTTTTTGTAGGTGGAACAGGGCCGAGCCCTACCGGTGAGAGAAAACAGGTGGTATAGATTGTGAACCAGCCGGATTTCACAAGTTGTATCGTGCAACAAATAAGCCTTCACAAGGCGAATTTTTGAAATTCACAAGTGACGGCTTATAAACGGCGTCGTACCGGCTAGTGCCGATAACCGGCATTATGTAAACAAAACAGAAAACTAAGGGGAGTATAATATGAATACGTTGAACACAGTATTACTGCTAATAGGTTTATTTATTTTGATACCTTCAATGATGTATTTATCTATATATCATATGGTTAATGCGATTGTTTTATATCAAAAAAACAAAAGCAAAATCAGTATTGGTACAAATATAGTAGGTGTAAAAGAAATTAAATATAATGTGCCTAAAAGTCTATTACGACTACAAACAAAGTTAAAAGAAAATAAGGTTTTTGCAAACATGGGACTTACTTTTGGATTTCTTATGATTGCTATTCCTATATTATATATATGGTTTGAATATTTAAAAAGTTTTATACCGACGTTAATAAAGTAAATTTAGAAGATAAATAAAAGAAAAAGTAAAGAGATAGATAATGATGAAATTGTCCGATAACCTAAAAAACATGGAGAAGTTTCTGGATTTATTAAAGGAATTAACAAGAGTAGAGTTCACTAATCTATGCGAAAATAGTTCTAAAACACATAATGAAATTTTATATAAAGCTTTTCAAAGGACAAATTCATTCAAAAAAATAAGACGTTTATCTAAGAAATATGAATTATTTGTACCTCATGAAACATATAGATCTACTTTGATACCATTTGTGTTTAAAAAAGTGCTTAGTAATCCCGATATAGATTCATACAAACACGCAATAAGATATTTAGAAGCATATAATAAGGTGATGAATCATATTCATGATGAGTTATCTGCAACGGAAGTAAAGTCATGTTTTGATAACTATACGTACGAATTTTTTAAAAATAATTTAACAAACAACCATTAGAAATTCAATTAAATTATTACTATTGATATAACTTATCACAAAGATTAAAAGGTGGTTATTAGTATGGAAACATTTGTGCAAAATTTAAATGAATTGCAAAATGTAAACTTGAAATATTAATAAGGAGTTGTTTTTATGTTAGAACAGGTTTTAAAAACAATGGGTATTACAGATTTTATGTATTTTCTTCCTATACTTGCTTCAATATGTTACAACATTATTTTTTTTATGGTATTAGTTAAACGATTTAAAAATATTAAACATCACACTACTAAGTGGTACATTATGCCTTTAAACATAATTTTGGTATTCTTTTTAGCATTTACAGTATATACCCTTACTTTAGGAAGTTTAATAATTGATATAGCAGAAACTGATAGAGAGCGTGCACTATTAGGTAATGTGGTAGCGATATTTAAAGCATATTCTGTTTTACTTGTAGTAGCACCAATAACACAAATTCTAATTTATAATCTTGCCTTAGATTTTAAATTTTCAAAAAGTAAGTTTACTAAATAAAAATCAATCACTATATTGACTGATTAGGGTAAACCCTAAATAACAGAATTTAGTAACTTGCAAAAGTTGCATTAATAATTTATAGTTAATACATCAACAAAAATTGATGTATTGTTTTAGTATTTTATAAAGGAGTTCGATTTTATGAGAATAAATCATGCAGGTACATTATCTGTTGATTATTTTGTTAGCTACTTAAATCTAATTATGATATCAAGAGAAGTTTCTTTAAAAGAAGCTATATCATATATGAAAAATGAGTTCTTTAAAGGTGAACCTGACATGTATGGTAAAATAACAAAAACTCATTTTAATCAAGCAATACAAGAACTCAAACAAAAATAGAAATATCTATATATAAGAGAGGTGATTATTTAATGGAAATTATTCAGTCCAGTCCTAATAGAACTGAGGAAGAACAATTAGACTTTTATGAACAGATGTTTAATGCGCTAGCTGATAAAATCAGACTTAAAATTCTACATTCAATACGTCAAAGTGATTCAAAATCTTTATGTGTTTGTGATCTAGAAGAATTATTAGCATTAAAACAATCTAAACTTTCCTATCATTTAAAAAAATTAGTAGATGCAAATATTCTTATTGCTGAAAAGCATGGCACATGGAATTATTATAAAATTAATGAGCAACAAATACAGGTGGTTTTAAAAGAAGATACTTGCTGTAAGATACTTTAAGTATCTTCTTTTTAACATAGAATTAATCAATTTTTTTTGATTATTATATCAAGAAAAGTTGATTAAATAAATTCGGAGGCGTTATACTAATGGTAGATTCAATTATGGAATTCATAAAAACATTTCTGATGTTATTTTTTGAATTATTATTACTATTTATAGTAGTGAGTTTTATAGTAAGTCTGATTCAACAAGTTGTTTCAGAAGAAAAAATTAAAAAGCTTTTGAGCAAACCTAATAAAGCCGTCAATTATATATTAGGTATGATATTTGGTGCTGTTACACCATTTTGCTCTTGTTCAACTATTCCAATACTTGCAGGTCTATTAAATTCCAAAGTTCCTTTTGGTCCAGCAATGAGTTTCTTAATTGCTTCACCGTTAATGAATCCATTAATGTTATTTATGTTATGGGCATTATTAGGGTGGAAAGTAGCTGTTGTTTATTTTGTAGTACTAGCAATTTTCAGTATTTTAACAGGTTTAGTGTTTTCAAAAATGAATTTAGCTGAAAGTTATAAAGGGGTCAATGTTAAAGGTGATGGCTTTTTTGCTAATAAATCAGGATCTCGTTTTAAACAAGCATTAAACGATGCGTGGGCATTTTTATACCCAATGTTACCTTATCTATTTATTGGTGTATTTATTGGCGCCTTTATATACGGATTCATACCTGAAGAATTTATAACTAAGTATGCAAGTGGTGATGGTTTTATATCGGTCTTTATTGCTTCTGTTATCGGTATCCCTATGTATATCAGACCAGAAACAATGTTACCTATAGCCGAAGCATTAGTATCAAAAGGTATGTCGCTAGGAACAGTAGTAGCATTAATAATTGGTGGTGCTGGCGCAAGTATTCCAGAAGTCGTATTGCTATCTAAGTTATTCAAGAAAAAATTTGTAATATCATTCGTTATCGCAATTTTAGTTGTAGCCATTGCTACAGGACTAATTGTTAATATGATTATTTAAATTTAAGGGGGATAAATTAATGAATCCAGAAACGTCAGTAATTAATAGATATGGAAATGCTGCAAAAAATCATGAAGAAAATTTATGTTGTCCAGTAGAGTATGATACGAAATACTTAAAAATCATACCCGATGAAATCATAGAAAAAGATTATGGCTGTGGCGATCCTTTAGGTAAGATTCAAGAAGGAGATACCGTTTTGGATTTAGGTTCTGGCGGAGGAAAAGTTCCTTATATAGTTTCTCAAATTGTCAGTGAAACAGGTAAAGTTATTGGCGTAGATATGAATGATGATATGTTAAATCTTGCTAAAAAATATCAAAATCAAATGATTGAAAAAATTGGTTATGACAATGTAAGTTTTTATAAAGGAAAGATTCAAAATTTAAAATTAGATTTAGAAGTATTAGATAAATATTTACAAGAGCACACTGCTAGAGATTTAGGTACTTATCAATCTATCAATCAATATATTAATTACTTAGAAAACGAAATGACTATGATAAAAGATAATAGCATAGACGTGGTTATATCTAACTGTGTTCTAAACTTAGTTTCAACTGAAGAAAAAGAGGAACTTTTCAAGGAAATTTATCGTGTTTTAAAAGATGGTGGAAAAGCCGTTATCTCAGATATTGTTTCTAGCGTAGAAGTACCAGAACAATTGAGACAAGATGAAGACTTGTGGAGTGGTTGTTATTCAGGCGCTATTGAAGAAAAATCTTTTATTGAAGCTTTCGAAAATGTAGGATTTTACGGTGTAGAAATAGATAAACGTGAAAGTACATGGACTACTATAGAAGGTATTGATTTTAGAAGCATGACGATTATAGCTCATAAAGGTAAAGAAGGTCCTTGTATTGATAAAGGACAATCTGTTATATATAAAGGTCCATTTAAACATATTGAAGATGATGATGATCATATATTTGAGCGTGGAGAAAGAACTTTTGTATGTGAAAAAACATTTAATATATTAAAACAGTCGCCTTATAAAGATGTTTTTGAATTTATCAATGAAAATGAAGAAGCTATTGATATAGAAGAATGTTGCGACACATCATGTGGTTGCTAAATAACAATTAAAGGAGGTGTTAAAATGGAAAAAAACGCATTTAAAAAAGCTATTTCTAAATTAAAACCTAAAGAGCAAGCTTGTTGTTCCGTTGAAATTGAAGAAAATAAAGAGAGTAAAAAAGAGACTACAAGTAAAGATCAACAGAATAATAAAGGCTGTTGTTAATGGCGTATCATTAACAATTAAATTAGGGAGCATAACAGTATGCTTCCTTTTTTTAATGGAGGTGCTGAAATGATTCAAAATTTAGCTGACTTTACAGAAGAAGAACGTAAAAAAGCTATGGAAAGATATCGTGTCCTTGAACCTTATTTAAAAAACTTAAAATCAGTTAGAACAGTTAGCAAATCAGCAAAAATACCAAAGCGTACGCTTTATAATTGGATTAATAGATACAAAAATGATGGATTAGCTGGCCTTACAGATAAAACGAGAAAAGATAAACATCGAATAAAGATAGATGGAGATATTATCAATTTTGTTCAGAACGAGTATTTCAGTAACAGAGGAATTTCTATAGCTTCTATATATCGCAAAACAAAGCAGTGGTGTAACAATAAGAGGATTCCTGAACCTAGTTATTACCAAGTTTATAATATTATTAAGCGAATACCTGAAAACTTAAAAGCTTATTCAAATATGAACTCAAAAAAGTATGCTGAAAAATACGATGGTATATTTTTACGTGAGTGCCAACGCCCCAATGAAATTTGGCAAGCTGATCATACTATGTTGGATATAGAAGTATTAAATGAAAAGAATGAAATTGAAAGACCTTGGTTAACAATTGTTTTAGATGATTATAGCAGAGCAATTGCAGGTTTCAGAATAGAGTTTGGATCACCAGACACTGAAAGAACAGCACTTGTTCTAAGACAAGCAATATGGAAAAAAGGAAATTCAAATTGGCCAATTTGTGGCATACCAGAAAAATTCTATACTGATCATGGCAAAGATTATACCTCAGAACATATGCAACAAGTATCAGCTAACCTCAAAATAGAACTGATATATTCCAAAATAGGTATACCAAAAGGCAGAGGAAAAATAGAACGTTTTTTTCAAACAGTTAATTTAATGTTTCTTCAATTACTTCCTGGTTATACAAAAAATAAAAAGTCAAGAAAACATCTTACTTTGGAAGAGCTTAATAATAAGTTTGAGCACTTTATAATAAACGAATATCATTATCGTAAACATGGAACAACAAAAGAAAAACCGATGCAGAAATGGAATCAACCAGACTTTCTCCCACAATTACCTGAATCTAGAGAATTATTAGATTTACTATTATTAACTACAAGCAAACCTAGAAAAATACACAAAGATGGTATCTATTTTAAAGGACTAAGGTATTTTTCTACTAACCTCATTGCTTATATAACAGAAGAAGTTTTTATAAGATATGATCCTCAAGATATTTCAGAAATTCGAGTCTATTTAAACAATCAATTTTTAAGTATTGCATATTGCAGTGATTTAGAAAACCAAAGTATAAGTATAAAAGAAATCGAAAGACTAAGAGCAAATAAAAAAAGAGAGTTAGGAAAAAGTATTACTCGTACACGTCACCTCGTTCAAAATCTTAATCGTCCCAAACTATCAAATGAAGAATTAAGTAATAACGCAAAACAAGTTAAAAAGTCAAAACTAAAGAGGTATAAAAATGACTAATAAAACTTTTGTTGAAACAAAGCAGTACCGTCGATTTGAAGAATTTTGTGATAATTGCGCTAAGTATAAATATATGGGGGTTTGTTACGGAAATCCCGGTGTAGGTAAAACATTTTCTGCACAATATTATGCAAATTGGGACTATGTAAACCCAATCATTACTAATTATCAAAAAGCTGATGATAAAGGAAGTAATGTACATGATGATCAATTTCTAAATTGCAAAACCATTTTTTATACTGCCCCTCCTGTTAGACCTTCAAGAATTTATAAAGAATTATTAAACTTGGCTAGTGAATTAACATTAGGGAAAATTGGATATCGATCATTAAAAAGACAAGAGGAATTTAACGGATTAGAAGAACTTGTTAGATTACAACCAAGTAATTATGAAATTGATTTAATTATTATTGATGAAGTTGATAGACTAAATTATAAAACACTAGAGATTATTAGAGATATTTATGATCAACTTGATATTGGTGTTGTTTTAATCGGTATGCCAGGTATAGAAAAACGATTGTCAAGGTATCCTCAATTATATTCCCGTATTGGTTTTAGTCATCAATTTGAAAAATTAAGCAACGATGAATTAAAACACGTTTTAGAATATAGGTGGGAGGAGCTTTCCTTACCTTTAAGTTATGAGGATTTTGAAGATTATGAATCTATTAATACGGTAATAAAAATTACGAATGGTAATTTTAGATTAGTACAAAGATTATTTTCTCAAATTATACGAATTATGGAGATTAACGAATTGAATAAAATAAATGTTGAAGTGATAGAAACTGCTAGAGATGGCTTACTAATAGGAGAAAATGAGTAATTTGAAAGGGCTGTAGTATATGAGAAAAATAGGATATGCACGTGTACCTTATACTGACCAAAATTTAGATGTTGAGATAACTCATTTGTTAATCAATGGATGTGATTTAGTTTTTTCTGAGAAAGTAAATATTTATAGTAAAAACCAAATAGAACTTAAAAGTTGTTTAGAAGAATTAAAAGAGAATGATATTTTAGTTATAAATGACTTAAAAACTTTGGGATTAACGCCAAAACAGTTTATGGACTTCATAGATAACGAAATAATATCGAAAAACCTCCATTTAGAAGTACTTAATCTGAATATAAATACTCAAAATGAATATGGGCAATACTTTATTAGAGTATTCCAAATGTTGCTAGAATCCGAAAAAGTTCTAGTGCAAGAGAGAACGTCAAATGGTTTGAAAGCCGCTAGAGAAAAAGGTCGAAAAGGAGGACGACCTCAAAAAGTTGAAAAAAGCCAAAGGTATTATATTAAACAACTATATGATAGTGATAAATATACAGGTGAAGAAATTGCTCAAATGACGGGATTAAGTAGGAGTTCCATTTATAGAATAATTAAAGAAATGTTATAAAAGAAAGCAGGTAAACAGTTATATAATTGTCTACCTGCTTTGCGCCATTTAAAGCACAAAATTTGTGCCATATAACTCCAAAACTGACACTCTTAATATAAAATTAGGAGGTTTTGTTTCAAAAACCATCGTTATTGGAATTTAATTTCTAATACTTTTTTATTAGGAATACGCCCACGATATTTTTTACTTTTGTTACACCCTAATCATGCAATTAAAACCTTAAAAAAACCACTTTGTCTAATGACTGATTAGAGCTTGCCCTAATCAGTCAGTGGTGGAAGTTTGTCACTTTACTTGATATATGAGAATGACTTCACCTAATAAATGAGAAAAGCAACGCACTATATTAAAATGCGTTGCTTTTTCTATTATCGAATACCTATAAAGGGTGCTTAACGCAATCCCTTTACTTTTAGAAATACTTGATAAAGATTGTTCGCCTAGGATAAAAGGTTTTATAATATTGTACTTTTGAGTAGCTTTTTTACGTTTGGCTTCAGAAAAATTAGTTAGATACTTCTCCTTGTTTTTCATCTTCCTTGTCCTCCAATTTATTGAGGTAACGATAAATTGTTGTACGTGAAACATGCCACTGTTCTGCAATTGTCTTAATTGGCGTGCCATTATCATAAAGTGTCTTAAGTAAGTTTAAATCTTTTTGATTTAATTTTTCTGGTCTGCCTCCATATCGGCCTCTAGCACGTGCTGCAATTCGGCCAGCTGAAGAACGCTCTAAAATTAAATTACGTTCAAATTCTGCAAATGCTGCGAATAAATGAAATAATAATTGCCCTGTAGAACTTGATTTATCCATCGTTATATTTTCTTCTAAACTATGGAAACTTACACCTCGTTCGTTAAGCTCATTAACTAATGTGATTAAATCTTCCATATTACGTCCTAGTCTATCTAATCTCCAAACAACAATCGTATCTCCTGACCTCGCAAATTCAATGGCTTTATCTAAACCAGGTCTTTTACTTTTTGAACCACTCATATGGTCGTTAAATATCTTTTCACAACCATATGCATTTAATCGATCCTCCTGTAAATTTAAATTTTGTAATCCAGTTGAAACTCTTGCATAACCTATTTTCAAAATACAAACCCCCTATATACACCTTCAGTGTACCATAACTTAATTACAAGGTCTTTTGTGAACATAGATTTTTTGTTGGGTTTATGAACACATAATCCTATGTAATTCTTACTTATTTAGACATAAAAGAAGAGTGTACAGAAAATGGTTATTTTCTGTACACTCTCATCTTTAATAATATATTTTAAATGTCATTAACAAAACTAATTTAATAAGAGTCAAGCATAGTTTACATATGTATTATGTTTGAAACATACCTCTAATTACTTTTTACTAATATCATTTAAAATGTCTCGCAATTCTTCAATTTCTTTGTTATTTAATTCTTCATTTTTCGCAAAATTCAGCACTAAACTTTTCATATCCCCTCCATACAGTTTATTAAGAAAGGTTTTAGCAGTTTTCATTTTAATATCGTCTTCTTTAATATTTGATGAGTAAAAATAAATATTCTCTGATTTGTATCGTTTTATAATCTCTTTTTTATATAGTCTTGTGATTAATGTTCTAATCGTTTTATCGCTAACTTCTTTATATTTTTGAATTTCAACTACAATTTCATTAGCTGATACTGATTTTTTATCCCATATTATATTCATAACATCCCATTCAGCCATAGATATTTCAACTTGCTTATTGGCCATTTAAAACACCCATTTCTTTTAATATTTTTTCACTTATTAATTCAGCATTTTTCCCAGACGGCTTTCCATCTGATAAATGTGTAGCAAAATAATACTTATCATGATTTGTAATTACGTAACCTACAAACCACCCATTATTATACTTCCCGTTTACTATACCTGTACCTGTTTTCCCATACAGTTCATACTTTTCATTTTTCTTAATCAATAATGAAGAAGATAATTGATTCTTTGCTTTTTTACTAAAATGGTTATTTTGTTCCATCATATTTTTAAAAACTATTACTTGTTCAAGATTAGATATTTTCAAACTATCTTCCATCCAATAGCTTTTATAACTTCCCAAATTTTCATTACCATAATTTAATTGCTTGAGTTGAGCCGCAGTATAGTTCTTTGGTATTTGATTACTAATACGTTCGAAGTACCAATTAACTGAATTTTGCATTGCTGTATTTAAATCTTGTTCCTTATTCCAAGACTCGAAAGGATAATGTTTATGATTCCATGACATACGTGAATTTTTATCACTTATGATATGACGGTCAAGTCCAAACATCGCTAAATAAATTTTATAAGTTGAATCAGGAGAATATCTTTTTCTACTTTCTTTTTCATTATAAATATAGTATTTGTCTTTCTTCATGCTGTACATGACGAAAGATCCACTATTTGAACCAAAATTTTTACTTTCATCTAAAATTTGGTGATCGTTCTGTAAGGGCTTTTTATAATTATAATCAGTTATGGATTGCCCCATCAAAAACTGGCTTTGAATTACCATGAGCAAAAAAGTAAAAATACAAATAAAAATTAGAATTAATTTGGACTGTTTTTTCAGATTGGCTTCTTTTATATTAATTAATCTTCTTTTGAGTAATGACTTTTTACCATTAAATGAATGGCTTAATATATTTTTATTAAAAAATGGAATATTTAATACGGAGTCCATAATAGATTCCGCATAAGTTTTAAATTCATTTTTGTTAATATTATTAAGGACAAATCTATCGGCTTCTACTTCATTGTCATGAATTATCTTTCTTTTTACAATATGTACTAATGGATTGTAACTCATAATAATAGAGAAGATATTAAAGATAATTAAATGTAAAGTATCTCTATTTTTAGCATGAGCATATTCATGCAATATTATATATTTTAGTCTTTTGTCAATTACACTTTTAAAATATGAACTAGGAATCAAAATAATATATTTCCCATACCAAAAAGTTATTGGAGATTGAATAGTCTCTGCTTTTCGAATCACAATATTTTTTTTATATTGATGGTTGAAAAGTATCGTATCTATTTTATTTTTTTCATTTTCGTTTAGATAAAGTGACTGTTTCTTTAAATATTTAAGATATAATAAGGATTTCAAAAATTTAAAACTTAAAATAATAACTAAAACTATCCAAATAACTGTGCAGATATTATCAATTGAATCCCAATTAAACTTATGGATATCAGTTGTGAACTCTTGAACAGGTTTGGTGGTATTTATGTTATGGTTCAAGTCGTGTGACTTACTTTCAACTGTGGGCGCTTGATTATTCACATTATTAAATTTTATAAAAGAGAATTTAATTGGGATAAAAGGAATTAATCCAGCAAGCACAGTTAGATACCAAACTTTATAATTTAAACTATAATTAAAATAGCGTTTTAATATGTACCTAAAAAATACTAACAATAGAAATATAAAACAAAAGCTTACTACGCTCATTATTAGTAATTTAGCCATTTTGACACCTTCTTTCAAATATTTATAATAAACTATTGACACCAATATTACAACTGTAATATTATTAGTTTATAAAAATTACAACTGTAATATCGGAGGGTTTATTTTGAAAAAGTTAATATTTTTAATTGCAATTGCTTTAGTTTTAAGTGCATGTAATTCAAATAGTTCACATGCCAATGAGTTAAATGATTTAGAGAAAAAATATAATGCTCATATTGGTGTTTATGCTTTAGATACTAAAAGTGGTAAGGAAGTAAAATTTAATTCAGATAAGAGATTTGCCTATGCTTCGACTTCAAAAGCGATAAATAGTGCTATTTTGTTAGAACAAGTACCTTATAATAAGTTAAATAAAAAAGTACATATTAACAAAGATGATATAGTTGCTTATTCTCCTATTTTAGAAAAATATGTAGGAAAAGATATCACTTTAAAAGAACTTATTGAGGCTTCAATGACATATAGTGATAATACAGCAAACAATAAAATTATAAAAGAAATCGGTGGACTCAAAAAAGTTAAACAACGTCTAAAAGAACTAGGAGATAAAGTAACAAATCCAGTTAGATATGAGATAGAATTAAATTACTATTCACCAAAGAGCAAAAGAGATACTTCAACACCTGCTGCTTTCGGTAAGACTTTAAATAAACTTATCGCAAATGGAAAATTAAGCAAAGAAAACAAAAAATTCTTACTTGATTTAATGTTAAATAATAAAAGCGGAGATACTTTAATTAAAGACGGTGTTTCAAAAGACTATAAGGTTGCTGATAAAAGTGGTCAAGCAATAACATATGCTTCTAGAAATGATGTTGCTTTTGTTTATCCTAAGGGCCAATCTGAACCTATTGTTTTAGTCATTTTTACGAATAAAGACAATAAAAGTGATAAGCCAAATGATAAGTTGATAAGTGAAACCGCCAAGAGTGTAATGAAGGAATTTTAATATTCTAAATGCATAACAAATACTGATATCATCTTATAGTTTGTATTATATTTTGTAATATCGTTGACATGTATAATTTTGATATCAAAAACTGATTTTCCCTCTATTATTTTCGAGATTTATTTTCTTAATTCTCTTTAACAAACTAGACATCTTGTATATACAAAAAATCATAAATAATAGATGAATAGTTTAATTATAGGTATTCATCAATCGAAAAAGCAACGTATCTTATTTAAAGTGCGTTGCTTTTTTCTCATTTATAAGGTTAAATAATTCTAATATATCAAGCAAAGTGACAGAAGTTGTTTTTTTAAGGTTTTAAATGTATGATTAGGGTGTAACAAAAAGGAGTTGTGAAAAATTTGAAAATTGGTTATGCCCGAGTATCTACAAAAGATCAAAATTTAGAAAGACAAATAGAAATTTTAAAAAGATATGGTGCTACAAAAATCTTTGAAGAAAAACAATCTGGAAAGAACATTAAAGATAGAAAAGTATTTCAAGAAGTTATGGATTTTGTAAGAGAAGAAGATACATTAATTGTTGATGCATTAGATAGATTTGGACGTAACTATAATGAAGTAATTAAAACTGTAGATTTTCTTAGAGAAAAAAATGTTAAATTAATTATTACAAGTCTACCAATGATGAATGAGATTGTAGGAAATGAATTATTTGATAAGTTCTTAAAAAATTTAATCATTCAATTGTTAGCAATGATTTCAGAGCAAGAAAGAAATGATAGTAAGCGTAGACAAGCAGATGGTATAGCAGTAGCAAAGGCAAAAGGTATTTATAAAGGCCGCCCTAAGCTATATAGTCCAAACGCTAAAGACCCACAAAAGCAAGCAGTTTATTTTAGAGTGATAGGCTTTATAGATGAGGGTATGGCTATTAGTAGAATAGCAAAGAAAGTAGGACTATCAAGACAGACTATATATAGGATAAAAAATGATTATCAAAGTGGATTATATAAAGACTATGAATAACAATTATTAATTACACAAATGTAAATTACATATGTGTAATTTACATTTGTGTAAAGGAGGAGTTATTATGAATAGAAGTGATAGAGAAAGATATGAGGAAGAAAAAAGACAGCAACAATATTATGATGAAGAACGAAAAAGACAAGCGTATTATGAAGAAGAAGAACGAAGAAGATCATATTATAATGATAGAGATTATAGACGTGAACAACAATTATATGAAGAAAATAGAAAAAATAAACGTAGTAAAAAAGGGTTGTCATTCTTAGTAGTTATCTTATTGATTGTTGCATTAGTGTTTGCTTTTAAATCATGTAGTAATAGTAATCAAGAACAAGAAAATGTATCGGATAATCAGACACAGCAGCAACAACCAAACAATGAACAATATGTTCAACAAAAAGATGATGAAATTCAAAGTAAAATTGAAGATACAAAATCTAGTATAGAAAATTCAAATGAAGATACACAAGCAACTTTACAAAGTCTAAAAGATGAAGTAAGCAGTTTGAAACAAAATGCAAATGATGAAAAAACAGAGAAAGTAGCGAATGATTATCAAGATACTGTAAATCAACTTGATGAAGCAAATACGGCCAAGCAAAACGGTGATAATAGTAAAGTGCAAGAAGAATTAGATAAAGTGAATAATAAGCTAGATGAAATTAAAAATAAATTTTCAGAATGGTTCGGTAAAGATAATGAAGAACAATGATGAAAATAATTCTGAGAGTAAAAAATATATACTGGCTACTTTCATATTTATAATTTTATTAGTGATAGGGTTATTGATTTATATACTTCTTAATCAAACAAATGCACATGGTCAAATAGTAAATTTTAAACAAGCAGCTAAGGATAAAGATTATAATAAAATTTCAGAATATCTATCAAGTGGGCAACGTGATTTATCTAAAGTTGAAGCTAAAGCGTTTATTAATTATATTAATAAGCCCCAAAACTCAAAAAGATTTGAAAAAGAAATCAACGAAATAGAGAAAAACGTGAAAGATAATAATAAATATGATATTGATTTAGGCGCTATTACTGATAGTAATGGGGAAACAATAATTAATGTTAAAAAAGATGGAAAGAAGTTTTTCTTCATAGAAAAATTAAAGTTTACACCTAATTATACTAATGTATATGTAAAAGAGAATGACAATACAGGAGTATATAATTATAACACTGATGAGGAACACCAAATTGTAGCAGACAAAGACAGGCTCACAAGTATTGGAAAATTTTTTACAGGAAAATATAGTATTAATGCTAAAAAGAAAATAGAAGATACTTTATTGACTGGTGAAAGCAAAGGAAAGTTAGAATTTAATACGGAAGTGACTGATAAAAATAACAAAGTAGTTGCTATACAAAATTTTGATCAGTCTAGTTTTAAAATAAACTTAAAAAATAGTGGAGCATTAGATAAGAATAGCAAGAAAATTGTGGTTGATGGTAAAGAACAAGATTATGTAGACAATAAAGTTTATGGTAACTATTTTAATAATCAAGAAATTAAAGTACATGTAGTGGGTACAATTGATGGTAATGAATTTGTTACTAACGATAGAAAGGTAAATATAAATAAATATCAAAGTCCACAAGAAATAGATTTATCGTTTAATCAAGATTCTATTGATAAATTTGAACAAGAAAACAAAGAAATAAAAAATAAAGGCAAAAAATTCATGATTGATTATACTAAAGATTTGAATCAAGCATACAAGAAATCTGACTATAAATATATTTCAGATTATATAGAAGAAAATACTTCTGTAGCAAAACATATGAAAAAGATGGTGGAATCAAAAGCTAAAAACAAATATAGTAGTCCTCAAATTGATAAAGTCAGTAAAGATAAGGACAAATTGCAAATTATCTTAACTAAAGAAGTTAACAATAATAAAATTCAATCTAAGTATTCTATAAAGTACAACAAGGATACTAAGGACTTTAAAATAATTGAATATAGTGATATATAAAAGAGGTTAATTAACCTCTTTTTTTTCAATCATTTCATGAATTCTAACTACAATATAGTTTGTTATTAAAATAGATAAGTAAAAATAACTAGGATTTTTAAATGGTTTATTAGTTTGTATTGACTTAAGAATTTCATCTCTTAAATTTGCCGAACCATGTATATCATCTGAAAAATTCTTATAGCAAATGTGATAAAAAACTGGGTAATTTAAATAATCACAAAGTTCTTTGAAGCTGTGAAGTATTCTTGCTTTTCCATCACCATTATCCATTATTTTATAGTCATCAGTATAGGCATACCATTTGTGGTCTTTTATCTTTTTAACTTCTTGAAAATTGAGGCTATATTCTTTTTTAGCTTGTTCTAATTTCTTTTCGGAAAATTTATCTTGAAATATAGATTCGTAATCCGAATTAATTAAAGTAGATCTAAGAATTTTAGAATTTCCGTTGTTTTCTTTATAAACATATTCATGGAATTTTTGTAAATCATATTCACTACGGTCTAAATATCTTTTTGCACGAATATTAACTGTTTGTTCGGCTTCCTTGTTTATATATGTTAAATAAATAAATTTTTCAAACAAAAGTCTTGTTAATGAAGGCAAAGTGGTATATTGATTAGACTTGTAAAGTGTATAATAATCAGAATACAAATCATCAATCTCTTTAAGTAAATTATAATTAGCTAACTGGGTATCTTTAATATTAACTATTTCCAGTTCATATATGCTTGAAAAATAATTTTGAAGTATAAATTTAAAATCGTAATCGCTATAATTAAGTTTCGGATTCTCCAAATACATCGCTTCCTCTCATTCTACATTACAAACAATATTAAAATCTATTTTAAATTCTTTTTGCATCTCGCTTATTAAAAAAATTATTTCATTAATTGTATCTATTTTCTTAATAATTCCTGAAACATCTTTAATATATCCATTATCCCAGTAACTAATTGTACAAAAATAATTGTTTGCTATCTTTTCATTAATTATATCATTAATATACTCTAATTGTTCTTGTGATAGTAATGGCATATCAATTTTATTTTGGTCATCTATATATTGATCTAAAATTTCATATTGTTGTGGCATAGTTTTGAATGGCTGCCATTTTACTATACCTCGTCCTTGTGGTATTCGCGGATTAAGATATTCTCTAGGAATTTTACGATAATCTGTTTCATAACAATATGGCTCTGGTATATTTGGAGTAATTATTTTCATGAAATCACCTCAAAATCAATTATAGAACATACGTTCTACTTTATCAATAATATATCTATAAACAAAGCGCTGTGAGAAGCCCTCATTTGCATCGAAAATCATAAGGAGTGAGTGAATGTGCATAACGCACACACATTCACTCACATTTAAAACTGAATTCAAAAATGGAGGGAAAGTGAGGATTCACTTTCCCTTTATTTCCATTTTTTTAGAATTTATTTTTTTGTGTTGATACGCTCACACGCACAATCAGAGATTGTGCTTTTAACAAGCCTACTCAATCTTACAAGGGGCAAAAAACTTTTTATTTGTGGCCATACGGCCAGTCTAAAAACTTTTATTGCTTGAACCCTTGTAAGATCATCGTAACGGCTTGTTGCAGTGGCTTCACAACACAGCAAAAATAAATAATTTCTAAAAGAAAAAATTTCAGGAGGTCATTAAAATGACAGTAGAAAATAATGTAGTTTTATATGTATTTTCAGATGAGTATAAAGAAGCTAAAGGTATATATGAAGATATGGAAATAAGCGATTTCTTTAATTACTATATTGAAAGTGTTATTGAATCAGTAGAAAAACATTATACGATATATGAAAGAATCGAATATCATTATGAAAATATTGGGTTGCTAATGGAATTTTACAAAAAACACCGTATAGAAAGTGATTTAGAAATAGATAGATTTTTAGAAATCTATAATGAGATTGCACCAGATAAATTATTTTATGAAAGAATTGAAGTAGATGAAGATAATCAACAAGTAGTAACAGATTTCATTTTTGAATATGGTATAGCTAAATATAAAAAGCATAAAGATGAAGATTTACTACCTAAAGTAGAAGTGATTTGGGATAGACCAAATAAAGACAGTTTGATACTAAATGAATATCAAAAAGACGTTGAAAAAATCGTAGAATATATACTAATACAAGAAATTGATAGAGTATATAAGGATTATTGTGCAGAACAACTACTATTTGAAAAGGATTATTACCTAAAAGATTTAATGACATGTGCGAATAAGATAAATGATTTTAGATATGAACAATTAGAAGCGTTGACTGATTTACAAAAAATTTATAATGAAGAATTTGAATTTACAGAAAATGAGATAATAGTAAATCTAAGTAGTATAGGTTAAAAATAATCATATAAATGCCCTCGAAAATTCGGGGGCTTTGCTTTTGGCATAAGTCGGCCAAAAACAAAGCCGAAACCATAAGGAGTGAATGTGATGTGCATAACGCACACATATCACATTCACATTTAAAATTAAATTCAAAAATGGAGGGAAAGTGAGGTTTCACTTTCCCTTTATTTCATTTTTTAGAATTTATTTTTTTGTGTTGATACGCTCACACGCACAATCAAAGATTGTGCTTTTAACAAGCCTACTTGATCTTGCAAGGGGCAAAAAACTTTTTATTTGTGGCCATACGGCCAGTCTAAAAACTTTTATTGCTTGAACCCTTGCAACCTCAACGTAACGGCTTGTTGCAGTGGCTTCACAACACAGCAAAAATAAATAATTTCTAAAAGAAAAAATTTCAGGAGTGGTTAATATGTTAAACGTAAAAAGAATTAATAAAAATGAAAGTTATTTGGCAATATGTGAAAATATTAAACTTTATTGTATGGCAGAATACGGCCATGATTATGATGAAAATGAAGAAATATTTGATAAAGATTTAATATGTCCCATAGCCTTTACAAATTTAGGCGAAGATGACCAATTTGATATTCAAGTATCCTTAGATTTAAAGAATAATAGATTAATCAAAACTTTAAGTTGTAGTGAAGATTATTATACTGAATGTGTCGATTATAATAATTGGGAAGATATTGTAGAAATGACTGAATGTATAGATTTTGAGGATATGATTTCAGTGAAAATAGATGTTGATGAATTTTGGGAAGAAATTTCTAAAAATCAATAAATATTAATAAAGCCCTCGAAAAAATCGGGGGCTTTGCTTTTGGCATAAGTCGACCAAAAACAAAGCCAAACCAAAAGGAGTGAATGTGGTGTGCATAACGCACACACACCACATTCACATTAAAAATGAAATTCAAAATGGAGGGAAAGTGAGGTTTCACTTTCCCTTTATTTCCATTTTTTAGAATTTATTTTTTTGTGTTGATACGCTCACACGCACAATCAAAGATTGTGCTTTTAACAAGCCTACTCAATCTTACAAGGGGCAAAAAACTTTTTATTTGTGGCCATGCGGCCAGTCTAAAAACTTTTATTGCTTGAACCCTTGTAAGATCATCGTAACGGCTTGTTGCAGTGGCTCTACAACACAGCAAAAATAAATAATTTCTAAAAGAAAAAATTTCAGGAGGTTTTACTTATGAATAATTTACTTATAAGCTATTTTGATAATCAATTGGTCGAAGAAACATCTATTTCAGTTAACGAAAAGATATATTTTATTTACGATTTGAATGGAAACTTCTCTTTAACAGATGAACTAAAAAATAATTTAGAAGAATGGATTGGAACATATATCATCAAATCTGATAATTTTCCATATTATACAGCTATTGAAAATACTGGCAATGATTATTTCACTGATTCATATTTAGATTTTCGAGGTGCAGCTAACTGGATTAATGAAGCTAGAGAGATTGAACAAATGCTTGATGATTCAGTTAAAGAGAAAGACTATAAAGATTTGTTGATGGAAATGAAAAAATTAGATTATAAAGAAACACTAAAAGCAGTATTTTCTTTTGAAACAGGTATAGAAGATGAAAACTACTTAGAGAGTATGGCCGAATATTTTATTGAAAGTGATTATATTCATAATTTTCTTGACGAAGAACTATATAATAAGCAGTTAGAATATTACCATTCATATGAATATTAAAAAATTAGCCCTCGAAAAAATCGGGGGCTTTGCTTTTGGCATAAGTCGGCCAAAAACAAAGCCAAACCAAAAGGAGTGAGTGTGGTGTGCATAGCGCACACACACCACACTCACATTAAAAATGAAATTCAAAAATGGAGGGAAAGTGAGGATTCACTTTCCCTTTATTTCCATTTTTTTAGAATTTATTTTTTTGTGTTGATACGCTCACACGCACAATCAGAGATTGTGCTTTTAACAAGCCTACGTGATTTTGCAAGGGGCAAAAAACTTTTTATTTGTGGCCATACGGCCAGTCTAAAAACTTTTATTGCTTGAACCCTTGCAACCTCAACGTAACGGCTTGTTGCAGTGGCTTCACAACACAGCAAAAATAAATAATTTCTAAAAGAAAAATTTTCAGGAGGGGTTAAGATGATTTGTTTAGTAATACTCATAATAACAATTGGTTTTTATGTCATGAGTTTTCAAATATACCAATGTACTAAATCTTTCAAAAAATAATATCAATCTTGAAAGGGGGTGATATTAGTGAAAAGAAAACAGAGAAAGGAAGAAGAACAAAAAAATAAGACTGTAAAAGCTAATTTGGTATTACTGTACCTTAACATAGCTTATACAATCTTACAGATACTTGGGAAAGTATTTTAGTTCTTCAAGTAGGGGTTCGCACCCCCTACTCTCTTTCTTCTATTATAACATAGGAGGTTTAAAATGAAAAATTACAACAAGCTCATATTTATTTTATTATTATTCCTTACATGTTTGAATGTATTAAATTTTATATTGGAGGTCTTATAATGAATAAAGATAAACAAATTCAAAGATTAAAAGAACATTATGTTGATGGATTGAGAGTTGAGTTAATTAGTATTAATGATGATTTTTGTAATTTGAAAAAAGGTGATAAAGGTACAATCACTGGTGTTGATGATATTGGTCAAATCCATGTAAATTGGGATAACGGCAGTATTCTAGCTTTAGTATATGGCGAAGATAGATTCATAGCTTCATCGCCAGAATAATATTAAATCCCTCGAAAAATCGGGGGCTTTGTTTTTGCCATAAGTCGGCCAAAAATAAAGCCGAAACCAAAAGGAGTGAATGTGATGTGCATAACGCACACACATCACATTCACATTTAAAAAATAAATTCAGAAATGGAGGGAAAGTGAAGTTTCACTTTCCCTTTATTGCCATTTTTTAGAATTTATTTTTTTGTGTTGATACGCTCACACGCACAATCAAAGATTGTGCTTTTAACAAGCCTACGTGATCTTGCAAGGGGCAAAAAACTTTTTATTTGTGGCCATACGGCCAGTCTAAAAACTTTTATTGCTTGAACCCTTGCAACCTCAACGTGACGGCTTGTTGCAGTGGCTTCACAACACAGCAAAAATAAATAATTTCTAAAAGAAAAATTTCAGGAGGTCATAAAAATGAAAAATGAATTATATACACTAATAACAAGAACTGACGAGGAAATACCACAATTCAATTTTATTGGAACATATGATGATAAAGAAAAGTTGTACGCGGTAATTGATGATGATTTTAGATATTATGGTTCCGAGCTTGATACGCACTATGAAGTATTACATGATGGTCAAACAGAATTTTTAATTATTGAAAATGATTTAAATGATGCTCATACCATAAAACTTAATAATACAATCTATGATGAAGATTGAATGTGATATGTATTTAGCACACGCATCATTCACATTTAAAACTAAATTTAAGATGGAGGGGTTAAGATGAATAAACACTCATATTCATATAATCATTTATTACAATTACTAGACACTAAATATAAAGATTTTAAATTCAAAATGGTTAATAGTAAAATATATCAAATTGATGGAAAATATGAAAAAGGTGTTCGACAACTTATATTAAAATCAAGCGACTATAAAAAGTGGAGTGGAAAGTATTTAATAACACTTGATAAAACTTATTTATGTATAGATAATTCTACAAATGATTGCTGGTGTGAAGAATTTAGAAATTACAATAAAGCGATTGGTTGGTTAAACGAGGAATTCAATGTTTCATAAATTTAAAATTAAGAAGCCCTTATACAGTATGTTTGTATATGGGCTTATTTTACACATGTGTAATTTATATTTGTGTAACTTACACATGTGTTACTATTCAACTGCTTTATTCATCAAGTGCTTTCAATATTTTAACCTTTTTAAGTAGATTATTTTTGTAATCTTCGATTTCTTCTAAATATATATCTTTATGAGCTAATGACATAAAGTTTAATATTTTTTTGGGGATATATTTATAAATATTAATCTGTTTATTGTAATCTTCTTCAATTTCTTTGAGTATTGAATAATATTTATTCAATATTTCAATATGCTCTATATATTCATAAGCATTTTTATTAAATGTGTAAGGGTTAATATCTTCAAATAGTACGCCCATGTAAGTAAATGTTTTAGCGTTTATTTTTAAAAATTCCCCATCATCAGACAACTTAAAGGCCTTGCTAGTTTTTAAGAATGATTGTAATTTTTCTAATATTAATATTAAATCTTCATATATTCTGTGTTTTTCTGGATTATATTCATACACATAGACTTTTTTGCTTGTTACATAGTTAATACCTAATACTTTTGCTAATATGATGCGATGTGTACCGTCATTTATACCAATATAAACTGGTTTTTCACCTGTTTTTACATATTTATTAAAGCTATATAAAGATAATCCACTCTTTCCATCTTCATAAAGTTCCTTTAATTCGTTAAAGTTCATTTTAGTTAAATTTTTTAATAAGTCATATAGTCTTATACTCGATAAATTGGCTTCTTTATTTTGAGGCAGACCATAGACTCCCCAAAATAATAAATTATACCAACTATGACCATTGTTTCCTGATCTAGCT
>NZ_JAESKI010000018.1:0-2536 GCF_017892065.1 Staphylococcus sp. GDY8P120P | reverse complement strand
TTTTTCTTGTAAAAAAAGAAATAAATCTCTCATATCTTTTATTCAATAATCGCATCAGATTGCAGTATAAATTTAACGATCACTCATCATGTTCATATTTATCAGAGCTCGTGCTATAATTATACTAATTTTATAAGGAGGAAAAAATATGGGCATTTTTAGTATTTTTGTAATCAGCACAGTTCATTATCAACCAAACAAAAAATAAGTGGTTATAATGAATCGTTAATAAGCAAAATTCATTATAACCAAATTAAAGAGGGTTATAATGAACGAGAAAAATATAAAACACAGTCAAAACTTTATTACTTCAAAATTAAAGAGGATTATAATGAACGAGAAAAATATAAAACACAGTCAAAACTTTATTACTTCAAAACATAATATAGATAAAATAATGACAAATATAAGATTAAATGAACATGATAATATCTTTGAAATCGGCTCAGGAAAAGGGCATTTTACCCTTGAATTAGTACAGAGGTGTAATTTCGTAACTGCCATTGAAATAGACCATAAATTATGCAAAACTACAGAAAATAAACTTGTTGATCACGATAATTTCCAAGTTTTAAACAAGGATATATTGCAGTTTAAATTTCCTAAAAACCAATCCTATAAAATATTTGGTAATATACCTTATAACATAAGTACGGATATAATACGCAAAATTGTTTTTGATAGTATAGCTGATGAGATTTATTTAATCGTGGAATACGGGTTTGCTAAAAGATTATTAAATACAAAACGCTCATTGGCATTATTTTTAATGGCAGAAGTTGATATTTCTATATTAAGTATGGTTCCAAGAGAATATTTTCATCCTAAACCTAAAGTGAATAGCTCACTTATCAGATTAAATAGAAAAAAATCAAGAATATCACACAAAGATAAACAGAAGTATAATTATTTCGTTATGAAATGGGTTAACAAAGAATACAAGAAAATATTTACAAAAAATCAATTTAACAATTCCTTAAAACATGCAGGAATTGACGATTTAAACAATATTAGCTTTGAACAATTCTTATCTCTTTTCAATAGCTATAAATTATTTAATAAGTAAGTTAAGGGATGCATAAACTGCATCCCTTAACTTGTTTTTCGTGTACCTATTTTTTGTGAATCGATTATGTCTTTTGCGCATTCACTTCTTTTCTATATAAATATGAGCGAAGCGAATAAGCGTCGGAAAAGCAGCAAAAAGTTTCCTTTTTGCTGTTGGAGCATGGGGGTTCAGGGGGTGCAGTATCTGACGTCAATGCCGAGCGAAAGCGAGCCGAAGGGTAGCATTTACGTTAGATAACCCCCTGATATGCTCCGACGCTTTATATAGAAAAGAAGATTCAACTAGGTAAAATCTTAATATAGGTTGAGATGATAAGGTTTATAAGGAATTTGTTTGTTCTAATTTTTCACTCATTTTGTTCTAATTTCTTTTAACAAATGTTCTTTTTTTTTTAGAACAGTTATGATATAGTTAGAATAGTTTAAAATAAGGAGTGAGAAAAAGATGAAAGAAAGATATGGAACAGTCTATAAAGGCTCTCAGAGGCTCATAGACGAAGAAAGTGGAGAAGTCATAGAGGTAGACAAGTTATACCGTAAACAAACGTCTGGTAACTTCGTAAAGGCATATATAGTGCAATTAATAAGTATGTTAGATATGATTGGCGGAAAAAAACTTAAAATCGTTAACTATATCCTAGATAATGTCCACTTAAGTAACAATACAATGATAGCTACAACAAGAGAAATAGCAAAAGCTACAGGAACAAGTCTACAAACAGTAATAACAACACTTAAAATCTTAGAAGAAGGAAATATTATAAAAAGAAAAACTGGAGTATTAATGTTAAACCCTGAACTACTAATGAGAGGCGACGACCAAAAACAAAAATACCTCTTACTCGAATTTGGGAACTTTGAGCAAGAGGCAAATGAAAAACAAGAAAATGCATTATCTGATTATTATTCTTTCAAGGACTAGTATAACATAAAATCGTCTACAAATAGACAAAAAACCTGCACGCTTAATGTAGATCAAAAGCTTAACGCAAATGAAATAGATTGACCTCCCAATAACACCACGTAGTTATTGGGAGGTCAATCTATGAAATGCGATTAAGCTTTTTCTAATTCACATAAGCGTGCAGGTTTAAAGTACATAAAAAATATAATGAAAAAAAGCATCATTATACTAACGTTATACCAACATTATACTCTCATTATACTAATTGCTTATTCCAATTTCCTATTGGTTGGAACCAACAGGCGTTAGTGTGTTGTTGAGTTGGTACTTTCATGGGATTAATCCCATGAAACCCCCAACCAACTCGCCAAAGCTTTGGCTAACACACACGCCATTCCAACCAATAGTTTTCTCGGCATAAAGCCATGCTCTGACGCTTAAATACACTAATGCCTTAAAAAAACATTAAAGTCTAACACACTAGACTTATTTACTTCGTAATTAAGTCGTTAAACCGTGTGCTCTACGACCAAAAGTATAAAACCTTTAAGAACTTTCTTTTTT